>MZGN01000137.1 GCA_002085085.1 Helicobacteraceae bacterium 4484_230
AATCCAATGGCAAAAGGGATATTTGTATAGCTGACAACCCCTATTATCCCTGCATGGCTGAGACTGTACGCCTTTGTCAAAAGCCATTGCGATAAAGTAGAAATAACCGCCATAGAAACAATTAGTATCCATATTCCGGTAGAGTCAGGCAGCTTAAAATCAACAAACAGGAACGAGAGCGCATCCGGAGCTTCAATATATGGCGATACCAGGAACAGAACAAATGGTATCAGCGTTCCTGTTGCCATAAAGCTTGATCTTCTTTATTGTCGTATAGGCGGCAGCGGCCAGGAAGCCGCCCATGATTCCCAAAAAGTGTTCATACCCCATACCGGCACCTGTAGGTTTTGTGATCAAAAGTACCCCGACAAAACCTGCGAGCAGTGCAAAGACAGCCTTTGGACCGAGACGTTCATTCAAAAGGAAAAAGGCCAGCACTGAAACAAAAAGTGGTGAAGTCTTGTTTAGAGTTATGGCTTCCCCCAGCGGTATAACCGTTATAGTGTAGAAAAACAGGATCATTGCGCTAAATCCGAAAATACCGCGAAACACGAGCAGGTGAACCTTTCCTCCCGGGAGCTTTGCCGGTGTGTGCCGCAGCATTAAAAACAGAAACAGTACTCCGAAAATATTTCTGAAAAAGACGATCTCCAGAGCACTTAGATCTTCACCGAGAACTTTTGCAATAGCCCCATTAAGTGCGGAAACAAGTGCACTCAAGAACATATACAAAACTCCCCTGTCAATCCTGTTTAGCATATGACAGCTATACTTCAAGATCAAAACTGCTGTTTTGTATAATCTTTTTTCGAAGAGTATTGCGATTGAGACCCAGCCTTTGTGAAAGCTGGAGTTGTGATTTAAAACGCTTCAGTCCCGCCCGAAGCAAAGGAACCTCATAAAGGTGCAAAAATTTTCGGTAATCACTGTTTGAGCCTAACTTATCTGTCAAATAGCGCTCCATGATCATCATCAGTTCACTCTCACTTACGCTCTCAAGAAGATTTACAAGAAAAACCTGTTGACGCAAAGAGGTTGCATTTTTACTAAGATCCGGCTGGAACGCCTGCGCATCAAATCCCTCTGCGCATCCAAACAGCCCCTCTGCTTCCAAGGTAAAACTCTCGATCAGCACCCCTACATCTTCAGGGCGTTCTCTTAACGGAGGAAGACTAAGCTGAACACTGAACATTTCATCAATAAGTTCATGGGTGCATTTATATCCACAAGTAGCTACTACACGTATGCTGTTTTGAGAGATAACATCAAAAAGAGTATTTAGATTTGGAGAGTTTTCCAGATGTGTGATAATAATTTCCGTACTTCCCGGAAGTATAGCAAGCAGTTCATCAAAGTCTGCTGCGTCAAATATCGAAGCACTTGGAAGAATGTACCTGGCAAGTGTTTTTTTGCCGGTACCGCTCTCACCGAAAATCAGTGCATTTACAGTGAGGGTTTTAAGAAGATTTGCTGTCTTAAAAGCTTCGTTTGATCCTTGTGAAGCAGTTATGAAGTTAGTGGCATCCACATCCGCCACCGTGACCATGACCGTCACTGCTGCAGCATTCATCCTCTTGCATGTTTTCCGCCGGTATACCGGATGCTATTTCATCTGGTGTCGCATCGCGGATATCGCTTATTGCAACAGTAAACATAAGATCCTTGCCTGCGAGCGGATGGTTAAAATCAACTACAACCGTCTCGTCTTTTATCTCTTTGACTACAACCTGAATAGTGCCGCCATTCTCATCCTGTCCGTAAAGTGTCATACCCTGCGTCAGCTCAATGCCTGCAAACTGCTCATTTGGAAGCTCCTGCATAGCCTCGTCATTATACTCGCCATAGGCATCAGCGGCCTTAACAAGCACATCACCTTTTTCACCAATAGCCATATTTACAATCCCGTTCTCAAGCCCGGGAATAATCTGGCCCTTTCCAAACATGAAAACAAGAGGCTGTCCGCCCATATTGCTGTCTACTACCGTTTCGCCGTCGCGGACTTCATACTCTATAGATACTATTTGATTTGCCTCAATTGCCATAATAAGCCTTTTAAAAAATAATTGCGCGATTTTAACATATTAAACTATCAGTTGCCTGAAAAAATAAAGGATAGTGGAAAAAGAAATATTTATATATCTGCAGGGGTCTTTACAGACCCTGTATTCTTAATTAGGGGTACCCTATGGATTATCTAACCGCTGCTGTGCCGATTTGGCCTCTTTTGAATCAGGGTACTTTAAAACTACAGCCTGATAAAATGCTTTTGCATTCTCATAATCACCAGTCTTTTCCATAGACTCTGCAGTATGCAGAAGAAGTGTAGGCATGTATGAAGCCTTGTCATAAAGTGCGGCACTAGCTTTATAGTAAGAGATCGCCTTGTCGTACTTTTTACGGTAATGCCACATCTCCCCTATCATATAGTGTGCATAAGCAGGTTTATGCTTACGGCGTATCAGCTCTTCATACTGGGGTATAGCTTTTGAAAAATACAGTTTATTGTAGTTTTCAAATGCAAGTTTTGCAAGTGTTCTGCTATTCATGTTTGCATAGGGATCACTGCTGCCAGCTGTCGAAGTTGCTTTTCTTCCTATATTTTTAAGCTCTTTCCCAACCAAAACTTTAAAGTCATTGACATCATTGACAAGCCTGTTATAATCATCTTTGGTTACATAGTTGGAATTAAGCGTGTCTATCATTACAGAAAGCTCGTCCATAAGTGTCTTAAGCTTGAGTATGTTCTGCTCATTTGCCCTGACGGACTCCTCCATAAGCTTTAAACGCTCCTGCTCACTCATCTGTAGTGTTTCTTGAGCACTGAGCATCTTGGAAAGTTCAATCTTATTGTTCTGGGACTTCTCTGTCAAGCCCTCAAGAATAGTCTGCAGTCCGTCTATCCGGCTGCGAAGGCTTTCTATCTGTCTGCTCTGGGAATCAGACTGCTGCTTGACGGAATTAAGTATCTCCCCACTCATCACAATTGCCTTCGACTTTAAGCGTAAAATCTGCCGCCTCACCTTTGGCAAGCACAGCATTGTCCTGAATCTTTCCGGTCTCCTGCTCTGCGATATCAAATTTATCAAATGCAAAATTGACAGCCTGCATTCTACGCTCCAGGCTTCTCATAGCCATCTCTGTAGTATCCTGCATGCTTGTAATGCCCTCTTCATCAACAACAACCGTATCATCACTACTTTTAGATGTTTTCTCACCATTATCAGTAGCATCTATTACCGGCTCTTTTGAACTACAACCGCCAAATATCAATATTGCAATGACTGCACTCCACAAAACAGTACTTTTCATGTTTTCCCCTTAGATAAAATTAAATTAATGTGATTTTAGCCAAAAAATCTTAATAATTGAAATATTTAGTATAATACATCCATCATAGATTATCTATTACTGGAGTAAATATGTCAGACATGCAAGAATTTAAAGAAACAGGATCAAGCCCTGGAAGCAGTGATATACGTTTTATTATCAGCTCAATAGTAATGCTTTTTGCCATAATTTTTCTTCTTACCGAAACGGGATTGGCAGCTGTAATCTTCGCTACCGTTGTATTTGTCCTGTTTCTTAAAGAGGGAATTGACAAAGAGATGGGCGTGGTTGGATCATCACACTAAATATAATACGATGGCCCTGCCGGGTAACGAGAGTATATTACCAGTCCATCGATTGAATTTTTCCTGAAGTTAGAGGGAAAAGAAAATTTTTATTCTCCCTCAGCCTCATAATCCCGATAGAACTCTGCTGTTTGTAATTTTTAACATAGATTATAGCATTACCGTCCCTGGAAAAGCGTGGAAACTCATTTACGCCGGTTGCTGTCAATCGTCTTATGAAATCCGTTTTGACAGAGATAAGATGCAGGTTGAAGGTATTTTTCGAGAAAGCATGCGAACTCTCTCTCGCTTTATAGACGATATACTCTTTATGTGCCGTACAGGCAGAGTTGCTTTTGCCGTAATAGACCATCTGCTCAACACTTTTGGAGCCAAGTCTTTTTGCAAAAATATTTGGATATCCAAGCCGGTCCGAGACAAATACAATGCGTCCGTCATCCATAAACTGTCCATTGACGTCAATTCCGCTAAATGATGTCAAACGTCTGTATTGACCACTTTCAACATCATACACATAAATGTCAGGCTGTCCGCCTGGAGCCATGGTAAGAATCAACTTTTTGCCGTCACTGCTTACATCTGAACAGACAAGCATGCCGTCAGAACTTAACAGCTTGGTTTTCTTTCCGGTACGCGTATCAATTTTGATCAGTGTCGGAAGATCACCGCTCAACGACGTATAATAAAATGACTTGTAGCTTGAATCAGCCCATTTTGGAAAAACATTCAAACCCCCTTTGATCATAACATGCTGATAGGAGAGAGTATAATCAGCGATCACGATCTCACTTTCATGCGGACCGGACAGGCGTGAAATAATTACTTTTCTCTTTATCCAGTCAATAGGATCCGCTCCAAAATAAGCATTTATGTCATAAGCTATCGTATGGGCGACAAACGGATTCATCTTTACATTTGATACACGGTAGCTTTTTCGCATTTCAACTCTGTTCTCATGTATCAGTTTGATATCTACTATAAACGAACCGCTGTCATCACTTCGCAGCCTGTATCTAAGAACATAGTCCATCACCCTGTTTTGACTCTCAACCCTGTCATTATCATAATTAATTGTTGAATAGTGGCGATCAACATTAAATAAAGAAAGAACATTCAGATCACTTACAAGAAGACGGAAAAAACGCTTACTCGCCATATCGGTAAAACTGACCGAAGAGTCTTCAACTGCTATAGATGGATAGGAATCGACCTTTTTGATGACTTCAATGGTTGCATCGGCACCAAACAGAAAAACGGTTGCCAGCAACCAACCCAATAATAATCGCATCTACTCTACTCCTTCTGAAATCAACTCAATATTAAGCGTTGCAGCCTTCATATCAGGATGTTTGGGAAATCTTAAAGACATCAGTCTGTTCTTTAACCGGTCAACTTCCCTGTTAAACATACTGTTTGATGAGTACACCAAGACTCTGTACTCCAGCAAACGCCCCATCTTATCCAAACTGATATAAACTTTGGCAACCTGCCCCTCGGTATTTGCCGGGGGATAAAACTGTTCATAGACAAATGCCTGAATTTTAGCGTAATATTCATTTACATCTGAAAACATTGAAGAGATGTCAACAGTTTTCTCTACAGCCGGCTTGGATTTCGGTTTTGCCGGTGGTTTTGGCGCACTTTGTAATGTCTGATCAGTATTGTTTTTTGTTGAAATTTTCTGATCCGTCATTATTGAAACGGCTATATAGTTCTCTTTTTTCATTGCATAGGACTTTGCCCTGCTGTTAGAGAGAACAAAAAACATAACGGCAAGCAGTATTATGATAAACAATAAAAAAGAGAGTAAACCGCTCAAATAAAAGTAGAAACTGTTTTTAGCCATTGGTAGCCAGAGAAACCTCACTGAAACCGGCCTGCTTTACTGCAGCCAGAACGGACATAACCAGGCCATAATCAAGGCTTTTGTCGGCACTTATCAATACAGCCTGCCCCTCTTTGTTGATTGTGATATGTACGGGTTTTTTTTCGGAAAGCTCTTTTTTTGCAGAGCCCTGGGGAAGATTTATCAACTCCTCGTAAACGATGTTGGGAGCTATTACCATCATAATGGCAAGCAGCACAAGCATCACATCCACAAGAGGAGTGATATTCAGTTCCGGCTTTTCATCCCAGTCATAGACCATCAAGACTCTCTGTTGAGTTTGGCAAGAAGTACATCAGACTGCATATGTACCAGGCTGTTCAGTTCGAATGACTGGCGCTTTAGTATCTGGTGGTATGTGTAGGCAAAGATAGCCACAAAAATACCGGCAGCAGTAGCAACCAGTGCATCGGAGACGCCTGCAGCAATAATACTCATCGTTCCTCCTGCACCACCTATATGTTTAAAGGTGTCCAAAATAGAAACAACTGTACCAAAAAGTCCTATAAACGGACTTGTTGAAGCTACGACGGAGAGGAAAGAGAGTCCTTTGGTGGCCTCTTTTGTTGCTTGCCGCATACATACCCAGGTCAAACACCTCTTTTGAAAGCTTTTCACTGGTTCTGATAAAATGGTTCAAATATGAGTTTTGGGCTACGGTAGATGCTCCCATCAACAGAGCCTCGAGAGAACTGCTCTCTTTGGATATCCAGCTGTTTATTGAAAAATAACGATAGAGAAAAACCCAGTTAAGAGTTATAAAATAGAGTGCAAGCAGTGCCAGCACCCCAAGAGTTGCGGCATTGCTTTTTAAATAAAAATCCAGTAGTGCGTCTGTCATAGATCACATTAAGCCATGTGCAGCTGATTCTATCTTTGCAGATACGGATGCTATTGCAACATTTGAATCTGAAACATCGCTGATCAGCTTTTTTGCCTCATCAAGTGCTTTTGCAATTTCACTTTCACTTTCACCGCTTATGGCAACTGCACCGTCAACCAGGCAGACTACTTTCTCTTCATCTACCTGGACAACGCCCCAGTTTACGACGATAGACTGTACCGTCTTGTCTTCCATCTGAACATCTATGACACCAGGCTGAAGCTGGGTTGTCAAAGATGCGTGGTGAGGCAGTACGCCAAATTCACCCTCTTCACCAGGAAGCGTAACCTCCGCAGCCTGACCGTTGAAGATCAACCCGCTGGGAGTAATAATTTCAAGATGTAATGTTTCCATATTTTTCCTTTATATGGCCGACAATCTACTTGCTTTTTTCAGCTTTTTCAATTGCCTCGTTCATATCACCAACCATATAGAATGCGTTCTCCGGCAGATGGTCATATTCACCCTCTAGAATACCCTTGAAACCTTTGATAGTATCTTCAAGTGAAACATATTTTCCAGGAGAACCTGTAAAGATCTCTGCAACAAAGAATGGCTGAGAAAGGAATTTTTCAATCTTTCTGGCACGTTCAACAGTCGCTTTGTCATCTTCTGAAAGCTCATCCATACCAAGAATCGCGATGATGTCCTGCAGATCTTTGTATTTCTGAAGCGTCTGCTGAACACCACGTGCCACACCATAATGCTCTTCACCGATAATCTGCGGATCGAGCAGTCTTGATGTAGAGTCAAGTGGATCGACTGCCGGATAGATACCTTTTTCTGCAATCTTACGGTTAAGTACCGTAGTCGCGTCAAGGTGTGCGAAAACAGATGCAGGAGCAGGGTCGGTCAAGTCATCTGCAGGTACGTATACTGCCTGTACAGAAGTAATAGAACCTTTGCTTGTTGAAGTAATACGATCCTGAAGGGCACCCATCTCACGTGCAAGTGTCGGCTGGTAACCAACGGCAGACGGAATACGTCCCAACAGTGCCGACATCTCAGAACCTGACTGGGCAAAACGGAAGATATTGTCAATAAACATCAGAACATCAAGTCCCTGCTCATCACGGAAATACTCAGCCATTGTCAAACCCGTCAGTGCGATACGGTTACGTGCTCCCGGAGGCTCACTCATCTGACCGTAGCAGAGTGCAACTTTGTCAAGAACGTTTGAGTCTTTCATCTCATGATAAAGGTCGTTTCCTTCACGGGTACGCTCACCGACTCCGGCAAATACGGAATATCCGCTGTGTGCATGTGCAACATTGTGGATAAGCTCCATAATAATTACGGTTTTACCGACACCGGCACCACCGAACAGACCGACTTTACCACCTTTTGCATATGGAGCAAGAAGGTCGACCACTTTAATACCGGTCTCAAACATCTCTGTTTTTGTGCTCTGCTCAACAAGCGGCGGAGGATCACGGTGAATAGACCATGTAGGCGCATCTGTGACCTGCTCTCCGCCGTCAATAGCCTCACCTATAACGTTGAAGATACGTCCAAGGACTTTTTCGCCAACAGGTACTTTTATCGGAGAGCCTGTTGCAACAGCATCCATGCCCCTGACAAGCCCTTCTGACATATCCATGGCGATCGTACGCACACGACCGTCACCAATATGTGCAGCAACTTCAAGAACAAGGCGGAATTCACTGCCCTCTACATTCATATTTACTTCGATTGCCTCGTTGATAGCAGGAAGCTTTCCCTCAAAATCAACATCGACAACCGGACCCATTACCTGGATTATTTTACCGACCATATTTTCCTCCATTATTTCATTGACTCAACGCCGCTGATGATCTCTATCAGCTCCGTCGTGATCGCTTCCTGACGCGCTTTGTTATACTGCACGTTCAGTGATTTTACCATCTCTTTTGCATTGTTGGTTGCTGAATCCATAGCCTGCATACGTGCAGAATGCTCTGCTGCAACCGAATCTATCAACGCATAGTACATGTTATATTCGACATACTTGTTCATCAAAGAATCAAGCATCTTCTCCTGATCTTCGGCTTCTACTTCCAGCATAGATTTCTGGTTGTTGTCACCACACTCATAATCGGTAGTATCTACCGGCAGTATGCGGTTAACGTGAAGCTCCTGCGTAATCATATTTTTATAGCCGTTATAGACTATATATACGCCATCGATCTTTCCATCTTTATAATCATTTATAGACTTCTCTATAAACTCCGAGGAGCGCTCCATATCCGGAGCCGAACTCAGACCGATCACCGTATCGAGCATCTCTATTTCATTATAGTTGAAAAACTCTATTCCGCCGCCGCACAGACCTTTGTCAGCAGTAACAAAAATGATATCGACCATTTTAGGCTCGTCTATCTGTGCAAAACAGCGATTCTCGATGCCGCCGCTTTTATAACACTCGATCTGACTCGCTATCTGCTGAATAACCTGGTTGGTTTTTTCTGCGAACAGACGAGAGCGTTTTGCCAGCTCTTCGGCACGTCTAAGCTTTGCCGTAGAGACCAGCTTCATAGCACGCGTAGTCTTCTGCGTGTTTGATACGCTCTTGATCTTCCTTTGAATATCTTTTAAGTTGGCCATAATGGTCCTTACTCTGCTACAAAAGTAGCTTTAAACTCTTCAATAGCTTTTTTCATCAATGCATTTGTCTCATCGTCGATCTTCAATGCGCTTCTGATGCTTTCAAAAATTGCCGGATATGAGGCTTCGATAAAAGGATAGAGCTCTGCTTCAAAACGGACAACATTGGAAGCATCCATGTCATCAAGATAGCCTTCATTTCCTGCAAAGATAATAAGAGCCTGCTTCTCAGCCGGTAATGGCGAGAATGGCGGCTGCTTAAGAACCTCAACCATGCGCTGACCTCTTTCGAGCTGCTTTCGGCTGACTTCATCAAGATCTGATGCAAACTGTGCAAAAGCCTGAAGTTCACGAAATTGTGCAAGGTCAAGACGCAGTGTACCTGCAACCTGCTTTGTCGCTTTAATCTGTGCAGCACCACCAACACGTGATACTGAAAGACCGACATTGATCGCCGGACGGATACCGGAGTTGAACAGGTCAGTTTCAAGGAATATCTGACCGTCTGTGATCGAAATAACATTTGTAGGAATATATGCCGAAACATCGCCTGCAAGAGTTTCGATTATCGGAAGTGCAGTCAAAGAACCTGCTCCATCCTCATCACATACTTTCGCTGCACGCTCAAGAAGACGTGAATGCAGATAGAATACATCACCAGGATATGCTTCACGGCCCGGAGGTCGGCGAAGAATCAGGGAAAGATCATCGTAAACGATCAGACCGTGGCGTCCACTGTCACGGAAATACTCACCCATCGTTACACCTGTATATGGAGCCAGAAACTGAAGAGCTGCCGCTTCTGCTGCAGAAGCAACAACAACTATAGTGTACTCCATAGCTCCATGCTCTTCCAGGCGGCGCACTACCTGAGCAACAGTTGAGGGTACTCCCAGCAGGGAGACGAATCCCATCATGAGCTGATATAGGAACCAGAATCCGAGGTAGAAGAAGGCTGGGACGCTGATTACAGTTACTTCGCGCTGACCACGTCCAATCGGAACAAGAGCATCGATAGCTTTAATACCTGTAGCCATCGGCTCATGTACAGATTTACGGTTCATAATACCGGGAGCTTTCTCCTCAACGAAACGTGTCTCTGTAGTTTCAATAGGGCCTTTTCCGTCGATAGGCTCACCAATTGCATTTACAACACGGCCGAGCATCGCATCACCGACAGGTACGCGCAGAAGCTTGTTCAGTCTCTTTACAGACATGCCCTCTCGCAGTTCTACTCCGCTTCCAAGGATAACTACACCGACGCTGCTCTCCTCAAGGTTAAGAACCAGCCCCTGTGTGCCGTCCTCGAACTCTACCATTTCACCGGCCATTACATTGTTAAGGCCGTAAACCTGTGCAACACCGTCTGCATATGTGACGATCTTACCTGTTTCGTTGATGTCTACACTCAACTCAAAGTTTTCGATACGTTCTTTTATTATTGAGCTTATCTCATCTGCTTGTAATTTTGTTACCACTGCTTATCTCCCTTCAAAGATCAAATTGCTTTTAAAATGTGTTCAACCAGTTGTGTGTTCAAACGGGTTCTGGAAAAGTTTATCTCAACACCAAGATCCTCGACTTCAACTTTAATTCCGTCAAAATCAGTCTTTTTAAACTCCAGAGTTATCTTTGCATCCAGTTTTTTACCAAGATCCTTGCTTAATCCGGCAAGTGTCTTGGAATCGACATCACTGTTGCTCAAAACCTGTCCCGTATAGCTTTTGGCCATTCTTGACATCTCCTGCTTCAGTTCATGGCTGATTGCAGGAATAATATTAAGGCGCTTTTTTTCGACAAGAAGTTTGATCATATTGTCGATAATGGCACTTTTTGCACTTTTAACTCCGGCCAAAAGTATCTCTTCTTTAACGGTATTGCTTACGTCGGGATTATTTATTATCTCCCTGAACTTACTGTCATTGAACTCCGATGCCAATGAACTGAAAATTCCGGCAGCACCGTTAAGCGCTTTTTTGTCAAGAACGGATACCAGTGCCTTGACATAGCGTTTTGCGATCAGCTCTTCCATAACTATGCCACCTTCTTCATAATGATCTGTGCACTGCAGCGCAATCTTCTCGACAAGGATTTTATTCTCTTTTTCAGCAGTAACTTTGATCTCTTCGGAAAACTTTTTCGCCTCTTCGACCTTCTGCATTGCAGCCTCTTTGGCCTCTTTCGATTCACGCAGCTTTACCTGAATCTTGTCAAGCTCATCAGCTATTCCCTGTGTACGTCCCACAAAATAACCCTTAATGGGCTCTGCAAGAAGGTACCACAGTATTCCGGCAAAGATAAGAAAGTTTATAGTACGGGGGATGATGTCCGTACCGCCTTCGGCAGCACCGGAAGAAGCAAAGAGAGCAACGGAACCCAGCATTAACGCAATAAGAATTTTAACCATATACGTCTCCTTATATTTGACTCAACTTGACTTTAACGGCATCACTGAAAAGTGGTACCTGTGAAAGAAGAGAGTTTTTAGGTAC
Source organism: Helicobacteraceae bacterium 4484_230 (assembly GCA_002085085.1). Classification (GTDB taxonomy): domain Bacteria; phylum Campylobacterota; class Campylobacteria; order Campylobacterales; family Sulfurimonadaceae; genus 4484-230. Next base: position 11,476 of record MZGN01000137.1, read on the forward strand.
CTGTGAAAGAAGAGAGTTTTTAAGTTCTTCACGCTCTTTGTCCAGCGCCTTTTCGAACCCGGCATATTCTGCAGCCAATTCAACACGTTTACTGTCAAGTCTGCTATTTGCATTTTCTTTTGCATCTGCAACGACTTTCTCTCTCAGCGCAGCGCTCTGCAGCTTGGCTTCATTTACGATCTGTTCTGCCTCGGCATTAAGCGCACCGATCTCATGATCATTCGAGCCAACTTGGTCAAGATCATTTTTTATGTCAGCATCGCGCTTTTCCATAAAAGCAAAAAGAGGTTTGTAAAGCGTACTGTTCAGAA
>MZGN01000041.1 GCA_002085085.1 Helicobacteraceae bacterium 4484_230
CCAATGAGTGATAGCATATTACTAGATAGGGGTAATATATGTTCAAAAATAAAATATTATTTATCACTTTATTGCTTATTGTTATTGCAGTTCTTTATGCAGTTGTAAATATATCGCGCGGGAAAGGAAGCTATGGAGGCTCTCATGCAACAGAGCCCGAAACTGCTCCAAAAGCAAAACTGCAGACAGAATATATCATCTATCAGGAAAAAGTTACTCAAGACAATGAGGGTTTAAGCCGCCCGGTTTAAGCCGCCCGAAAAAGGATAATGTTGTGTTTCAGTCCGTACTGGATGATATCGAAAATGGAAAATCTGTCTCCGCGGAGCGTATAGCTGATGCCTTGAAGAGCATCTTTTTGAATTATCCGAAGGATATACATGGGGAAGTAGCTCTGTATGCGCTGCCCCTCTTTTTACAGCTTGATCAAAACTTCGCTTCCTGTAAAGAGACGGTTGTTGGGCTGTACCGTGAAAAAGAGCTTCCGGATACGCTTAGAGTGGCAATGCTTGAGATCATGGACCGCCATTTTGATCATGATTTGGCCGGTGTCGTTACCGATGTCTTTATGGATAAAGATAGTGAAGATTCACTCATGCTCGGTAAAAGCGCCAAGGTTCTGGCTGGTCGAAATATCGATATTTCCGGTGAGCTAATGGAGCGTTATCCGGATGCAACAGATGTAGAAAAACGTTATTACGCAGAGTCGCTGGCGTATTTAAAGAAAAAAGAGGCACTGCCGATGATATCTGAAGATATTGAGCGTATGGAAGATGTTGCCCTGCAGTCCTCTTTGATCCAATCTTACGCAAAGCTTGCCCCTGGGGACAGCAAAACAATCAGCAGGCTGGTAGAGATTGCCGATGGCTCATCCGTCGCAAAAAATGAACTTAAGCCGGAGATACTCTCCATACAGGCAGTTGTTGCGCTGGGCAGGTCAAATACTCCGCAGGCTTATAGAGAACTGTTGGAGGTTGTTGAAAACGAGGAGGCGCTCCCTTCGGTACGGATCGTGGCAGTCGAGTCTTTTTATACGCTGCCTGAAAGCATGAAGGCCGAGGTAGCCGTTTCGCTGCAAAAACTTTCAACGGAGATACCAAATTCAAAAAGTCTTGACCATATAGACAGGGAAAGGTTGAGTACGCATATCAAAAGAGTTTTGAGCTTCCTGTCAAAGGAGTAAAGAGATGTGTATTATAAAAAAACTTTTTACCGTTTTTCTCTTTATGCTGTTTTGCTTCAGTGCAAATGCCGCGACGATCGTGAATGCTAAGGTTGGAAGTACGGTTATAGACGGTGATTTCGCATTTGGGCTGGCTGGTCATGCGGGTGTTGTTATCGGCGAATATGAAAGTGACAGCAAAATGATAATCGATGCAACTGTTCAAAGCGTAAAAACAAAAACATACAAAGACTGGTCGCATGACAATGGCGGTTACGAAGGGCACTTTAGGTCTACACAGCGTAATTATACAGAGAGTGAAAGAAGAGATATCGTTACCTGGGCAAAAGCGGCGATAGGGGCGGATTACTGGATAATAGAGCTTTACAGGTATGCCTGGGATTTTGACCATGATAATAACGTTCCTTATCCCGGGAACGTAATACCGACTGATTTCAGATGCGACGGGCTGGCAGAGTGGTGTGTGGAAAAAGCGTTTAACAGTGCCGCCCCGACAAAACATGACGGATTTTATTATGACAACAGTCCTTACTCAAACAAACCGATCGATATATCCGGAGGAAAAGGGGTTGCCGATACGGCTTTTCAGCCCGACAAGCCCGGTCTCGAGCTGGAGGGGGCGACGTCTGTAAAGATCACATGGACACAGCCCAGTGGTGTATCATTGAGTGCACCTTATGCTCTGTTGAGAAAATCAGAGGATTTGTTTGAGAAAATATATTGTGGAAAGATGCGTTATTGCTGCGGCATGGTCGCCAGCATCCAACGAAGCCATAATTAAAACAGAGGCTGCAGAGTTGTCATCATCGGCATCATCCTCTTCTTCAGAGAGCAGTGAGTCGTTGGAGAGCAGTTCGTCATCCGTATCATCTGAGGGGAGTTCATCATCAAGCAGCATTGACTCGTCATCCAGTTCATCCGAATTTAGCGTGGAGACGATCTCGCTGGCGATAAAAAACGGTACGCCGCTAATAGACATAGCCCCTGATCCCATAAAAAAACAGATAGAAAAGATCAACAAGATCCCTGCTGATGATATCAGGGAGCATGGCATGAACGGTCAGTTGAAAGAGATCTTCCAGGATGTATTTAAACAGCCTGCGATATCAAAAGGAGAATAGGATGTATTCGTATATTTTAAAATTTACAGGCCTTTCCTTTTTGATCGGTTTGTCGATATTCATCGGTTGCGACGGCGGCAGTGGTCCATCGGAATCAGTACCTGCTCTTGTTCAGGTCAAAGTTACTGACGGATATGTTATTGATGCCAATGTTACATTGGGCGCAAAACAGTTTGTGTATGACGGAAATATTACTTATGAGTCATATCTGGTTTCAGGTGCAAACACCAAAGATACTCTTCTATCAAAGGGCGGTGTGCATGACTTGAACGGTAATAGTGTGGTGGATAAAGAGGATGTTGTCGCCATCGATATGAAGGCACCGGGAAATTATAGAAATATCAACCCGTTTACTACACTTTTGGCAGAAAATAAATATCTAAGCGCCCAGGAACTGCTGGATCACTATACGTATGACGAAGGTGTAGATTTTGGAAGTATAGAAGAGGTGAACAGTTTTGATATAGATATTGTTCAGGCATCCACAGGACCGGAAGGAAACCCCGAGATAATGCGCCAGGCGGCGATTCTGACACTGCTTTATTCGGCAATAAAGAATAGGGAATAGGGAATAGGGAATAGGGAATAGGGAATAGGGAATAGGGAATGCACGGATCTGTTTTTTATAAAAAAATTTATGAATCCCGTAGGGGGCGATTGCCATCGCACCATTTATGATTGCCATTTCATCATTTATATTTGTTTCGGTTGGCTTTAGCCAACCAGGAAAGCAACAAATATCAAGTCAAATTTGATTCAGGATTCATTGCCTGTTTCAGATCTCTGCCTTTGGCAGGGATAACTGTTTTACACATCGATCGTTCTTCGGACGATCAGATAGACTGCATCTATTCTTCCCATTTTGTTTTAAGCTTTTCAGGCAGGTAGGCTTTATCTAAAACAGTATTTCCGGTTTCGTTCCATATTATCACTCTTCCCTCAAGCCGTCCGTCTTTGAGTTCAGCCTGAGATCTTTTCTGCCCGTTCTTGTACCAGGTCAGTTTTTCTCCGTTCAGTTTCCCGCTTCTGTATCTGCTCTCTTCTTCTTTGGTGCCGTTTTCATACCATACGGTTACATCACCGTGAAGCTTGCCTTCTTTATAGTATGCGACAGACCTTTTTGAGCCGCTTTTGTACCAAGTGCTTACTTTGCCGTGCAGTCTGCCTTCTTTATAGTGGGAAACAGAGCGTTTATTACCGTTTTTATACCATGAAACAACTTCTCCATGCAGTTTTGCTTTTTTCAGTTGTGCCTCAGACCTCTTTTTTCCGTTTTCATACCAGAGTACTTCTTTGCCGTTTTTGTCACTGTCGCTATATGTGCGCTTGAGCAGTTCGTTGCCATAGGAGCCGTAGAAAATAAGTGTTCTTCCGGCTTTTTTTCTTTTTACTGTTTTTACAGGTTTTTTTGGTTCCTGTTTAGGTTTGACTTGTTGTTTGCGCGTCAGTTCCGCCAAACGCATTTTTTCTGCTCTTTTTTCTGCTTCTTCCTCAAATCTTATTTTTTCAAATTTCTCTTTTGCCTCAAGTTGCCCGTTCCTGGCAGCTTTTTCATACCAGAGTGCTGCAGCCGATCTGTTTTTGTCAACACCGGCACCGTACAGATACATGTCCCCGAGTGCTTCCTGCGCAGCTGCATGACCCTGTATAGCAGATTTTTTATACCAGTGAAACGCCATTGGGAAGTCCTGGTTGAGACCCAACCCTTTTTTATATTTTGAGGCCAGTCTGTACTGTGCTCTGCTGTTTCCCTGTATGGCAGCTTTTTTATACCACAATATGGCCTGGGCCTTATCCTGAGCGACTCCATAGCCCCTGTCGTACATATATCCAAGAAGATATAGCACCTGAGGATCACTCTGCTGCTCTACCGGCTGCCAGAGTTTAAACGCACTGTCATAATGCCCCTTTCGGGCTTCACTTAGACCTTTTTCCACATCGCCTGCCTGAAGTCCGGCTATAATTATAAATATTAATAATAATTTTTTCATTGCTGCGTCTCTGTCTGAAAGTACTTTTTTGCAATATTATACATTATAATTGGGATATGAGCACTGCTGAAACAAGAATTCGATAAAATACAGGTAAAAAAGCAGTCAAGTGTAAATAATGGAAAGTAAAGTATGGGTAATCAATGATCCCGATGCAGAAGAAGAAAAACCAAAACCAAAACCTGTAAGAATATATTTGATAGTGATGATAGTCATAATGATCGCGGTTGGCGGCTATTTTGCATACGAGTATCTGCTTGCGAGTGGTAACAAGGCGGTTATAGACAAGGTCTTGGATGTGCAAAGCGTTGATATTATCAGGGCGGTACAGGGCAAGAAGAGTACCGTTGCACCGTCAAAGGCCTATACTGCGGAAGATATTGTGCTCATGAATGAAAAACTGCTGACATGGAGTGATGTGGACCGCAGGGTCGGTCTTATGGATGTTGATGGTAATGTATCGGCCAAAAGCCATCCTGCCTGTCCGGACGGATATGAAACCGCAATCGTAGAAAGAATATATGCTCAAGAGACATACTGCTACAGTCAGAAAAAAAGTTTTCTGCTCCAGAAGAAGGTTCTTGCAGACAATACCTATACTGTTACTGATTATGCATTCGATAAAAACGGAAAAACTGACTCTGTTGAGCGCTATCTTTTAAGCGGTGAAAAAATATCTGAATGAGAGGACGCATGCAATGCTGATTGACCGTCTGATACGATATGTAGGTGCGTTGAGCGGAGTGGTTTTGGCTGCGTTAATATTGCTTGTAGTCTATGATGCTCTGATGAGATATCTGTTTCATAGCGGATCGATTGCACTTCAGGAGCTTGAATGGCATCTTTTTGACGTAGTGATCCTGCTGGGTATAGCTTATGCTCTTAATCGTGATGCACATGTAAGGGTAGATATCTTTTATGACCGTTTTTCCAAAAAGACACAAATGGTGATAGATGTGGCGGCTATACTGTTTTTTATTACGCCGCTTTCTCTTTTAATAATATATGTAGGATTCGATTTTGTATCACTCAGTTTTCTGCAGGATGAGGCATCTTCCAATCCGGGGGGACTCGCCAACCGCTTTATAATAAAATCATTAATGCCTGTCGCATTTGTTCTTCTTATACTACAGGCATATAGGGATATTGTTGTTCTGCTTAAAAAACTGAAGGATTCCGAATGACTGCACTTTTTATGTTTCTTGCGGCTCTGGCCATGCTGCTTGTCGGAGTTCCAGTAGCTTTTGCATTCGGTTCGGCAGCTATTTTATTTGCACTGCTCTCTCCGGAGCTCGGCATGGAAGTGTTTAATGTGCTGCCTTTTCGCATATATGGAATAATGAGCAATGTAACACTTATGGCAGTACCTCTTTTTATTGCGATGGGGTTGGTGCTGGAAAAGTCGCTAATGGCTGAAAATCTGCTGATCTCCATGAGCAGGCTTTTTCGTTCTGTTCGTGGCGGCCTGGCAGTAAGTGTCGTTATGGTGGGTGCTATTTTGGCTGCCTCTACGGGTATTGTCAGTGCGTCAGTGGTTATGATGAGTGTAATAGCTCTGCCACTGATGATCAAAGCCGGATATGACAAAGGGTTGGCTGCCGGCACAGTCGCATCAAGCGGTACGCTGGGACAGATTATACCACCCTCCATTATTCTGATTATTTTGGGTGACGTTATGAGTGTCAGTGTCGGTGACCTGTTTTTGGGAGCAGTTCTGCCAGGCCTTGTGCTGGTTGCCCTGTATATAACATACATCATATTGATCTCGTGGACAAGGCCTCAGATGGCTCCGCTGATTGAGGGGCATGACAAGATCAATATAGGTGAACTGCTTTTTTCGATTCTTCCGCCTCTGCTTCTTATGGTAGCAGTGCTTGGATCAATATTTGCAGGGATCGCCTCCCCGACAGAATCAGCCGCATTCGGGGTTATAGGCGCCCTTCTCTTAAGCTTTTTAAACAAGTCCCTTAGTTTTGGGATGATCAGGTACGCAATGCTGGAGACAGTCAAGCTTAGCGGCATGATCTTTATGATTCTTATCGGAGCAACCGCATTCAGTCTTGTTTTTAATGAACTTGGCGGCAGTGATATTGTTTTGGAGTTTTTCAGCGAGGAGATCGGTGATGTCTGGGTTTTTATCGCCTTTTCCATGCTGGCTATATTTATTCTCGGCTTCTTTATAGATTTTATAGAGATTTCTTTTATCATTGTGCCCATACTGGTGCCGATAACCGAAGCATTTGGTGTCGATCCCATCTGGTTTGCAGTCTTGATAGCGCTTAACCTTCAGGCATCGTTTTTGACGCCTCCTTTCGGCCTTGCCCTGTTTTTTCTTAAAGGTGCGGCGGGAGACTCCATTACAACTATGCAGATATATAGAGGCATCGTTCCGTTTATAGCGCTCCAGCTTTTGGGCCTGTTTATAGTAATACTGTTTCCGGATCTTGTTTTTGCTTTTCTTTAAGTGAGGTTAAATATCTTATAATATATGCGCACAATAACTCTGTTGCAGAATTCATATGAGTTTTTAGAGGTGCTCTAATGCCATAATATGTTACAATAAATATTATGGATAAGATACTGTATGCGCCATGGCGAAATGATTATATTACAGGCAAAAAAATAGATGGATGTATTTTTTGCCATATAAGTAAACATACTGAAGATGATGAGTCTTTGTATGTGCTTTACCGCGATGAACATTGCTTTGCTGTTATGAACCGCTACCCGTATACACCAGGTCATTTCATGATTATTCCGCACTGCCATACCGACAAGCTTGAAGCACTTGACAGTGAAGTATGGTTAAGGATGAGTAAGATAGCACAAAGGGGCGTCAGGCTTCTAAAAGAGGGATTTGGCGCCCAGGGTGTAAACATAGGGATGAATCTGGGAAAAAGTGGCGGGGCAGGGATAGCAGAGCATATTCATATGCATCTTGTGCCACGTTTTGAGCGCGATACGAATTTCATCACAGCCATAGGTGAAACACGTGTCTATTCAACTGATTTTGAGAAGATTTACCGTAAGATAAAAATACTTGCAGATAAGTATTTGGGAGATGAATAATGAGCTGTCTGACTGTTAAAGAACTGGAAGAGAAGTATCACGACGATATAAAAAAACTGATAATGCCATATGAGTATAGATTTTTCAGATATGGTCTGGAATTTACTTTTTTATTTTGCTATCTGAATGAAGAAGAGGATATCTCAGAGTACTCAACCTATGTGCGGTTGACTGACAGTTTCTTGATGCTTGAGAAGAATTTTTACTGCATAGTCTATGAGGGCACCAATACCGACCAGGCGATCAAAGCAGTACATAATATCCTGAACCATTTTGAAAAAGAGCATGAGGATAGTGAGATATATATCAATGCAATCTCGATAAAAGAGCAGAAGAAGCCGAGAGAAGATATTATTTTACACCTTTTTGAATCACTTGAGCAAATGCTCTCTGAACACAAAAGCAATATTGTCGTTGTTATAAAAAGGGATGAAGAAGAAGAGGCTGGGGAAGAGGAATAGGGTATGTCGGTACTTCTTGAATTTTCCATGTTTCCCACAAGTAAAGATTGTGTCGAAGGTGCTTCTGTCTCAAAACAGGTGAGTCGTATCATAGATATGATAGACAAAAGTGGAGTGCCGTATCGATTGACACCCATGGGAACAGTTATAGAAACATCTACCGTGCGTGAAGCCCTGGATATTATCGAAAAGGCATATGAGGAGCTAGAGTGCGAACGCATATACTCTTCCTTAAAGTTTGATATAAGAAAAGGCAAAGAATCGAGGCTTGAGTCAAAGATAGTCTCCGTAGAGCAGCATATCGGACGAAAAACCCATTAGAATATAATTTTCCCATTTAATTCACATTTATTTTTTCTATACTCTTTCCACAGGGATTTCATAAGGAAGACAGTGTGAATACAAGAAAGAAGGAAATGCTTTTAAAATTGTCCAAACTGGGTTTTGATTCGGAGACAAAAAGACAAGCTGAAGAGTATTTTAACGGATCGCTTCAGGGGCACGAATGCATAAAGATAAAAAAATTGGTAGAATTTATAGATAAAGTACTTGACGAGAGCCTTTTTTTTAAAAACAAAAGAGGCTCTCCACTGCCTTGAGGAGTTTTAGTGCCCGCCGTGAGCCCGTGCGTTCATCTCCATCGTGATTCCGGCACGAAGAAACAGGACAAAAGCCAAGGTGGCAAATATCAGTCCGCTGCCGCTTTCTCCGGCAAAAGCCCAGACAAGTCCAATAATAAATACAATACTACATAATACAAACCACTGTTGATCTCCCTGTGACACCTGCGCCATAATGGCCTCCTGTTTATTTTTTTAAAGTATATCTCATTTTTCTTTTTTCTGTTTTAGAACAAATGCAAAAACAGCCAAAATCACCAATAATATAAGAATTTTTAACGGTTCTGAAGAGGTTGATTCTACCATATCTGTTGCTCCGTCGGTAAAGAGGTTACTTGCAATATGGCGTATGATATCAGACTTCGATTTAGAAAAAGGTTGTATCTGTCATATTTTAAGCCGGTTAGCATTTTTCTTATTACAATGGTTATTTGTTTGACGGAGTAATAAATGTTTCTTCATATAGATATAGACTGTTTTTTTGTTTCTGCAGAACGAAGCATCACCCCTGAATTAAAAGGTATTCCCGTGGCGGTAGGCGGCAGAAGCAATCTTGACATGTTTGATAGAAAACCCATGCATATCAAGCTTATTGATGAAAATAGCGGTGCTTTTGTAGCCCCTGTCTTCTATGCCGGTAAAAAAGAGAGTTTTAACTCTTTTTTTGTAGATACGGTCGGAGATGTAAAAAAGATCAGGGGGATCATTACCACTTCAAGCTATGAAGCCAGAAGCTTTGGTGTTAAAACGGCAATGCCTGTTGCACAGGCTTTAAGAATCTGTCCGCAACTAATCGTAGTTCCTCCAAAATACATACTGTATCATAAACTGTCACATCAGATATACCTGTTTATACAAAAAAAGATCCCGCAAGTGGAGCAGTATAGTATCGATGAGTTTTTTGGTGACGTAAATGGATGGATAAATGACGGAGATGTCTATGCGTTTGCAATGGATCTGCAGGAGGAACTGTTTAAATTGTTCGATATACCGGTATCCATCGGTATCTCCAAGGCAAAATGGATAGCCAAACTGGCTACATCATCTGCCAAACCGTTTGGTATTTATGAGGTTAGAGATATAGATGCGTTTATAAAAGATATTCCGATAGAAGAGTTTCCCGGTATAGGAAGGGGTTTTAAAAGGCGTCTAAGATCATACAATATTTATAAACTGGGAGAGATAAAGCAGAGAAAAATGCTTTTTTACTCATGGAAGAAACCGGGGATTCAGCTCTACCATCGCATTTTAGGCAGTGATCATGAATTGGTGTCAAAGCGCACGGAACGCAAGTCGATTGGAATCAGCAGAACTTTTGACAAAATCAGTGATTCCAGTGAGATCAGGCGCAGAGTGATGATAATGGCGCGCAATATCGCTTATATGACAACGGCAATAAATGCAAACCCTACAAGGTATTACCTGAAGATAAATTATGAGTACGGTATTAAAGTCAAGCAGGCTAGAAGGGTTGAGCGGATATTCAGTGAAACACTTTTCAAATCCGTGCTTTCGCAGATGTATGATGAGATAGTACGCGTGGGTGCCGGTGCCATAAAAATATCTATAGCTGTTTCAGATTTTACAAGCAACAATCCAAGGACATTGTCAATGCTGGATCTTAATGAGGACATAAAGCAGAGCCGTCTGACAAAACAGATGCAAAAACTGCGTGACAAGTTTGGTTTGGATATTATTAAAAGCGGAAGTGAATTTTGATGAGGATAACGGGACTAAAGTCCCTGCTCCAAAAAAGTGCCAAAGGAGCAGGGGTTTTAACCCCGTCAGAAAATATACGATAATAACAGATGTCACAGAAGTAGATTGTTGAAATAATGATAAGAACAATAGTTGTATGCTGTTTTAAGATCGATTGTAGGAAAAAGTTTGTGATTTGGTTGCGGAAGCAGGATTTGAACCTGCGACCTTCGGGTTATGAGCCCGACGAGCTACCGAACTGCTCTATTCCGCGGTGGATGGGGTAGAGGGATTCGAACCCCCGAGTGCTTGGACCAAAACCAAGTGCCTTACCGCTTGGCGATACCCCAATATGTGTAACTAATTTGGTTGCGGAAACAGGATTTGAACCTGTGACCTTCGGGTTATGAGCCCGACGAGCTACCGAACTGCTCTATTCCGCGACATTTAAAATTCCTGCTTTTTGCTTTACTCTGCGTTGGCTTTTCCTTCAGATACCGATGTATCCTTCAGTCAAATCCGCCTTGATTAAAACAAAAATCAAGAATTTTAATAATTTTCAACATAAAAACCAAAAAATTTAACAAAAATAAATAATTTAAATAACAAAATGGATGGGGTAGAGGGATTCGAACCCCCGAATGCTTGGACCAAAACCAAGTGCCTTACCGCTTGGCGATACCCCACCATCTCTTTCATCTTTCAGAGGCCGAAATTATAGGGAATAATGGTCTGTTTGTCAAGAAGTTTTACTATAAATTGTATAAATGTTTTCACCGGAGCTATTTAGAGGTGAACTTATATATTATTTGCTATACTTTGTACACAATAATCCGCTATGGACAGTAAGTAATGAATGAAGAAAAAGATTTATATGAGCTTATAAGGCCAAAGGCGCTTTTAAAAGCAATGAATAAAGACGCAGAGATGGCAATTCAGGGTGATTGTAATGTGGACGGTTTTATAGTCATAAGCAAATTTCCCTTCAGAATAGGGCGTGAATATCGTACTGAAGTAATTAATGAAGAGACTATCATAAAGGTACGTCATAGAAAAAATGATGTAAAGCGCAATAATGATCTGTACTTGATAGACAATGGTGAACGCTTGCATATCTCACGGGAACATCTTCAGATTGAGAAGTCCGGAGACCACTATTTTATTACCGACAGAAATAGTACATGCGGGGTAGGTGTTAATCAAAAACGCATAGGCAAAGATATGCAGGAGCATAGTTTGGAGCTGAAGAGCGGAGATATGGTCAAAATTGGAACAGAGCATACTCCATATGTCTATAAATTTATCGCTTTTGATTAGAAAAAGTGTAAACAGAACGATATTTTCAAGTCCGAAATTTAGTTTGAAGATCAAAAAAGGATATAAATGACACCAATCCAGCGTGTTTTAGAAGCAATAGAAGATATAAAAAAAGGGAAAATGGTTGTAATGGTCGATGATGAAGACCGTGAAAACGAGGGTGATCTGGTTTATGCAGCTACTTTTTCTACCCCGGAACATGTAAACTTTATGGCTACTCATGCAAAAGGCCTTATATGTGTTGCGCTCTCTGCCGAGATTGCAGACAGGCTTGAGCTGATGCCTATGGTCAGCTCTAATACATCTTCTTATGAGACAGCTTTTACTGTTTCTGTCGATGCAACTTCTGCTGCGACTGGTATATCTGCCGGCGAGAGAGATACCACTATTAAAATACTTGCCAACCCAATGAGTAGACCGGATGAACTTGTCCGGCCGGGGCATATATTTCCTTTAATAGCAAAAGATGGAGGTACGCTCGTGCGAACCGGGCATACAGAAGGTTCGGTTGATCTTTGCCGTTTGGCAGGCTTGAGTGAGGCATCTGTTATCTGTGAGATCATGAAAGATGATGGAACTATGGCCCGCCGTGACGATCTGGATATCTTTGCCGAGAAACATGATCTTAAAATAGTTTATATTTCAGATATAGTCGAGTATCGACTGGCCAACGAAACGCTTGTCAGGATCACAAATGAGGAAGAGATAGACTTTTTTGGTGTCAAAGTGAAAAAGTTTAATTTTGTTGACCATGAAGAGCTTGAACATACAGCAATTGTTTTTTACAGTACAGGTGAGACCACAAACGTCAAAGTGCACAATATTGTATCTGATATAGATCTTCTTCTTGACCAAAAGAAATATACGCGACTGATCGATTCCATTGAGTATCTGAAACAAAACAGCGGTGTTCTTGTTTTTATCAACAATCCAACTCACGGCTATAGCAATCTTAAAGAGTTTGGTGTAGGCGCGCAGATACTAAAGGCATTGGGTATAAAACATATGCGCCTTATTACCGAAGACAAGGCACCGGAATTTGTGGGATTGGGCGGTTTTGGTCTGGAAGTGACCGAAGTGATAGATCCAAGAGGGTAGATCGTAAAAGGTTGTGAAAAGCTGGATCGGACTAAAAAGATGAAAGATAAAGTTTTCAACAAACCCATAGAAAAGCAGTTCGAGTTCGATGCGGAAGTAGCTTCTGTATTTGATGATATGCTGCAACGCTCTGTCCCGTTTTATAAGGAAGCTATGAGCCTTACTGAGCATTTTGCTGCCTTGCATCTAAAAAAGGGCGGACGTTTGTATGATCTTGGGTGTTCTACTGCAACACTTCTTCTCAATTTGGAGCGAGTTGCCGACAAAGATACCGAATTGATAGGTATAGACAATTCCATTTCGATGATAGAGCATGCAAATCGAAAGATAGAGGCTTTTGGTTCAAGGGTTAATGTCGTGGAGGCAGATATTTTACAAATAGAGTATCTTCCTTGTGATGTGATGGTCAGTAATTATACTTTGCAGTTTGTGCGTCCGCCTGTCCGTGAGAAGCTCGTTGCAAAAATTGCGGATGCATTAAATAAAAAAGGCGTATTTATCTTTAGCGAGAAAGTTATCTGTGAAAACAGGCAGCTTAACAAAGAGCTGATCGACTGCTATCACGGTTTTAAAAAGGAGCAGGGTTACAGCTCCTATGAGATAATGCAGAAGCGTGAAGCATTGGAAAATGTTCTGATCCCTTACACTGAAGCGGAAAATATAGAGATGGCGAAGCGGTGCGGTTTTTCCCATTGTGAAGTGATCTTCCGCTGGGCTAATTTTGCGACATTTATTGCTATCAAATAAGCAAACGTAACTTTAACAAAGGATCTTGATGTCTGTAATCTCCCATTTTAAGGCATTAAGCCAAATCCCCCATTGTTCCTCCCAGGCAGACGGGATGAAGGCCTATCTTATAGAAAAAGCAGGTGAGTATGGCTATGAAGCCTTGGATGATAGGGCTGGAAACATCCTCTGTCGTAAAAACGGTGCTGTTATTACACTGCAGTCACATTATGATATGGTCTGTATAGGAAAAGCTCCTGTCTTGAAGTTTGAAGAGAGAGACGGATGGCTTTATGCCAAAGATTCGACACTGGGGGCAGACAACGGCATTGGAATGGCGATGATGCTGAGCCTGATGGAAGAGGGTGCAGTTGCAGATATGCTGTTTACTGCCGATGAAGAGATAGGACTTCTTGGCGCAAGGGCGCTCGCGCTCCCTCTAAAAACATCTTTTTTGCTAAACCTTGACAGTGAGGATGAAGGTGTGGTTACCATAGGGTGTGCAGGTGGTGTAGATATTATCGTTTCATTGCCTATTGTCTCAAAAAGCAGGGTGCTGTTTTGCTATGAAATTGAAAAGAGCGGTTTTGCCGGCGGACATTCAGGGGTAGATATAGACAAAAACATTCCAAATGCCATTAAAGAACTGGCTGCCTTGCTGGATAGTTTTGAAGATATGTTTCTGATCTCGTTTGAGGGAGGTGAGCGGCGTAACTCCATTGCCAAGCATGCCGTTGCTGTAGTTGGATTTGAGCAGGAGCGCACGATAGCCGGTGCAAAACCACTTGGGCGCCGCGATGTAGAGGCGGTAGAGCCGGGTCTCGTCCCCATGCTCCACGCTTTTGCCCATGGTGTCCGAAGTTTTAACAGGAAGCTGAATACTGTACAGACAAGCATTAATCTTGCCATAGTAGAACAAAACGAGAAAGAGTTCAGAATACACCTCAGTGCCAGATCTATGGATAGGGATGAGTTGCTGCAACTCCAAAAAGAGACTATTGCCTATTTTGAAAATTTTGGCGGTTCGGTAAAAACAGAAGGGTTTTATGCCCCATGGGAGCCGGAGTCAGGCGCTTTTGTAAAAGAGGTGATTCGCATAAGCCATAAAGTGTTGGGGTCTGCAGAAGCAGGGGCTATTCATGCAGGACTGGAATGTGGAATCATAAAAGAGAAATTTCCCCACATGGAGATGGCATCTCTGGGACCTACGATCCGCTATCCGCACTCGACACGCGAATGTGTTGACCTTGCATCGGTAGACCGGATTTTTTCGGTAGTCAAAAAAATATGCGAGCACTATTACAATGGTTAAAACTGTTTCATTTGCATGTCTCATATTGGGCACACTGCTTCAGGCTGTCGAGCTTCCAAAGCATCAGCCTACACCGGGCGGAATAATAGTCAAGAAGGTGCTCGCGAAACATAAGCTTAGTGCATTTCACGATCAGAAAAGACTGATGGTGCTTAAGGGCGATAAGCCGGATGAGTATTATGTGATCGGCGGCATACATCTGAATCAAAACGCAGATAAGCCGTATATTATCGACCTTAGCTCTGCAGAGGCGATAAAGCATTATACAGTTACGCTCAAAGACAAGGCCTATCAAAAGCAGTATATTACACTTAAAAACAGACAGCATGTCTCTCCAAATCAAAAAAATCTGCAGCGTATCCACAGTGAGAAGAAGCGTTCCCTTGCTGCTCTTGGGCATTATAGTTCGAAAAAATTTGACTCACTGGTCCTGATAAAACCGCTTGATGTGCCTCTGTCGGATGATTACGGTAAACGCCGCTATTTTAACAACCAGCCCAGAAAACCGCACAGCGGCGTAGATCTTGCCGCACCGGAAGGCACACCCATCAAAGCACCGCTTGCCGGAGAGATCGTTGAGCTTGGCAACTTTTTCTTCAACGGAAATGTAGTCTATATAGACCATGGCCTCGGCCTGGTTACGATGTACTGCCATTTAAGTGAGATAGATGTAAAAAAAGGTCAGCTGGGGAATTTCTCTCAACAGCAATATGGTCGATCCCAGGCTGTTTGAATATAAATAAAAAGAGCAATGACCATTAGTATACGGTATAAATATCTCTGATGAAATTAGTATAAAAAAGTAGAGACTATGTTTGGAAAAATGAAAGATAAAGCACTTACTGCCGGGGCGAAGATGGCGGTCAATTCTAAAATAAAGGGATATGGAGAGATGCTGAAGCTGAACTTGGACTCGAAAAACAGGTGTATAGAGATAGAGGTTATGCTTGATGGCGAGAAAGAGACGCTTGAAGTGACAGTAGAGAGATATGAGCTCTCCGAAGAGGATGGTAAAAACTTTTTGAAACTGCACGGTATTAAAACATCGAGAGCGTGGATCGATGTTGTTACGGCTTCCTATCTGGAGGGCAGGGCGTTTGAGATACCTGCGGAGTATGTCAAAATGCTGAAAATAGTGATATAGGCAGTTTAACGCCCAGGAAAAGACTGAATTGGATTATGAGTTTTCAGCCAGTGACCTGATAAAATTCACACTCATACGTACACCTGCGCCGGTTCCCCCATGCGGGTTGACGTCCCATGGGCTTTCAGTGTAAGCAGGTCCCGCTATATCGAAATGGAGCCATCTGCTTTTCATTTCGTCTGTTATGAAGTGATCCAGAAACAGAGCGGCGGTGATCGCTCCTCCGTAAGGTTTTGAGGCTATATTGCATACATCTGCGATCTCGCTTTTGATCAGCTTTTTCAGATGATCGTTGAAAGGCAGGGAGCCTACCAGCTCACCGCTACCGTTGATAGCTTTTTGAAACTTGTGCTTAAGATGGTTACTGTGTCCCATCATTCCGGTAGTGTACGGCCCAAGTGCGACCATACACGCTCCGGTCAGGGTAGCGTAATCGAAAAGATAGTCTGCATCCACAGTATCCTGCGCATAGGAGAGCACATCCGCAAGTACCAGACGGCCTTCGGCGTCGGTATTTCTCACTTCTATAGTCTTGCCGTTTCTCGCAGTAAGTACATCATCCGGTTTGTATGCGGAGCCGTCTACCATGTTTTCCGCCGCTCCTATAAAACCGTGCACTTCCACCGGAAGTTTCAGTTCACTGACGGCTTTGAGTATGCCCAGTACCGCACAGGCTCCGGCTTTGTCCATTTTCATAGTAACCATGGACGTAGAAGGCTTCAGGCTCAGCCCGCCGCTGTCGTAGGTAAGCCCCTTGCCGACAAGTGTTATTTTTGTTTTTGGATTTTCAGGCAGATAGGAAAGATGAATCATACGCGGCTTGTGGACAGAAGCGCGGCCCACGCTGAGAATGGCGTTCATCTTCTCTTCTTCAAGTCTTTTTTCATCGAACACTTCACAGTCAAGACCATTTTTGTCTGCAAGTTCCTGCGCTGCCTGCGCCATAATCTCCGGGTTCATATCCTGAGGTGTCGTATTAACAAGGTCGCGGGTATAATTGGTAGCATTGGCAGTAATAACGGCATTGTCGGCGGCAGTACGGAGTTCATTGAATGTGATCTCTTCGCCGTTAAAGTTGTCGGAAGAGAGAAACAGAGTCTCAAATTCACTCTTCTTTGGCTCTGATTTGTAATTTTGATAGCTGTATGAACCAAGCAGAAAACCTTCGATGATCGGGGCTGTATTTTTAAGGTAGTACTGCTGAACTTTGGCGTTTTTGTATCCAAAACCTGAAATTGCCTTGGATACAACGGCAGAAGCGCTTCGAAGATGGTCTGTGCCGTACTTCTCGATACCGCAGAAAATCATACCTTTTTCATGCAGTGTGCAGATCTGATCCTGATCTGCCTTGAAACCAGCCTGTTTCAGTACAGAGGCGTCCCCATGATCCTCAAGTGTCTCTTTCGTCAAAAACTCGATCGCGAGATCAGCCGTTATTTCCGAAAACTCTTTTTTTAAAAGTTCAATTTTCAAATTATTTCCTCAATTTTTTCTTACAGCTTAACGCTAATTAATCAAAGTGCAGTATATCTTTGGCCTGTATCATATCTTTGTCGCCGCGTCCCGAAAGGTTTACGATAACAAGCTTTCCTTCAATATCTTTCATCTTTCTAAGATACGCAACGGCATGTGAGCTCTCGAATGCGGGAATGATGCCCTCTTTTTGCGAAAGCCAGACAAAAGCGTCCAAAGCTTCGTCATCGGTTATGTTGTCATAGCTTATGGAAGCGTTGTCTTTATGAAAGGCGTGCTCCGGTCCTATACCGGGATAGTCCAGGCCGGCAGAGATGGAGTGCGCTTCGAGAACCTGTCCGTCCTCATCCTGGAGCAGATAGCTCATCTGCCCGTGCAGTACGCCAGGCCTTCCTTTTTCAAGGGAGCAGCCGTGTTTGTCCGTATCAACACCCAGGCCGCCAGCTTCGATTCCTATGCACTCGACCTCTTTATCTTCGAGGAAGTGCTGGAATATCCCGATGGCATTGGAGCCTCCGCCGATACATGCGATGATATGGTCCGGCAGCCGTCCCTCTTTTTCAAGTATCTGACGTCTGGCCTCATAGCCTATGATCGCCTGAAAATCACGTACCATCATAGGGTAGGGGTGTGGACCGGCAACAGTGCCTATGACATAATAGGTGTCACGGGCGTGGGTTACCCAGTGGCGTATGGCATCGTTCATTGCGTCTTTGAGAGTTTTCGAGCCGCTTTCAACTGCATGCACTTTTGCTCCAAGCAGTTTCATACGAAATACATTCAGCTCCTGGCGTGCAACGTCTTTGGCTCCCATAAATATGTCACACTCCAGGCCTAGGAGAGCGGCCATCGTGGCAGTAGCGACACCATGCTGGCCAGCACCGGTCTCTGCAATGACTTTCTTCTTTCCCAGCCGCTGTGCTATAAGTCCCTGCGCTATTACGTTGTTAACCTTGTGCGCTCCTGTATGGTTCAGGTCTTCACGCTTCAGGTAGATCTTTGCACCAAGTTCTTCAGAGAGGTTTGCAGCATAGTAGAGAGGCGAGGGCCGGCCTACATAGTCTTTAAGATAGTAGTCTACACTTTTCCAGAAATCTTCGTCAAAACGGATTTTTTCATAATCATCTTTAAGTTCGAGAAGTACAGGCATCAGTGTCTCGGGGACATAACGTCCACCGAAAATACCGAAATGGCCGTTCTCGTCCGGATCGTAAGCTGAAGCTGAAGGGATATACATCAGTCAATTCCTATTATGGTATAAACGTTTGTGATCTTCTGGAGCTTTTTCTGGCCGTCAAGAAAATCCAGGCCAAGAATAAAGCATGCTTCTACACAGTTTGCACCTGTTTTGTCTACAAGGTTTGCAGCAGCATATGCGGTACCGCCCGTAGCTATCAGATCATCTATCATCAGTACCCTTGCACCCTCTCTTTCATGAAATGCGTCAAGGTGTACCTCTACCTCGTCAAAACCGTACTCGAGTGAGTATTTCTCTGAAACGGTAGTGTAGGGCAGTTTACCCTTTTTGCGTATAGGCACAAAGCCTATGCCCAGCATCTGCGCCAGTGCGGCACCAAAAATAAAACCGCGCGCATCAATACCGGCTATATAGTCCAGATCATAGCTTCGGTAACGCGCGGCAAGGTGGTTCATCAGTATGGAGAATGCCTCCGGGTTATTAAGCAGTGTAGTGATATCTTTAAAAACTATTCCCGGTTTTGGAAAATCTTCTATATCACGGATAGAATCAAGAATAATTGCTTTGTCTTCATTGCTGAGTGTCATATTTGTCTCCTGTTATAGTGCAGTGGAACATCCGCCCGCTGCTTCGATTTTGTCAACACGTCCACTGTGTCGTCCGCCCTCGAAGCTCCCTTCTATCCATGCATCTACGATCGATTCCGCTACCCCTTTTCCTATTACGCGTTCGCCAAAGCAGAGTACGTTTGCATTGTTGTGTGCTCTTGCCATAGTCGCTGTATATGCATCGTGACATAGAGCCGCGCGTATACCGCAGAAGCGGTTTGCCGTCATGCTCATACCTATGCCGGAGCCGCAGATAAGGATACCGTCGGCATCGGCATCGGAAAGTACAGAGTTGCATACTTTAACGGCAAAATCCGGATAATCGACACGATCTTTGTTGAAAGGGCCGAGGTCGATCACCTCATGGCCTTTTTTTCTTAGCATTTCTACCGTATAGTCTTTCAGATCGACTCCGGCATGATCTGTTGCGATATAAAATTTCATAGTTGTCCTTTTAGCTTAATAGTAGGCTTAATATCATCTGTACAGGTGCAATAAGCAGATAGTCTTTCAGCGGTGTCATCAGCATAATAATAACGATGATCATTCCATACGGTTCCGCCTTATAGAAAAACTCGGCAAGAGAATTCATTTTCATTTTCAGGCCCAGATACATTAGGAAATGGGCGCCGTCAAACTGTGGGATGGGCAGCATATTGAAGACTGCCAGAACCACATTGATCAGCAGAAGCTTGATGACAAATATGTAGATAAAGATATAAAATAGGCTGTCACTCTGCAAAGGTTCCGGGAGTGCTACCAGAACGACCGATGCCAAAGTGGCCATTATCAGGTTGTAGACGATACCGGCAAGACTTACCTGTATGGCCGCATTGTAGCCCCCTTTGTTTATAACCGTATGCATATTTACAGGAACCGGTTTGGCCCATCCGAAAAGAAATCCGGGACCCATTCCAAGTATCATCGGGATGAGATACATCATGGCCGGTACGATAATAGTTCCAAAAAGGTCTACATGGACTATAGGGTTTATTGAGAGGCGGCCGGCATTTTTGGCGGTAGTATCGCCATATCTGTACGCTACCCAGCCATGCATAATCTCATGCCCTATAATGGCAACGGCAAGCGCAACAACGGAAGCGGCGATGCTCAGAAGATCAATAGAGCTCATAGTCGTCTTTATCCTTGCGGATTCTCTCTTCTATTGCGCGGTCAAGATACTCTTTCTCTTCCAGATCGGCAGGTGTTTTGCCTACACGGTCCCAACGTATCTCATAGTTGTCATCCATACTGAAATAGATAAACCATGGAGTACCCTCGAGCAGGCCGTATGGGACAGGACCCCAGAAACGGCTGTCGTTTGAGTGGTCCCTGTTGTCTCCCATCATAAAGTAGTGCCCTTGAGGAACCCGTACAGGAGGCATATTGAAGATAGGCATCGGGTATCGTCCATCATCCTTGATCTTTTTGTCGTGGTGTATACCTGGATGATCTTTCTGGTATGGATTTTTGACCCAGTGCTTGCCGGCAAATATGATCGTTTTAAAACCTGGGTAGTTTTTCGCTATATAATCATCACCTTCATGGGGATGGATATAGAGGTTTTTGTCCAGAACGAAAAGCTCATCACCGGGGAGGGCAACACAGCGTTTGACGTAATGCAGTGATGTGTTTTTGGGATAGCGGAAGATAACGATGTCACCGCGTTTCGGTTCGTCTCCGTCATAAATGTGTCCATCGGTTCCGGGTATGAGCGGTATCTCCAAGAACGGCAGGTGCGGTGTCGGTATGCCGTATGCGAATTTTTTGGCAAAAAGATGGTCGCCTATAAGCAGGGAGTCTTTCATTGATCCGCTGGGGATTCTGAATGCCTGTGCTATAAAAAATATGATGAACAGTACTATAATGACTGTTCCGGTCCAGGAGTTTGAAAAGCGGTACGCCTTTCCGGCAAAATGGATAACTTTGTCTTTCATTGGCTCTCTTTAGGAATTTGCCTGTGCGGCTTTAAGGGTATTTTTTAACAGTATGGCTATGGTCATAGGCCCTACACCGCCAGGAACGGGAGTGATGTAGGAGCATTTCCTGC
Organism: Helicobacteraceae bacterium 4484_230; assembly: GCA_002085085.1. Classification (GTDB taxonomy): domain Bacteria; phylum Campylobacterota; class Campylobacteria; order Campylobacterales; family Sulfurimonadaceae; genus 4484-230. Next base: position 21,070 of record MZGN01000041.1, read on the forward strand.
TGACATTCTCAAAATCGACATCACCGACAAGCCTGCCTTCTTCATTGCGGTTTATACCGATATCAATGACAATGGCTCCGTCTTTGACCATATCTTCTTTTATCAGGTTGATAACACCGGCACCTACAAGTACTATATCGGCACTTCTTGTATGGGCGGCCAGGTCTTTGGTATATATATGTGTAACGGTTACTGTAGCATTGGCGTTAAGCAGAAGTGCCGCCATCGGCTTGCCTACTATATCGCTGGCTCCTACAACAACCGCGTCTTTGCCTTTAAGATCGATGTTGTATTCTTTAAAAAGCTCCATAACACCCAGCGGGGTGCACGGGACGAAGCCGTCAAGTCCGGTTGCAAGCCGCCCTACATTGTACGGATGGAAACCGTCCACGTCTTTTTGGGGTGCCACTATCTCGAGCAGTCTTGTCGTATCGATATGTTTAGGCAGGGGAAGCTGTATTAAAATACCGTCGATATTGGGGTTTTTGTTCATCATATCGATAGTCTGTTCGATTGCTTCCTGGGAGATGGTTTCCGGCATCTCGTGAGTAACGGAGTAGAACCCGACACGGTCACAGGCTTTTTTCTTCATACCTACATAAGCATGGCTGGCAGGATCGTTTCCTACCAGTATTACGGCAAGACCGGGAACCCTGCTTGTCTCGCTTTTGAGTTTTTTGACACCTTCAGCGACTTCCGCTTCTATCTTTTTAGAGAGAGCTTTTCCGTCAAGGATCTGCATTTATACACGCCTCTAATTTTTTGCTGATATAATACCTGTTTTAAGATAATAAGGTGCTTTGAATGAGACAGCTGTTTTTATTATTGATTTTTACTTCACTTTTTTCAGCCGAGTCGTTTATTACCCAGGAGGAGTATGCATGGCAGCTCTATCATAACCCCAGAGGCATAGGGTGCTATCTCTGTCATGGCGAAAGAGGTGAAGGAAAGCTAATCGCAGACTATATTCACAAAGGTGAAAAAAAAGCATTTCATCCACCGGCGATCAACAGCCTCAGCTATGAGCAGTTTTCCCAGGCACTCAAGAGGAGAAACAAGGGGATGCCGCGCTATTTTCTGACTATTGATGAGATGCACGCACTATATTATTATCTTCATCCGGAAAAGGAGAAGAAGTGATCAGCGATATTAAGACACTGCAGCGGGCAGTGGATGAGGGTGATATTGAAACATTGGACTCTTTTTTGTTTCCGAGAAGGAGAAAAATCAACACTTCGACAGGCTTTCACTCTGCATTGATGCTCTCTGCAAACAATATTAGACACCTTAATAAAATCCCTGAACTAAATGCAGGGTGTATTATCCTGAATCTCGAGGATGGTGTTTCCGTGGAGCAAAAACCCTTCGCACTGCGTCTGTGCGCTCTTGCCCTCTCTTCTCTGCCTGAGTGCAGTAAAAAACTTGTAGTTCGCGTCAATGCCCTTGATGAGGGAGGGCGTGAAGAGATAGGATTTTTAAATATTTTCAGGCCCGACGCCATACGTGTTCCGAAGATACGCAGCGTTGATGATGTAAAAAATGCACTTGAACTTTTGGACGGGGAGATAGAACTTCATCTCTCCATAGAGACAAAAGAGGCGTGGCTTGCTTTGGGCAGTCTGGCAGTGAATGAGCGTGTCAAAGTATATTACCTCGGTATTTTGGATCTTTTTGCAGATATGGGACTTTCGCAGAAACTGATTCATCCAGACAATCCGGCTATGCACTATATGCTTTCACATTTTCTGGCCACTACGAAAGCGGCAGGTGTAAAACCGGTCTCTTTCGTATTTCAGGACTATAAAGACGAGGATACATTTCATACATGGCTTACACTTGAGAAAAAGATGGGCTTTGATGCCAAGGGGTGTCTCTCTCCAACCCAGTCTGAAGCCGCCATCCCGATTACGGATTTATTGACGAGCCGATTTACAAGGGCGCACTTGCTCTGTTGCAAAATGACACCGGACAGTCAAAGGTTTGACTAAAAAACACCGCTCTTTTTCTTAAAGTATTTCCGGATAATAATTGTTTAAATAATAAAGGAATAAAATTCTTATATAGGAGTTTATTTGAATTACTGTTTTTGCAAACTTGTTGAATAAAGTGGTAAGTTGCAGTTAAATAAGCAGTGGCTCAAGAAGCTTTCGGAAAAGGATTTATGATGGTAGAGAGAAGAAAAAAAGATCGTCGTTCAGGCGTAGAGAGGCGTTCGGTAGTTGTCGATCGGAGAGAAAGAGAAGAGTTGGGTTATGGCATGGAAAAAAGAGGAGAGGCAAAAGATCGTCGTATTCGTATGCGCCGTTTTCATCACAGAAGAGAAGGATGGATCTCCATATAAAAAAAGCCTAGCAGCTATTTAGTATATTTTTACGACAAAAAGCATTTTTCCATTTTGGATTTTGCTGATAATAACGGGACGCATCGCGTTACCTTCATAAATATCAAAATCCCCTATAAAACCTTTGAACTGGTTTACATTCCTCATATGCGTGTTGATACACTCTTTTTTGAAAGGCTTGTTACACTGCTCCAATGCATGTTTTAATAACAGGTAACCTTCGCCGGAGAGGGCGGCAAAGTTTGTAACACTGTCGATATCATCAATATATTTTTCGACTATTTGCATACCAAGATCACTGAGCGGCATACTGTTTGAAAAGTGGTCGGTTGTAAGCAGACCGTCTGCGAGGTTTATCATCTCTTTATGTTTTGATTTAACCCTTGAGAACAGTCCGTCCCTGCTCATCATAGTAACATCCCAGTCCATCTTCTTGACCGCTTTCATGACTTCAAATACATTATTGACGTTCTGTGTCATATATAGCACGTCGGTCTTCTCTTTTTTAAGGAAGTTGAGCTCTGCTTCCAGCTTGCTGCCGGTCAGGTTGCCGGGGAGTTTGGCAACCACGTTTCCTTCGATCCATTTAAATTTTTTTTCAAATTCTTTTGACAGTGTTGCCGAATAGGGATTCTCTTTATCATAAAAGATCGCGGCACGGTCAAGAAGCAGGTCATCTCTGATATAAAGTGCCGCAACCTGCCCCTGGTGAATATTGTTGAAGCAGATACTGCTTATGTAGCTGCTTTTTTTGGAAATATCGGGATGTGTGGCAAATATATTCAGAGTAGGGGTCCGGTATTCGTCAGCTATATCGGCAATTTTCAGAAGTGATTCGCTTTCGGCAATGACCGCAATGGCCTTGATCTCTTTGTCGGATGCAAGTTTTTTGTAATACAGCAGTGTCGTGTTCAAATCGCTCCGGTTATTTTTAAAAATCAGCTCTATCCTGGTTCCGTCTTTAGTCAAAGGAACGGTTTTCTGAAGTATCTTCAGTCCTTTGACGGCTTCCTTGCCCATGGCCGCGTCTTTGCCTTTCAGGGGCACAATAACGCCTATTTTAACAACATTGCCGTTAGGCTTTAGTTCAGTTTTGTTTTCGCATCCGCTTAACAGCAAAAGCATCGTTGTGAACAATATCAGTATTTTAGCAATATGGTGCATATGTCATCCGTCTTTAAAGAATATAGTCTATTTTTGCCTTGATGTAGACCTTCCTGTCTGTGTGGCTCTGTATCTTCTTTTTCAAAAGGCCAAGATCTGAACGTGTCAGCTGCTCTCTCGCGGATAGATGCAGGTTGATAATAAGCATATTTGCTTTTTTACGTATGTCTGCATCATTGATGATAATGTATTTTCCGTTTATGAGATAACGCTCCTGTTTCATAAAGAGTGAAAGTTTGTGATTTTCATATATTTCATTGTATGAAAGATACAGGGGGAAAGAGATGGCGGCAAGAAGCAGAGATACAAAAAGGAAACTCTTTTTGCTTTTGAGGACACTTGAATAACCAAGGATTTGAAAAGTAAAGGTTGCTGAAAGTATGATACCTACAAGGTTTGTCAGAAAAAGCAGGAATGCGCCTATAAAAATATATATCTCACCCATGCCAAGCCCGATACCGGCAACTGCAAGCGGTGGTACAAGGGCTACGGCAATAGCGACGCCGGCAAGACTTTGTACGATCTCCTTAAAAGACTTTGAGTAAGCTGCGGCAATCCCCGATACTATTGCAACCCCCAAATCCAGCAGGGTGGGGTTTGTGCGGCTGATAATCTCGTTTGTAATGACGGTTAGCGGGATAATGTATATAACTGCGACCGAAGAGATCAGGGCAGTTACTACACCAATGGCTATTTTGGCAGTAGAAGCTTTGAGCAGATTTTCATCTCCTCTTAATATTCCCATGGCCAACGAGACTATTGGTGCCATTAATGGTGCCAGCAGCATGGCCCCTATTACGACGGACGTGCTATTTAAAAGCAGGCCGATAGATGCAAGTATGGTGCTTAGCGTCATCAGTGTCAGGTAGGTAGAGTTCGTTTTTGCATCTTCCCTAAGAGACTGAAACAGATCTTTAAAACGCTCCTCTGACGCATAAGACAAAAGAGGAATATGTTTTTGCGAGTATTTGGGTATCTCTTTTTCATTGGGCAGATTGTCTACCTTGACAGCCTCCTTTACCGTGGTGCTTTTTGGATTATCTTCCCAGAATGATTCGGGTGCGTTAATGAGCAGAGCATCTCTGATTACTTCACACACTAGGGGTGTCGAGCTGCTGCTGTAGCTGTCTATATCTGCTTTTAGCGGCTTTTGCGGCTTTATCTCAATCTTGCTGCTTCGTATGTATCCTATAATTGTCGGAAGCGTTTTTCTTTTTTTCATCGAAAGTCTTGCGATAAATAGAAACTTGATATATTCAAATACGGAAAATGGAGAAAAAATGATTATGGATATCATACCGTCGCGCAGCGAATTTTCATATGGCGAAAGTTTTGAGACCATGCTCGATTTTTGATGATGAAGGACTATGACACCGCTTGCGGCAGTTTTGATCTTTTTCCCGTTGGCTGTTTCTATCTCGAAAGGTATCAGATTGACAGTAAAAAGTTTTTTTAATTCGGTATAAAAATCAAACAGGTATTGTTTGAGTGATTTTTTACTGCTTTGGGTATCCAGCAGCGGAAGCCAGCCCATAACGGCTTTACTTATCAGGGTCTGATCATTGCAGCGCACCAGATCGATAGCCTGCATATTGTTTTGAAGTGCGATATCAATGCTTTCATCTACATTAAGGGGCAAATTAAGCGCCCCTGCCAAATACTTTTGTGTGTTGAGCGGTACAAGTCCTAATGAGAAGTGGTGAAGCATGGCCAGGTTAAAGAGATTTTCCAGCCGTTCTTCGCTTATCGATGCAACAATATGTGTTGATTTCTCCAGGTATTTTTCCGGTTCTTTGCAGAATTTGTCATAGTGAACCGCCGTAATAGCCGTTTTGTGCGGATTGGCAGATGTGCAGAATTTTAGCATATTTCAAAACCGTGGCTTTGAAGTTGCAAAATGCCGGTTGATTTGTTATGATTAGAGGCAGCTGCAAAGCAGAATCTGGATTCAACAATATAGATAAAAGGTATTTTATAATGCACCGGAAAAAAGATAAATATCGCCACAAAAATAGCATACTCTGGGTAATTACTGCTGTTATAGCGCTTGTAATGTGGTTTATTACTCCGCCTGAAGCTCTTGACGTAGAGACTTGGCGGCTTTTTACCATTTTTTTTATTACCATTTTGTCTATAGTTTTGGGTCTGGTTCCTATATTTGTTGCATCGATTTTTGCGCTTGCCGTAACGGTATTGAGCGGAATTTTAACTTCCGAGCAGGCATATTCCGGCTTTTCACAGGGATTTATTCTTTTGATCGTTGCCGCTTTTCTGGTTTCAAGGGCTGTGGTAAAGTCAGGGCTCGGTAAACGTTTGGCTATGCATATCGTCCGTAAGTTTGGACGTTCAACATTGGGACTGGGCTACTCTATGGTCGCTACCGATATCCTGATCGCTCCGGCTTTTCCTTCAAATACTGCCCGTTCAGGTGTGTTGTATCCGGTAGTTCAGTCGTTGGCACATGACAGCGGTTCCAAAGTGGCAGATGGCACGCGCAAAAAAATGGGTGCATTTTTAATGATGAATTCCATGGTAGGATTATCCATCAGTTCAGCAATTTGGTTTACGGCAATGGCGGCAAATCCGGTAGGTGCGGCAATAGCTCGGGAGTTTGATGTGAATATAACCTTTGGCGGCTGGTTTGCGGCAGCAAGTGTTCCAGGGCTGATAGCGTTTATACTCGCCCCGATGGTGCTTTATAAAATCTATCCTCCTGAAGTAAAGGAGACTCCGGATGCCCCGGTCCAGGCGGAAAAAATACTTGAGCATATGGGCCCTATGCACCGTAACGAATGGATTACGGGAGCGGTTTTTGTCTCGATGGTACTGCTCTGGGCACTTTCTGGTGTCTTTCCGATTGACAAGACAGCAGTTGCGTTTGCAGGACTTGGCGTGTTGATGGTCGCCAAAATCTTCACGATAGAGGACCTTAGGGGGCAGGGTGAGGCACTTAGTACGCTGATTTGGTTCTCTGTACTTTTTACGCTGAGTTTTTATTTAAATGAATTTGGTTTTATGGAATATATCGGTGCACTGATAGCTTCCGGACTCACCGGAATGCAATGGCCTACAGTCTATGTTATTCTAATTGTATCATATGTACTTGTTCACTATCTTTTTGTCTCCCAGACGGCTCAGATGCTGGCACTTTTCGGTGTTTATCTGCAAGTAGGAATAGATGCCGGAGTGCCGCCTGAACTGTTGGCACTGATGCTGCTGTTCGCAACAAATTTCAACTCTGCCATAACCCCGCAGGGCTCTTCTGCCAATGTAATTTTTGTCAGTTCAGAGTATATGAGTGCAGGAGAGATATATCGTAACGGTCTCATTATGACCCTGATAAATATGGTTGTATTTCTGGGGATAGGGACATTCTGGATTCTGTTTATTTTATAATCTTTTAAAGTGAGATTTTTGGGGTGCCGCAACATAATCGTATATTTCTTATATAATTTAGATATAATTATATTTATCATAAAATGAAGTTAAGAAGGGGTGGTATTATGAAATTTTTACTGGCTTTTGCAATCATATTTAATTCATTGATTTTTGCCGCAAACAGCGATGTCAACAGCAGCCAAAAAAAGAGGGTGAATGAGCATATTAAAAAGCAGATGGAGAAAGAGAAGAAATACGCAAGAGAGCAGACTTTCTACACAAAAGATAATTATGATTTAAAAGGTGCTGAGGTAAATCCGGAGTCTTTAAAGACACTGCCGGAGATAGAGGTGGATGATCTTGATATGGATTCCGTATACGATTAATAGTCCAAAACCGCAATTTTGTCATCCCTTGCTGAGGCAGATCCAGACCCTGTAAATAGCTTTATAATTAAATCTGCACTCGCCTTCTCCTGTAGGTGGAGTAGTTTCAAATTTATTTTTTACGTCTTTTTTAGCGCCCTATAGCGCGGTCAAGTTGTGCCAGCGCAATGAAGTATTCGTAGTAGCTGATGACAAGGCCGGTTTGTGCATTTATATAGCTTTGACGTGCTTCTTGCAACTCTATGTAGTCTGAAAGACCGTGTTCATATCGTTTTTGTGACTGCTCAAACTTCGCCTCAGCCGCTTTTACCAGATTTTCCGACAGCTTAACGGCATCTTTGTTTTTAAAAACAAGGATGTAGGCGTTATCTGTCTCCTGCTTTATTGCCAGCTTTGTATTTATAAACTCCGAAGAGGCTTTTGCAGCATTTATTCGGGCTTCCTGGGTTGCCGAGTCAGTTTGAAAGCCTGAAAAAAGATTCCATTTCAGGTTTACGGTAGCCTGCCACTGTTGCTCCGGTATATACTGTGCCATCTTATCGTCAACATTCTGCAGTGTATAGTCACCTTCAAGATAAAGTGAAGGGTAGTAGTCGCCCTTTACACTTGTTATCCTGGAGCGTGCACTGTTGATTAGATGTCTGTAGCGTTTGAGCTCATGCCGGTGCGCAAAGGCATAGTTCTCCATATCGGACATGCTTTCATTTATCGACGGCAGTTTGTCATAAAGATACGGCAGTTGCGGTTTTTTTTCGTAAATATCATAATTACCGCCATATGGCGCAATGCCTATGGTTTTTTCAAGTGCCACTTGTGACAGCTTGAGATCATATTTTGCATTTTGAAGATCCAGTTGCGCCTGAATAAGGCGTACATCGGCGTCTGTAATATCTATTTTTGTCCTTATGCCGGCTTTAAAATAGCGCTTTGAGCGGTACAGCTGTTTTTCGTTCAGTCTTACATTCTCCTCATTGACACGGATAAGGCTCTTCGCTCTGAGAAGGTCGTAGTATCTCTGCTTGACTTCAAAGATCTTGTCGGATATGATCTGATGCATAACCGAGTAAGAGGCATTGGCTTCTTCGCTGAAAGAGTCAATATTGCCGCCGGTCTTTCCAAAATCATAAATCAGCTGAGATGCACTTAGCTTGCCCAGAAGGGCATTGCTGTTGTCAAAACTTTTATCTTGAAGCTTGTTTCCATGCAGTCCGGCACCGGCTATTGCATCGAGTCGCGGCAGATAGTCCCCTTCTGCATATTTGGTGCGCTGGCGTGCTGCCTGAAAATTTGAGCGGCTGATGTTGATATCGGGACTGTTTGTCAGCGCTATCTCTACCAAGTCGTCGACCGTAAGCGGCTTGTTGGCAAAAAGCGATATAGTGCCCAGAATCAGGGCAAACAGTATCTTCTTGATCATATAGACTCCCTTTTGGCTATCTCTTCTTTAACACTGACAAATTTTTCCCGCATTGTTTCGAGCAGGACATAAAGAACCGGTACCAGCAGGGTGCTGATAATGGTGGCAGCCAGCATGCCGCCTAGCAGACCGATACCTATCGATTTTTGCGTAATGGCTCCTGCGCCGACGGCAAAGGCGAGAGGAAGAACACCGAAGACAAAAGACAGAATGGTCATCATAATTGCCCTGAAGCGCAGTTTTCCGGCGAGAATTGCGGATTCGACAATACTTTTTCCCTCTTCACGCTGCTCTTTGGCAAACTCTATTATTAAAATGGCGTTTTTGGAGGCCAGGGCTATAAGGAGTACCAGTCCTACCTGGGCAAAAATATTTAGCGGCAATCCAGCTGCCGTAAGTGCTGCAAGTGCTCCAATCATCACTATGGGAACGGAGAGCAGGATCATCAGTGGAAGTATCCATGACTCATATTGTGCGGCAAGTACAAGAAAGACAATGAGCGTTACGAAGAAAAAGACCGCTATCTGACCGTTGCCTGCCAGCTTCTCCTGGTAGGACATACCGGACCATTCGTAGCCGAATGTATTTGGCAGAACACGTTGAGCAATCTCTTCCATAGCCGCCATAGCCTCACCGGAACTGTGGCCATCAGCCGCAATTCCGTTTACCTGGATGGAGCGGTAGAGATTGTAGTGCGGGATATTTTGGGGTCCCATCTCTTCGTTAAGAGTTACAAGTGAACTCATGGGTACCATTTTGCCGTGTTTGTTTTTGACGTAAAGCTTGTTTATGTCGCTTTTATCACTTCTAAATGCTTTGTCTGCCTGAACGAAAACCCTGAAAACTTTACCGAACTTGGTAAAATCATTTATATAAAAAGAGCCCAGGTAGGTCTGCATTGTTCCAAAGAGCGTGGCTACATCGACTCCAAGTGCATTTGCTTTCTTCCGGTCTATATCTATTCTGTACATCGGGTATGACGGATTGTAGGTGGTAAAGGCACGCCCTATACGCGGATCTGCATTTGCTTCTTTTATGATCTCTTTGACATAACCCATAAATACATCAAGATTGCCGGCAAGAAAATCCTGTATTCTGATGTCGAATCCTCCTACGGCACCAAGTCCAGGGATACCGGGGAGGTTGAAGGCGGCGACGTTGGCATCGCCAATGTGTTCCGTCCTGATAAAGACCTGCCTGATAATATCTTCGACGCCCATTCCAGCCTCTTTACGTTTGTCCCAATGTTCAAGTGTGACGAAAAATGTTCCGGCGCTGCCGTCAAGCGTACTCGTGATGGCATTGTAACCGTCAACAGCGGTAATGTCTTTTACTCCCGGAATTTCGGCAACGATTTTCTCTGCTTTTTTACGTATCTCTACGGTGCGCTCAATGGAGCTGCCCGGTTTCAGGTTGATAGCGACGATAAATGCACCTTTGTCCTCAGAGGGTACAAAGCCTGTGGGCGTATTGGCAAACATAACGTAGATCAGACCCAAAAGGCCGAAAAAGATGACCAGCACAACATATCTTCCTTTGATAAGAAGGGTAATGAGTGCAGTATACCTGTCAGTCAGCCAATTAAATCCTTTCTCAAATATCTCGAAACCGATAAAGAGTTTTTCGTCGGCACCACGGCGTTTTATAATTATCGCTGCGATGGCGGGCGAGAGTGTCAGAGCATTCAGAGATGAGATCATAACCGCAAAAGAGATGGTAAGCGCAAACTGCTGGTAAAGAGAACCTACGATCCCCGGCATCATGGAGACGGGTATAAAAACGGCAACGAGCACCAACGTGGTAGAGATGATCGGTCCTATGAGCTGGATCATCGATTTTTTGACCACCTGCGGCATGGTCAGATCAGGCTCTTTGTACATTAAAACTTCTACGTTTTCAACGACAAGTATGACATCGTCGACCACGATCCCGATGGCCAGTATCAATCCAAAAAGGGTGAGGAAGTTGATGGAAAAACCAGGTGCCGCGTACATGATCGCAAATGTTCCTATTAGAGAGACCGGGATGGCGACTGCCGCAATAACAGTCGGCCTCCACGACTGCAGAAAGATATAGATAATGATAATGACAAGTAAAATAGCGGTAAAGAGATTGACTACAACATTGTCAATAGCGACATTTACATATTTTGTCGTATCGTATGGAATGGAATAGCTGACACCTTCAGGGAAACGGCTTTCTACCTTCTCCATTACTCTTCCGACTGCCTCGCGGATTTCAAGTGCATTGCTTCCCGGAAGCTGGTATATCCCCACCAGGCCGGTCGGTTTCCGGTTTAAAATTGCATTCCAGTCATATTTTTCCGCACCAAGTTCTATTTTGGCAACGTCACGCAGATATACAAGCGATCCGTCTTTTTTGTATTTAATGACGATCTCTCCAAATTCGTCTACCTGCGTCAGACGTCCTTCAGCAGTTAGAACATATTCGATCTGCTGATCCTTGTAGGTTGGAGCCGAGCCGATCTTTCCGACAGATGCCTGCTTATTTTGGGATTTTATGGCGTTGATTATATCGGTTGGCGTAAGGTCGAGCGCCATGATCCTGTCGGGGTCGAGCCATATACGCATAGCGTATTTTTTTTCACCCATGTTCAGTGCCTGGCCGACACCCGGTATCCGCTTAAGTTCGTCAAGTACGTTTATGTTGATAAAATTTGAGAGAAATGCATCATCAAATCGTTCATCTCCGTTTATGGTGACGAGACAGACCATGCTGGGGCTCTTTTTATCTACGATCACACCCTGCTGCTTAACTTCTGCAGGTAGTGCGGCAGTTGCCATGGATACCCTGTTTTGTACATCTACCGCGGCAATATCAAGATCGTATCCAGGTTCGAAATAGACCATGATCTTGGATTCGCCTGTCGATGTGCTTGAAGATTCTATGTAAATAGAGCCTTGCACTCCATTGATTTTGTCTTCAAGAGGACGGGTAACAGACTCTTCTACGGCATAAGCGTTGGCGCCGGTGTAGGTTGCCGTTACTTCGACTGTAGGAGGCACAACATCCGGAAACTCCTGAATAGGCAGCACATACATCGAAACCAGGCCGCCTGTGATGATCAGAAGTGAGATCACCATTGCGAAGATTGGGCGTTTTATAAATGTAACGGAAAACATCTACTGTTTTACCTCATCGGGGATCAGGTTGTGAGCTTTCATTACAGCTTCGATACCTTTTGTGTCGGTTACATCTTCAGGTTGTAACGGGCGCCCGTCCTGCACTTTCATCAGTCCTGATATAACCACACTGTCACCGTCTTTCAGGCCCGAGGCAATGCTCGTGTAGTATCTCGACGAGAGATTTGTCGTCACACCTGTACGGCGTGCTATGTTGTTTTTATCTACCGTATAGACGAATTTGCCAAGCTGGTCTTCAAAGATCGATTGAGGTGGAAGCATGATAAAGTTAAATTTGTCCGTAACGAACATGTTGACATAGACGAAGGTTCCGGGGTAGACCGAGAGGCTTCTGTTATCTATAGTGGCGCGCATCATGATTGTTGAGGTTAGCGGATCGACCGCATTGTTGGAGAAATCGACATATCCGTCCAGGCGTTTGCGTTTTAGTATGTCTTCGCCCTGCCCGCGAACCTCTATAAAGGCCGGCAGCTTTTTTCTTGAGCGAAATTTATATATTTTTTGTACGTCAGATTCGGAAGGGCTGAAGTAGGCATAGATAACACTTGTCTGCTTGATTGTGGCAAGCAGGGTGGATTCGCTGTAGCCGACCAGGTTGCCGACATCTACCAGGCGTGTACCGACCTGACCCGATACCGGGGCTTTTATGATGGTGTAGCTTAGCTGCAGCCTCGCGTTTTGTATGGCTGCCTCATCTGCTGCAATCGCCGCAATAAGTTCGCTTTTGCGCGCTTCATGCTGTTCAAGTGTAGCACGTGGAGCCAGCCCCTCTTCCACAAGTGGTCTATAGCGCTCCACATCTGCTTTAGCCAGTTCCAGGGATGCTTCATCCTGCTGTTTTTTTGCTTTTGCAGAGAGAAGATCGCTTTTGTATTCCGACTGTTCTATAAGAAAGAGCTTGTCTCCTTTTTTGACATATGCACCGTCTTTGAAATAGATTTTCTGCAGCCGGCCCGATACCCGTGCACGTATCTCCTGGTCGCTGCTCGCTTTTGTCATACCTGTGTACTGCATCCAGAGGGGAAAATTCTTTTTGTGAACAGTTACAGTTTCAACACTAAGCGGTGGAGGGGCTTTTTTTACCACTTTCTGTTCAGGTTTATTGCACCCTGAAAAAAAGAGGAGTACAAAAAGTACCGATATAACTGATGGGCGGAAAAAGTAATGCATAGACAGACCTCTGACAATTTAATAATGATAGATATAATAATAGAATTCACTTAAGGTGTCTCTGAAATACCTTGCTCTCAAAAACAAATCAGGCTGAAGTAAGCCGGGTGCGATCGACTTTCGGGTCAAAAAGGTTTGGCCTGTCAATAGCCTCTGAGATAATATCCTACCTTGTAACGTATCAGTGTTTTTTGTTTTGGGCGCGGATAGCGGCTGTAAGCATACTCTATGGTCTCTTTTGTAGTGTCGTCAAGAATGTAAAAGCCGCTTCGTTTGATAAACCTGATATTAGAAATATCACCGTTTGGATGAAGGTAGAACTCAATTATATTATCACTGTTTATACGCATCTCGGAAGGTATATTTACACGTCCGACACGGTTGAGAACCTGCTGGGTAATACGGCGCATTATCTCCTGATTGTCAATAATGTACTTCTGCTCACCCTCCTCCAAACTCGTCCCCGTAAAGCTCTTTTATATCCTGGTTTATCCTGCTGGTGCGCTCTGTCGTTTTTTTCTGCTTGCTCTCTGTTTCGGTGGGTACTGCTTTTTTTGAGAGCATACTGAAAAGTTTACTGGACTCTTTTGGCACGCTTATTTTATGCTCAGGCTGTGTGATGGGTGAGTCCTCTTTTTTTTCCGGCTCTTTTTTTGCGATCATCTCCGTAAG
>MZGN01000042.1 GCA_002085085.1 Helicobacteraceae bacterium 4484_230
GGATCACCCACAAGAACTTCACCTTTGTCTGTAAACGCTACAACCGACGGTGTAGTGTTTTTACCCTCTTTATTTGGGATTATTTTCGCTTCGCCGCCTTCATAAACTGCCACCGCGGAGTTTGTTGTCCCTAAATCAATTCCAATTACTTTACTCATTTTTTATCCTTTTTTATTAATTAATTTTTTTTGTATTATCAAATATGCATTTTCGACTAATTTGCGATCATTACCATTGCGTCACGCAAAGTACGGTCTTTGTATCTATAGCCTTTTTGAAAAGTACTGACTATCTCACCGCTCTTATGTTCATCACTGTCAACCTTCTGTACTGCATGGTGAACATTCGGATCAAACGGCTCATCTTCCGCAACCTCGGTAACACCATGCTTCTGCAGTGTTGTCAAAAATTGCTTCATCGTCAGCTCGACCCCCTCTTTAAGTTTGGCCAGCAGCTCTTCTGCATCAGCTTCGGCATCTGCTGCCTCAATCGCCATTCCCAGTGAATCAACCACGGGAATAAGGTCTTTGGCAAATTTTTCCTGTGCATACTCTAGCGCCTGATACTTTTCACGTTCCAAACGCTTTTTAATATTGTCAAAATCCGCATGAACCCGCGCATATTTATCATTTAATGCTCTGATCTCATTCTGGAGTTTTTTAATCTCATCCTCAACCTCTTCCGCTTCCTCTTCGACAATCTCTTCGATCGTCTCTTCGGCTGCTTCCAGTTCCGATTGAAGTTCTTCTTTTTCTTTATCAGACATTCTGTTTTTGACTCCTTTAATCTATGAAATCTGGAGAATTATATCATATGAGTCATTTACTGTCAAGTATAAGTTGATTTATTTTTACTAAATATACTTGAGTCTATTACTATCAAGTTATAAATAGTTCTATTTTGCACTATATTGAATATTTATATAGAGCATCTGCAAAGGGTGCCTCTAAAATAAAAACGATATAATTTTTTACTTGATTTCAAAGGTAACGGTATGAAATGGATCGGAATTATATTTGGATTTCTAACTGTTGTGCTTGCGGCGCTCTATACACTTCTCTTCACCTCACCGGGAAATGCCGTTATGGCTCCGATCATAGAGAAAAAGATAAACGCTCAGCTTGCACAGGATATAAAACTTGAGACATTCGAATTGCGCATCGGTTCTTTTGCCGTTAACATCGCTCTCGATACTGATAACCGCATCGAAGCAGTCGGGAACTATTCGCTGTTTTCGCAGAGTCTGGATGTTGCCTACAGAGTTCGTCTCAACAGGCTCGAAAGCCTTGAAAAACTGACCAAAACACCGCTCTACGGAAAATTTCATACAGACGGTACCGTTATCGGAACACTTCAAGACATAGCAATAAAAGGCAAAAGCGATCTGGCCAACAGCAAAACCACATACAGCATTGACCTGAAAGATTTTGAACCGAAAAAGATCAAAGCAGATATTGCAAATGCCGACCTGAAAGAACTTCTGATGATGACCGGTCAAAAAATATTTGCCGATGCCAGAATTATGCTGGATGCAGACTTTGACAGCATTGATCCAAAAAATCTTGACGGCAACATCAAACTTGCACTCAATGACGGCTCCTTCAACCGTGCAGTAATGCTGGAAGATTTCAATATTACACTGCCTGAAACCACTTTTGCATTTAATGTAAAAAGTGAACTAAAAGGTCAAAACATTATCTACGATATGAATCTGAACTCCAATCTTGCACGAGTCAAATCAAACGGCACATACCAGATTGAGCCGATGAAAGCCGACCTTGGCTATCATGTAGACTTTAAAGAACTGGCCTTGCTGAAACCTGTTACCAACGCACCGCTCAGAGGCCCTTTCGAAACACACGGGCTGGTAAAAGGCGACAAAGCCTCCATGCTTATAAAAGGTACATCAAGTGTCGCAGAGAGCCAGACTGTCTACAATGTAAACCTGAAAGAGTTTGCCCCCGAACAGGTACTTCTGACGATGAAACATGCAAAACTCGACAAGCTTCTCTACCTGTCCGGAAAACCGCCATATGCATCCGGATATCTGAATATAAATACCAAACTCGATGATCTTAATCCGGAAAATCTTCAAGGAAATATAAAAGTAGTGCTCTCAAAAGGCAGTTTCAACCGCAGTGTTATGAAAAAAGACTTCAACATCACTCTGCCAAAAACAGATTTTACATTCAAGACAGATGCCAAACTTGAAGGAGAGAGAATTCCTTATAAAATGACATTCGACTCCAATCTTGCAAAAATAAGCTCAAAAGGGGAATTTGTCCCGAAAACAGTTGGAATGGATCTGGATTATCATGTCGACATAGGCAGACTTGAACTTCTGAAACCTGTAACGGGCATGGAACTGAAAGGACCACTGGCACTTAAAGGAACCATCAAGGGGGATAAAAAAGAACTTGTCGTAAACGGATACACGGATCTTGCCAAAAGTAAAACTGACTTCAGCATTATGCTCGAAGAGTTCAAGCCAAAAAGCGTCAGTGCGCAGATGAAGCATCTCAGGCTCAAGCCGCTCTTCAATATGCTGTCACAACCGCACTATGCAGACGGAAGCATCGATCTGCAGATAGATATTCCCGATGCCAGGGTGGGCACTCTTGACGGCATCGTTACAACTACACTTTCAAAAGGCCGTCTTGACGGAAAGACCATTTCTAAAGAGATGGAGATGGAAAATGTCCCGAACGCACCTTTCAGCGTCAAAACACATACTACCCTGAGTAAAAATATCATAGACACCAAGACGGTTATAGACTCCTCTTTAATGTCACTAAGCTCCAAACATGCCAGGATGGATCTTGAAAACAACCTTGTCACAGCCGACTATAAAGTCAAAATTCCCGATCTTAAAAGGCTCTATTTTGTAACGAAGCAGAGGATGCAGGGCGACATAACCCTTTTTGGCGATCTTAGAAAAGATGATCATCTGAAATTTACAGCCCATTCGGATACGCTTGGCGGCTATCTTGATGCCAAACTGCTCGATGATGACCTGCATGCTGTTTTTAAAGAGATACAGACGCTTGAAGCCCTTGACATGCTGCTCTATCCGCAGATTTTCGACTCATCTCTCAACGGCATCCTGGACTACAATATCGCCTCTCAAAAAGGTGTTTTTGACGCCAATCTCAGCAACGGCAGATTTACACGCAATGTCGCCATGGATCTATACAGGCAGTATGGAAAAAGAGACCTTTACAAAGAGAATTTCAACGGAACCGTCCTAAGCCGTATCGATCAAAGCAGACTCGATACGGATCTTTTTCTAAAGTCCAGAAAATCATCGATCTCTTCGGAGCATATGAAGATAGATTCCAAAACGAACCGTATAGATGCCAAACTTCATATAGTAGCCAACAAACATCCTCTCGACATCTACGTCAAAGGAAATATGGATGATCCGGATGTGCAGATAGATGCGCAAAAAATCATCGAGAAAGAAGCGGGCAAACAGTTAAACAAACTGTTTAAAAAACTGTTCTAGGCAGACACCGATCTGCCGCTGTTATGCGGAGTCTGCCATCTTTCTAATTCTTGAAAGAGGCATTGCTCCTTCAAACATACCGTTGTTTATATACACCATCTGGGGCAGCTCCGTAATCTCTTCGGCAAAAAGACGCTGGACCTCATCGAGTTCCATCTCTATGCGAAGGGTCTTCTCCGGTTCGATCTCCATACTTTTATACAGAAGAGGGAAGAATTTCTCCGGCTGAACGATAAACTCTTCGATTTTGATAAAACTGTCTTCTATCAGAAAGATAAAACTCCTCTCCTCATCGATCAGATGGGCTATTTCAGCATAAGTGGAACTCTCTATCATTTTCTATCTCTTTCATTGAGGTTTTAATCTGGAAAGACTAACATTATTTTAATTAGCGTATGATTTTTGGACCTTTAATCAGCTTCAGGATGATGCAGGTCGCTATCACAACCAATATGAATGGTGCGATGGCAATTTTAAATGGTGCGATGGCAATCGCCCCCTACGGGGATTCATAAATTTTTGCAAAAAAAACGAATCTCTTTCCATGCCAGGTTAAAATACAAACAACCATGAAATATAAACAATGTAGGGGGCGATTGCCATCGCACCAATAAAAATGCAAACAACGTCATCCCTGCGAAGGCAGGGATCCAAAATCGACAGTGGATCCCGAACCATAACGCCACTTCCCTATTCCCTATCACTTCTTATCCGCATCCGCCAATGCAAGGCAGAAAAGAACTCTTTTGCCTTCCGTATGCAACAGTTCCGCCGCCTGTGTCAGAGTCAGGCCTGTCGTCAGTATATCATCTACAAGAATCACATCATTTTCCTTGAACGGCTTTAGTACAAAATCTCTCGGATGCAGCAGCCGGTACTGGTAGTTCTTACCGGAATAACTCTCTCTGTTTCCTGCCCTTATTTTGCCGTAACAGGGCCTGATAATTTTCGACTTCAGCTCTCGCACAAGCAGTGCAGTATGGCTGTAGCCGTTGCGGCTGTGGTCGTCTATAGCCAATGCGGCCACCCTGCCCTCGTACTCAAAACTGTCGGCAAACTTTTTCATACTGTTTCTGGCAAGAATCATGTAGATATAATATCCAAGATCAGTATGTTTAGTGTGCAGAAGGTTTTCGATCTCATTGTACTTATAAAAAGAGTGGACAGGGATATTTCCCATGATTTTGCGTGTATAGAAAGAAGGAGCAAGATGCTCTTCCTGGCAGTTTTTGCAGATATGCGAAAGCGACCACCGCTCACAAAGCAGGCAGCGCATTTTACGCTCCGCTTGATTTTAAATGTTTAATGATTAATTTTAAACGACAAGCACTAAAAAGCAATTCAAAATTCAGCATTTGAAATTTAAAATTGAATTAGTCCATCTTCAAAACGGACATGAACGCTTCCTGAGGCAGATTCACTTTTCCTATTGCTTTCATTCTCTTTTTACCGGCCTTCTGCTTTTCGAGAAGCTTCCGCTTTCTGGTGATATCGCCGCCGTAACATTTGGCAGTTACATTCTTGCCCATGGACTTGACGGTCTCGCGGGCGATAACCTTGTTTCCGAGAGATGCCTGGATGGCTACCTCGAAAAGCTGGCGCGGAACGATCTCTTTCATGTTTTTCACCAAAATACGCCCTCTTGACTCTGCTGCGCTTCGGGGGACGATGACACTCAGGGCATCAACTACTTCACCGGCGACTTTGACATCCAGTTTGACCAGATCACCTCTCTCAAATCCTATAGGATCATAATCAAAACTCGCATACCCTTTGGAGACGGATTTCAGCTTATCATAAAAATCGACTACGATCTCGTTCATAGGAAGCATATACTCCAGCAATACCCGGTCCTCACTGAGATAGTCCATCTTCTCCTGACGGCCCCGCTTGGAGATAACCAGATTCATGATATTTCCGAGATATTCGGACGGCGTAATAACGGTCGCCCTGACATACGGCTCTTCAATATGGTCTATATAGTTGACCTCAGGCAACTCTGAAGGATTCTGTACTTCCACCATAGAACCGTCGTTCAGGTAGACATGATAAACAACAGATGGGGCCGTAGCGATAAGATCCAGGTCAAACTCACGCTCAATCCTCTCCTTGATCACCTCCATATGCAGCATTCCAAGGAAACCGACACGAAAACCGAAACCGAGAGCGACAGAAGTCTCAGGCTCATAACTCAAAGAGCTGTCGTTGAGCTTTAGTTTGTCAAGCGCATCACGCAGATCCTCAAACTTGTCGGTATCGATAGGATAGAGTCCGGCAAAGACAAAAGGTTTTGCCGGCTCATACTCCCCGACCGGCTCAGAAGTCGGGTCTTTTGCGTCAGTAATGGTATCACCGACATTTACGGCACCAATCTCTTTAAGGCCAAGTACCACTATGCCTATCTCGCCACTGTTGATCATAGGGGTTTTCTGGCGCTTAAGGGGGTGCGGATAGAAGAGATCCAGCACCTGATGCTGCTCATTGTTGCTCATCAGTTTGACAAGCTGTCCTTTTGAGATATTACCGTCAAACACACGAACCAGAGCCAGTGCACCAAGGTACGGATCGAACCATGAATCATATATGATGGCCTTTGTCTTCCCCTCGGGATCCCCCTGGGGTGCCGGTATGCGCTCTACTATGGCATCGAGCAACTCATGAATACCCACTCCTGTTTTTGCCGATATCATCAATGCATCAGCCGCATCAATGCCGATACTCTGCTCGATCTCCTCGGCTACGCGCTCAGGCTCAGCGGCAGGAAGGTCGATCTTGTTTATAACAGGTATAAGCTCCAGATCATTATCAAGTGCCAGATAGACGTTAGCGATAGTCTGAGCCTCTACACCCTGCGCCGCATCCACGATAAGAAGTGCACCATCAGATGATGCCAGAGACTTGCTGACCTCATAACTGAAATCGACATGGCCCGGAGTATCTATGAGGTTTAGTATGTAATGCTTCGAGTCTTTAACATAATTCAGCCTCACACTCTGGGCCTTGATAGTTATGCCGCGCTCCTGCTCGATATCCATTGTATCCATCATTTGTGATGAAAGCTCACGATCGCTTACTGCGCCACACTCCTGAATAATGCGATCGGCCAGAGTGCTTTTACCATGGTCAATATGGGCAATGATGGAAAAATTTCTAATGTTTTCTAAAGTCATAATCTTCCATAAAAATATTTATTTGAATATACCTCAGAAAGAGGTATGCCGTTACAGCAGTTATACGCCAAAGGCCAAACTTTATGCAAAAAGACTGTTTACGCTCTCATTGTGATAAACACGGCGGATTACTTCCGAGAAGAGAGGTGCAACTGTAAGTACTTTAACCTTATTGCTCTCTTTTGAGGCCAAAGTATTGGTAACCACCAACTCATCCAATTCACCGCTTTCCAGATTTTTATAGGCATTCCCACTCAATACGGCATGTGTGGCACATGCCATGACCGATGTGGCGCCATTCTTTTTGAGAGCAGCAGCAGCTTTAACCATCGTGCCGGCCGTATCTACCATGTCGTCTATCATGATCACGTCTTTACCGGAAACATCGCCGATTATATTCATAACTTCCGATTCATTGGCTTTTTCACGGCGCTTATCCACGATAACCATATCAAGGCCAAGATTTTTTGCAAAGTAACGTGCGCGTGCCACCCCGCCTATATCGGGAGAGGCTATAACAGGATTTGCAAGGTTCTTTCTCTGTATATAGTCCTGAAAAACGATAGCGCCGTAAAGGTTGTCTACAGGAATATCGAAAAAACCTTGTATCTGGCCGGCATGCAAGTCAATTGTAATCAGGCGGTCTATACCTACTCTTTCGTACATGTCGGCTACCATACGTGCTGTAATAG
Organism: Helicobacteraceae bacterium 4484_230; assembly: GCA_002085085.1. Classification (GTDB taxonomy): domain Bacteria; phylum Campylobacterota; class Campylobacteria; order Campylobacterales; family Sulfurimonadaceae; genus 4484-230. Next base: position 7,368 of record MZGN01000042.1, read on the forward strand.
GAACACGCGGCGCAGCCTTTCTGTCTTGACGGGCATATCCAAAATAGGGAATAACTGCCGTAATGGAACTGGCCGAGCTTCTTCGAAGCGCATCCGTCATAATCAGCAGTTCCATCAGGTTGTCATTGGACGGTGCACCTGTCGACTGGATTATAAACACATCTCTTCCGCGTACGCTCTCGGACACCTGAATACTGATCTCACCATCGCTAAAACGTTTGATATCCGCTTTTGCCAACGGCACATCCAAGTGCCTGCAAACCTCTTTGGCAAACTCTTGACTTGCAGTTCCTGCAAATATTTTATATCCGCGCATATTTTTCCTCTGGAGTTGTAGTATCGGAAGTATATCGACTGATCACTTAGCAGGTGTTAAAATACCTGCAACCTCTCTTGCGATATACATTTCCCTCAAAGCAAGCATGTCTATAACTGTTGATCCTAAAAAAACAGCTTTGGTTTTTAGGCTCTTAACGTTTCGATAATACAAAAAATGTATCATTCGCCTACATAAATATATCCGGAAGGAAAAACCGCATTATGAGAAATTTTTTACTGCTGCTCTTTTCTCTTGCTTCCCTCCAGGCGATGACTCTTGAAGAGAGTATAGATTGCGCCCTGAAGAACAATAATTCGCTGAAACAGTCAGATGTAGCGATCGAACGCTTTAAAGCGCTTCGTGACAACAAGGATGCCCAAAATTACGGCCGCCTCGACCTTATGGCTTCATACGATCATTACAATATGCCGAGAACGCTTGCCCCGCTGACCCCGGTGGCTATCTTTACATCGCCCAACGGACCCGGCTCGATACCTACGACAAAAGATCTGTTCACTGCCGGTATTGCCTATAACGTCACACTGTTTGACGGTTTTGCCCGTAAAAACGCCTATGACATATCTGACCTGCAGTACCAAAACGCGGCCATTAAAAGCAAGCTCGGCAGGGAGGAACTGATCTACAACGTGCGCACTCTTTATATAACCCTCCTTGCACTGCAGGAGCAGCTTGATGCCCAGCGTATCTATACTGCCTCTAAAGAAAAACTGCTTGCAAACATAAAACATGAACGCCTGCTTGGAAGCAAGGCCAGGATCGATGAGCTCAAAGCGCAAAACAGCCTTGAGGCAAGCCGGGCCAAAGAGAGCACTATGGAAGCCGGTATCACATCCGTCAAAGCTGCACTGAGTTCACTGATGGGAGGCAGGGAGTTTGACAGTACAGTTGCTGTCAAGATCACGGTAGATGATACACCGAAGATGGAAAATGACAAATACGATATCTCGTCACTAAAACGCTGCCAGGCAGCGGATATCGATATTAAAGCGAGTGCAAAAAAACGCGAACAGAGCAAAGCCGGATACTATCCGAAAATTGACTTCAATGCATATTACGGACAGAACCTTGGTCCAAACGACACAACCAACCATGACCCCTCTACTGGGCACTGACTCTTACCGACCTGCTGGCCACCAGTGCCGAGAAAGAGCTGGCCCACGCTCAGATGCTAAACGCCAAATACAGCTATCAAAAAGCCAAATACTACCTGGACTACCTGCTCGAAAAGGGAGAAGACCGATGAAAAAACTAATCATTACCATACTTATCATAGCCGTTGCCGTAACAGGCGGGCTTTTTCTAAAAAAACAGAAAGAAGCAGTGGCCAACATGCCTGTGCCGAAAAAATACAGTTTCAATGTCGACACTGTTGAAGCAAGCAAAAAAACCGTCCGTGAGACACGCCGCTTCCTTGCACAGCTTCTTGCAAGCAAAAGCGCACTGATCGCATCCAGGTTTTCAGCCGAAATAAAACGTGTTCATGTAAAAGAGAATGACATTGTGAAAAAAGGAGAACGCCTAATATCACTGGACGATGCCGAGATCCGCGCCAATATCGCCTCAATCGAAAAACAGAAAGATGCACTGAAGGCAGATGTCGCAAATGCGAAAATCTCGCTGGAGCGCAGTAAAAAGCTTCTTGATGCAGAAGCCATATCCCAGGAAAAATACGACAATGCCACAGTGTTTTACCAGAACAAACTTTCCGCTCTTGAGAGTATATTTGAAAAGATCAAACAGCTCCACGCACAGCTAAAATATCTGAATATAGACGCTCCGTTTAGCGGACGGGTAGGAACAATATTTGTCGACGAAGGGAATCTTGCGGTCCCCGGAAAGCCAATTGTTTCACTAAACTCAGATGATCAAAAGCTGATCTTCTCCTATGCCGAAACCTCCCAGGCCATTCTTGAAGGACAGAAAGTACTTATCGACGGTCGTGAGATCGGCAGTGTAATCCGACGCTACGATGATGCCAAAAATGCCATGCTTATAGCAGAAGTCAAGCCGTCCGCACCGCTTCCTTATGCCAACAAAAGTTTTCTCAGCATAGAGGTCGTCACTGCAGAGGCGACCGGTTGCAGCGTTCCGCTCAATGCACTGCTGCACCGCAAAGAAGGTACGGTTGTAATGATACGCAAAGAGGGGCATTTTGAACCGTTTAAAGCAGATATCGTTATTCAGAACGACAATGATGCAATTTTGAAAAAATGCCCCTCCTACCCTGTTGCAACGGCTTCCGAGTCCAAGCTGGCACTGCTGCCCATGAACAGTGAGAAATAAAATGCGGCAATCATTCTCATGGGTAGAGACTCTGCTGCGCCGTCCCTACTTTATCTACTCGTTCCTAACACTTTTTCTCTTTCTGGGAATTGTCGGCTACCAGAAACTCGACCGCAAACTCTTTCCAGATTCCAACTATCCCACCATTGCGGTTGTCATCGTAAATCCAGGAGCGTCAGCCAAAACACTGGCCTCCAATGTCAGTGTTCCGGTGGAAGAGGAGCTTTACACACTTGACAAGATCCGGCGAGTCTACTCCACAACCATCGACGAAGTAAGTGTAATAAATGCCGAATTCGAATACAGCAAAGGGATCGATGCCGCCTCCGGTGACGTAAGCAATGCGCTGGACAAGATAAAAAGCGAACTGCCCGACTCCATCCTTCCGCCAAAGATCCTGCAGATCACCTCGGCAACGGCTCCGATCGTTACCATCGCCATAAGCTCGAACGACGGCACGCCTCTCGAGGATATCCGCCAGCTGGCACAAAATGAGATCAAGCACAGACTTATAAAGCTGCGCGGCATAGCAAATATCGATATTTTCGGCGGATACGAAAAAGAGCTTCAGATCATCATAGACAAAGAGAAGCTCGACCGCTATGGGCTGGATATAAGCAGGGTCATTGCAACCATAAAAAGCAATGACAGCGACTATGCGATCGGTTTTATCAATAGTGAAAGAGACCGTTTCCTGCTAAAATCGGCCGGCAAGCGCGATACTGTTGCCGCACTCAAATCAATGCATCTGACACCGGACATCACTCTAAACGATGTAGCCAAGGCCTATTTCGGCCATTATGAAAACTCGGCCCTCTATTTCGGCAACCAGAAAGAGGCAGTTGCAGTTGCCGTCCAGCGCGGCCTGAATGCAGATGTTGTCAGGAGTATCGAACTTGTCGAAAAAGAGCTCGAAAAGATCAAAGCGAAATATCCAAACCTCTCTTTCGAAATAACGGATACCCAAAAAGATACTATCGTCCAGAGTACGACCAATATGTTCGAGTCTCTCCGTGACGCGATCATCATGTCAACAATCGTCGTTTTTTTCTTCCTGGCAAGTTTCAGGCAGGTGCTTGTCGTTCTTGTGACCATACCTATAGTCTACTCCTCTACAATAGCCCTGATGTGGATAGTCGGCATAGAGTTCAATGTCGTAACCCTGACTGCCATCATTCTTGCCCTGGGCCTTCTGCTTGACGATACCGTTGTCGTAATGGAGAATATAGAGAGACACTATAAAGAGGAGCACGACGAGATACACAAAGCGGTTCTCGAGGGTACGAAAGAGATTATGTTTGCCGATCTGTCCGGAACGATCACCACCATGATAGCCCTCTCGCCGATGCTTTTCGTAGGCGGCTATCCGCAAACCGTATTTCAGCCGCTTGTCGGAACGCTTCTGCTGGCACTTGCCGCCTCCTACATTATCTCCATCACTGCCGTTCCGCTTCTCTCATTGAAGATCCTTGCTATTGAGCATCCATGGATACTCAAAGCTGAAGCCTTTTTTGAAGTAGTCACAGGCAGTGCGAACAGGGCAATAGCGGGATTTTTCTCGAATGCTCTCAAGGCGGCACTGGACAACAAGGCCGTCGCAACAGGATATTTCATTGCATTGATCTTTCTGTTTGTCGTCAGCGTTAAAGGCGTCATGCCTACTGTTGGGCAGGAGCTGATGCCGCCTATGGATACCGGAAGCGTAAAAATATCCATCAGGGTTGATCCAAACCTTCCCGTTGAGGCAAGCGAACAGGTTGCCAAAGAGGCAAACGCTATTATCGCGAAACACGGGGAACTCCTTCGGCTCTCAAGTGCCATCGGCTCGGAGGCCGGAGTCCTCAGTATTGGAAGCGGCAGCGGCATCGACCATATTGCCATAACCGCGACATACGTGGACCGCTATCAGCGTAAAGAGAGCATCTGGGATATCGAGCACAAACTTCGGGATGAACTCTCCCAGATCAAAAATATCAACAGTGTAGATGTTGTAGACTACGGTGCGACCGCTCTGGCAAGCATACGGGCAAATATAGACGTGACCCTCTACGGTCCCGACTTTCATGATCTTGAAAAAGCCGGCAACATGATCGAAAAAGCGATGAGAAATACCAAGGGTCTTGTCTCTGTATCAAAAACATGGGAGCACGACAAACGTGTCTACAACCTTGTCGTGGACGAACAGCGGGCAGCCTTTTACGGTTTAAACGACGCCGAAATCACACGTCAGCTGCAGATATTTATCCGTGGTGCCAAAATAGCATCTTTTGCGCTTCAAAACAGCAGAGATTTTACTATACGTGTCTGGGTAGACGAGGAGAAGCGTAACAGCGCTGAAGCCCTGAGCTCACTTCTGCTGACAACGTCAAAAGGGAAAATACCACTCTCTGCCGTAGCCAAAATCACAACACTTACCGAGCCGTCACTTATCACTCGCGAAGGGCTCAACTATACACTTAATGTCTACGGATTCAGGGAAAAAGCGGCCATCTCACACATAATGGCGGATTTTGAAGAAACCTCCAAAGATATCATTCTGCCTCAGTCGGTCACGATGGAGCAGACCGGTGATATAAAACAGTTCAAAAGCTCGGCCGGCCGTATGGTCAAAGCGATCGGTTTTGCCCTTGTGCTGATCTTTTTTACACTTATTGCCCTCTTCAACTCCATCAAAATCTCACTTATGATACTTGTTTCCATCCCACTGACGATCATAGGTGCTTCATGGATGATGCTCTCCATGCACTACCACACCTCCATGCCGGCAATGATGGGCTTCATCCTGCTCTCGGGGATTATTGTGAACAATGCCATACTGCTGATCCACTTCGCGATGGAGAAGATGCGCACGGGTATGCG
>MZGN01000003.1 GCA_002085085.1 Helicobacteraceae bacterium 4484_230
ATTTCATCGATGGGCGGAAAGGGTAGGGAAGAGTTTGAGTGAACCTTCCAGTTATCACTATACTTCCAAACGGTCATATCATCGAACAAGTCTGCTGAAACTACTGTTTTTGAAGGCAGGGCTACCAGATTCCATCCTGTTTTCAATTCAAGATATGATATTGGCGTCTTGGCGGCTAATTGAAGTTCCAGCATCCATGCGGAAGTACTGTGTATCCAAAAAGCCTGCCAGGGCTTGAGGGATTTTAAAAGTGTATACCCGGCATCTGTTATTTTTGTCTGGACGGATGTATCGCGAGAGTATCCTTGCCAGCTCTGTGTGGACGCATTGAAACTCCAGATGATCACTGTGTCATTATTGTCAAAAAGTGACATATCATCTATTGCTTCCGGTACGCTTGCCAGCTGCCATCCTTTATCGATATTGATAGTGATATTTGCATAGACAGCCATTGGGAGCAGTAATAAAAAATAGAGAAGAAAACGCATTGTCAGATCCTTTTTAGGATAATAATAAGTATAGCATATCGGAAAATAATGTAAAGATAATGAGAGGCTGGGGATAGGGGATAGGGATGTGTCATCCCTGCGAAGGCAGGGATCTAATATTGGTAGAGTATTAGAGCCCCATTTTGTTTGGATTCAGGATGTTGTTGGGATCGAACGCTTTTTTGATGGATCTGAAAAGGTTCATCTCTTCATCAGTGAACGCCATGCTCATGTATGGTGCTTTCGCCAGGCCGATTCCGTGTTCCCCGCTTAATGTGCCTCCAAGATCGATGGTCGCCTGAAACACCTCTTTGATAGCCTCATAGCCTATTTTTACCTGCTCCGGGTCATTTCCGTCGACCATTACATTTGTGTGTACGTTTCCGTCACCGGTATGGCCGAAACAGGGAATGTTGATCTTGTATTTGTCTGCTATGGCATAAAATTTTTCCAAAAGTTCAGGCAGTACTGAGCGTGGTACGGTGACATCTTCATTAAGCTTCTTGCTGCCGTAGACTGCGAGTGACGGCGAGGCGTTTCGGCGGGCAAACCAGATATCTGCCGCCTCTTTGGCATCTTTTGCTATTTTGAAGTCTGAACATCCGTTCTCAAGAAAAACTTTTTCGATCTGAGAGAGCTGAAAATCAAGATCATCCTCAAGGTTGCCGTCTACATCGGTGACCAGAATGGCCCCTGCATCGACAGGAAGGCCTTTGTGGAAAGTCTGCTCTACTGCGCGGATGGTAAGGTTGTCGAGAAACTCCATGGCAACCGGCGTAATACCGCTGGCCATAGTCTTGTAGACGGCCTCCATAGCTTTATGCACGGAGGGAAATACACCCATTGCAGTCTTCGTCATCTTTGGTTTGGGGATTAGTTTAAGAGTCACTTCGGTAGTAACGGCAAGCGTCCCTTCGGAAGCAATCAGTATGCCGGTTATGTTGTAGCCGGCCACATCTTTTATGGTTCTTTTGCCGGCTTTTATAATGTCGCCGTTTGGCAATACGGCGCGTATGGCCATAACATAGTCTTTGGTTATGCCGTATTTTGCGGCACGCATTCCTCCGGCATTTTCATTTACATTGCCGCCGATCGTGGAGTAATCCTGGCTGGCTGGATCCGGGGGATAGAACAGGCCTACCTCTTCAACCGCTTTTTGAAGATCCATATTGATAACGCCCGGCTGCACAACGGCAACCATATTTGCCATATCGATCTCCAGTATCTTGTTCATATGTTTCTCCATAGCAAGAACGATCCCGCCACTGCTAGGAAGTGCTCCGCCTGTAAAACCGCTTCCCGCACCGCGCGGCACGATGATGATAGAGTGCTCATTGCAGTATGAAAGTATTTTACTGACATCATCTTCACTGCGCGGGAATATTACGGCATCCGGTTCAAAGCGCGTACGTGTAGCATCGTATGAGTAGGCAATCAGGTGGGCTTTGTCGTTATATACATTTTCTTCCCCGACAAGGTTTTTAAAATACACTATATCTTTTTCTTCAATCATTTTAGCACTGCCTTTCAGTTGATCTCAAATTCTTCCAACAGATGCGTTATATTGGAGTCATTGTTCTTAATGTATTCATATAGCTTTTTTGAAGCTGTGTTGTTTTCAACTATCAGCTCCATGTAGTATGGATCATAGGTCTCGAGAGGGTTGCTTCCCTCCCCCCACCAGGCTTCCCTGATCTCCTCTACGCGTGAATAGAAAGGGAGTTCACTGCCGGTTCTATCATATGGAGCCGGAGTGATCTGCAGCAGTGCGAAGGACTGGCAGTCAAGGGTGAAAAGTGCATTCTGAGCATAGATATACAGCAGACCTGCATTTACAACGGTGCAGAATCCGCTGATGTCATCTTTCAGCGGAGTTGGATGCCCCAGATATGAAAGATAGGTGGCAAGCGTATCGGGATGCACCCACTCAAGGGCATTGACGCTCGAAGAGATTTTATACCAGATGGACTCCTGGGGTGCAATAAGAAGTGCTCTATTGTAGCCAAATGCCAAAACGGCTTCGTCGCCGACCCTTGGCTCCCAGGCTCCGCTTGGCAGGGAGTTGTTGCGCAGTCCCGTATATTTTGAAAGACTTAAAGTAAGAGTTTTGTTGTGTTCGTTATAATTTTTGACAACAGCATTTGCGATTATTGCACTGTGTTCATCGTTAAAGTGACGGACAATGAAACCGCTGACCCCGTTTTCTATTTTTGCGGTATTTATTGTTGCACTGGCCATTCTTTCGTCTTTCTTGTCCTAAAGTGAATTTGGATATAATTAATCGATAAAAATAATATAAAGAGTACCTCTTGAGGATGCGGATACCGTGTCTAGGATTTTTGAGAGATACCCAAAAAGAAGTCATGACTGTATCTGTTATCTGTTATGTAGCGATATGCCTGCTTGCACTGGCCTGTCTTATCGTTGTATATTATATGCGAAAATATAAAGCTGCACTGGCCGAGTCTGATTCTAAAATAGAAGAGGCTACCCAGGTAAAAGATCAGTTTCTGGCCAATATCAGCCATGAGATACGCACACCGCTCAATGCCATTGCCGGGTTGGCACAAATACTCCAAAAAACAGAGTTGACGTCCATGCAGGAGAGAAATCTTAAAAAGATTCTTGGCTCTTGCGACATACTGCTCTCCATAACCAATGAGATACTGGATTTTTCAAAAATCGAAGCAGGGAAGATGCAGATCAACAATGTTGAATTTGAGTTGAACGAGATACTGGACAAAGTTGCAGACATTATGGTTGTTTCTGCCAGGGAAAAGGATTTGGAGCTGATTTTCAATATTGGAGAAGAGGTACGCTCTGTAATGATAGGTGATCCTCTGCGGCTAACCCAGATTCTTATTAATCTGCTCGGCAATGCCGTTAAGTTTACCAGTAGCGGGAGCGTGACACTGCACGTTGCAGGAGGAAAATCCGATGCAACGCACCAAAGTCTGCGTTTTGACATTATAGATACCGGCATAGGCTTGACAGATGAGCAGATGGATAAAATATTTGATTCATTTGCGCAGGCCGACAGCCGTACGGCTAAAAAATTTGGAGGCACAGGGCTTGGTCTGACGATTACCAAAGAGCTTGTTAAGATGATGGGCGGACGAATGGATGTTGAAAGTACATATCGCCAGGGCAGTACTTTTAGTGTAATTATCTCTTTTGAGACGCCATATCATGAAGATGACAAACAGCGCAAACTGTCTGCGCGTCTAATAGCCGATAAATCAATACTGATTCTTGATGAGAAACGTTCTGCATCTGTACTGGCAGAGCTTCTTGCTGTTTTTGATGCCAGGCCAAAAGTGTGTGTTGATACTGTGGAGGCTGAAAGACTGTTGGCTGTAAATGAGTTTGATGCCGTTATGATTGATGAGCGTTATGCAAGCTCATCTTCTTTGATTGAAAGTATAAAAAAGCATAGCGGGTACGGTGTGCTTTTGGGTTACAGCGGGGTAAAAGAGATGGATGGTTTTGCAGTGCTTAACAAGCCGGTCACGCCGTTTAAGCTTTTTGGTCTTACCAATGGACTTTTCGGTAAAAAAATTATAAGACGCAAGATTAGCGAAAAACAGTACTCTGTTGAGGACCTTTTGGTTTTAAAAGGCAGCAGGGTGCTGCTTGTCGATGACAATGAAGGCAACCGAATGGTGACGGAGGGCCTGCTTGAGGGCAGCGGCATTGAGCTGATAGAGGCGGAAAATGGTCAGCGGGCAGTAGAAGCTGTGCTCAAGTCTTCAAAAGCTTTTGACCTGATTCTGATGGATATAAACATGCCTGTTATGGATGGCTATGTCGCTACATCAATTTTGCGTGAATATCAAAAATTTGACACCTTGCCTATTGTTGCATTAACGGCTAATGTTACAGAGACCGATATAGAAAAATTTAAAAGCTATGGCATGCAGAGTTATCTGGAAAAACCTTTTGATGTGGAAGAGTTTTATAAAATGCTGCTTCAGTACATCTCTCCAAAGCAGTCTGCTGCCGTTAAGGCTGATAAGCCGGCCAAAGAGAAAAAAGAGGAAGTGAAGACAGACAAAAGCAGAAAATATGATGATCTTGTGGGTATTGATGCAAAAGCAGGGCTTGCCCGTCTTAACGGCAACAGCGTGGTTTATGAAAAGATACTTGACAAATTTGCGGATATGTTTGAGAATGCCATTGTTACGCTTCAGACGATGCTGAAAAAAGGAGAGTTTAAAGAGGCAGCCGATTATGCGCATAATATAAAAGGGCTTTCCGGGAATATCGGGGCTGATACGATCTATGATATAGCAAAAGATCTGGATGAAGCATGCAGGTCAAGATCCGAAGAGTCTTTTGCCATTTTGAAAGAGTTGGATAAAAATCTTACTCCCATGATTAACACCTTGAAGGCCAGAAAGGCGAAAAATATCAAAGAGGTAGTTAAAAAAGAGCTGATATCACCATCAGGTTTGAATGATTGCCTAAGCGCCCTTTATAAGGCTGCAGAGGAGAACAAGGCACGTGCTGCAAAAAAAATCTGTGAAGAACTCACGGGATATGTATGGCCTGAAGATAAACGTGAAGTGCTGCAGGAGGTGGTAAATGCATCAAATGCATATGATTTTAACAAGGCAAAAAAGCTTATCGGCTATTTGCAAAAATTGTGATTTAGGGAGGGAAACAGATGAATAAAACCAATGAGCAGACAAAAATACTTATTGTTGATGACAGCCCCGTAAATATTGATTTTCTAGTTGAATTGCTTGAGGATTATGATGCCAGAACTGTTATAGACGGATTTACGGCACTGGAAGTAACACGCAACGAGCTTCCCGACCTTATACTGCTCGACATAACTATGCCCGGATTGAATGGTTATGAGACATGCAGAAGGCTGAAGGCAAAACCTGAGACAAGAGATATACCTGTTATTTTTCTTAGTGCGAGCAATGATCCGCAAAGTATCGTAAAAGGTTTTGAAGCAGGAGGGATAGATTATATCACCAAGCCCTACAATACCAAGGAGGTGCTGGCACGTATACAGACGCACCTGAAATTAAAATTTGCACTTGAAAAACTTAAACATCTGTCGGACTATGATGAACTGACAGGCGCACTGAAAAGAAAAAAATTTATGGAAAATGCGCAGGGTTGGCTTGTGCGTGCACAGAAGATCAACCAGCCGCTGCACCTTTTTATTATCAGTATCGACAATATTAAGGATATCAATGCACAGTACGGTTTTAGTGTAGGTGATGAGGTGATTAAAGCCGTAGTTGTTGTGGCCAAGAAGGTACTGACAAGTGATTACAGCATTGCGCGTTTTATCGGAGGAGAGTTTATTCTGTTGTTTAAAGATCTTTCAAAAGAGGAATCTATCCGGCAGGCGGAACTGCTTCGAAATGCCATAGGGCGTTTGAGATTTAAAAAACTGCCGGAACTTAATTTTACGATCTCTATGGGTATGGCAGAATCCAACAAAGATGATATTTCAGCAGATGATATTATCAAGCGTGCCAATGCCAGTATGGGGTTATAGGCGGCATGCAGACAATTTTGATCTTAAGCGATAATATATTTTCTGATGACTAGAATCGTTCTATTTGTATTTTTGCCTCTTCTGTTGGGTGCTGCTGCCGTCGAAAACCTGAAGTGGAGTACAGGAGAGACATACCTGATGTTCCTTGAGCGCCTGCAGTTGCCGAAAGACCTCTATTATAAGATTGATAAAGAGGATCAGAAGCTGACTGAAGAGATCATCAGCGGTGTTGAGTATCAAATCTTATATGACGGGAATCGTACGATAGAGCAGGTGCTGATACCGGTAAATGACGAGCTTCAGCTTCACCTTTATCGGGATAAAAAAGGCAGTTTTGCATTCGAGGCGATCCCGATAATAAGTAACACAAAAAGGGAGTCGATAGCGCTTAACATCGAGAAAAACCCTTATGAGGATATTCTCAAGGCGACCGGCTCCAGGCGTCTTGCCCAGGCTTTTGTAAACAGCTTCAAGAACTCTCTCAATTTTCGGCGTGACCTTAGAAAAGGCGATCCTCTGGTTATGATATATGACCAGAAGTATCGCCTTGGAAAGCCGTTTTCTATGCCTGTTCTGCAGGTAGCCATGATAGAGATGCGCAAAAAACGCCATTATGTGTTTCTTAACAGTGATGGCCGGTATTATGACGAGAACGGAGCACAGGTAGAGGGTTTTCTGCTTGCCAGGCCTGTACGCAATGCAAGAATAAGTTCCAAATTTACCAAACGCCGGTATCATCCCATACTTAAGCGCTATCGGGCACATCTTGGCATAGATTATGCCGCAAGGCGCGGAACGCCGATCATGGCCGCGGGCAGCGGAAAGATTATCTTTGCCGGAAGGACGCGCGGATACGGTAACCTTATCAAGATACGCCACAGCGACGGCTATATGACTCTGTATGCCCATCAGAAATCATTTAAACGGGGCATCAGAAAAGGAAAATATGTTAAACAGGGGCAGGTGATAGGCTATGTCGGGACAACGGGGCTTTCAACCGGGCCGCACCTCCATTTTGGACTGTATAAAAACGGGCGCGCGATCAATCCGGCACGTGTCGTAAGGGTTACTACAAAAAAACTGAGCGGTAAAAAGAGAAGAGCTTTTTTAAAAGTCAAAAAAGAGCTTACCGCTTTGGTAGATGAAACAATGCAGACTGCCGGCAGTCCGGTAAAACATGATAGGTTCGAGTCGGTATGCTATGTCGATATTCAGGATTTTAAACGTCTTGGCGGTGAAGGGTGATTGGAAAATAGGGAAGAGGAAATAGGAAATAGGGAATAGGGAATAGGAAAATGATAGAGTAAATCTAAATGCAGGGTTGGCTTTAGCAAACCAAAACAAGATCTGAAACACTCCAATTTCTCTAGCATTTTGGAACCCGCAACTTATTATGGGCCAAATGGACTGATTTTGCCCTGAACAAGTTCGGGGTTCCGGTAATGATTATACCCAGCTTTGGAGCCCGTAACTTGTTGCGGGCAAATATACGATATAGAGAGCATAGAAGAGGAGATAGTTGTCATCCTGAACTTGATTTGGGATCCATATCAAGCTTGAAGACAATAAAGGCTTGCGGGGTGTAAAACAAAAAGAAGGAAGTGGTTTGCATAAAATAGAAGATATCAGACTTGAGCCATGCAAAAAATCATCTTTTGTAAAACTGGAGCGAATGAGCTATCTTCAAGACGGCATAGAAAAAAGCTGGGACATAGCACAGGTTCATGACAGCGTGGCCATACTGCTTTATCATGTCCAAAAAGAGGCTTTTGTGCTTGTCAGGCAGTTTCGTCCGCCGGTATATTTGAAGAACAGAGACGGTTTCACTTTTGAACTCTGTGCCGGCATAGTTGACAAGGATAAGACCCTAAAAGAGATAGCGAAGGAAGAGGTTTATGAGGAGTGCGGATATGAGATTCCTCTTGACAGTATTGAAAAAATTACATCATACTACACTTCCGTCGGCTTTGCAGGTGCGCGCCAGACACTCTATTATGCCAAGGTGGATGAGAGTCTGAAGGTGCATGAAGGGGGCGGGGTGGATGCAGAAATGATAGAGATCGCATATCTGCCTTTAGGTGAGGCAAAAACATTTCTTCTTGATGAGAACAAGGCAAAGACACCTGGATTGATGTTTGCCTTTATGTGGTTCTTCAGTCGTCGAGACTTTTAACTATCGATTCGGTGATCTCGTCGAATGAGAGTACTCTTTTGCCGGAGTGTTCGTTTTTAAAGTTCTCTGCCTGCTCTTTTGTCTCGAAAGGGATCAGTTCGTTGCCCATCGGTCCATAAACATTTGAGCCTGTAACATACCATGCTTTTTGTGCCCTTAGCGGCTTGAGAGTGTAGTAATCGCTTACAAGAAGTCCTGTTATCATAGAACGCTTTGCGTTGCGATGAAATGAATCGGGATGAAAATAGAATTTCATCATATCTTTTACCCCGTCAAAGTAATGTGTATATCCGTCTATATTGATCTGTGCGGCCCACTTGGGATATTTTGAGATATACATACCGCAAACCGGGCATTTGGCATCTTTAGGCACTTTAATGGGTTCGACATTTTTGGCCAGCATTTTATTTTTGCTTGTCAGGTAAAGCGCTATCGCCTGGTACTTTTTATCATCCAGTTGGCCGCATATATTGCTGTTGACGATATATGTTTTTGCATCAGAGATAGAGTCAAAAACTGCAAGAGGAGTGTGCCTGCAGATGCTTTTGTACATCTTTTCGCCTTTTGCGGCCATTTTGGAGCGTTTCTTCCCTATCATAATGTTGTCACTGTAGAGGTCGTCTGCGGCTATCTGTACCGCATCCGGGAATCCCATTATCTCTCCGCCGTATTTTTTCACAAAAGCCTTTGCATCCTCTTCTGTTGAAAAGGCGTACTTACTGTTTGCGGTCATGGTACCCTTTTTGCTGCTTCCTACCACATAGAAAGCGTCCATGGCAAGAATGAAATTGAGATTTTTGGCATCTACAACCTGCGTATCGGCACTTATTTCACTGTTTGCTTCGGCAAGGCAGTGGATGGAACAGTATTGATGGATAGTGCCGTCAACCTGCTTCATGGCGTGGGAAGTCCTGTAAAACTTGATCAGGTTCATTCCGCAGTTAGAGCAGTAGAGTTTGTTTTTACCGCTTTGAAGCAGTATCGCCTTTTCTGGTTCTACACTCTGAAACATCTTTGCGTCGGCAAACAGGGCAGTAAACATAAGTATTAGTGCTATTTTAATCATTTTCATATTTTCCTCCGTAAGAAATCAGTCCCGTTGTCTTTAAAAAGTATAGCTGGCGTTGACATAAAAATAGCGCCCCGGCTCATTCATCATCATGATCGGATCGTTGCTCGCGTCATCAATCAGGATAAGGTCTTTGTAGGTATTTGAGATCGCATAAGTTTTGTCAAGCACATTGTCTACTCCGACAGCCTATATTTTGAAACGAGTGAAACGCGGCACCCATTGCATTGGTATTGTCTGCATTGTAATAGATATAGTCTTTTAGCATACTGTAGAATATTTTGGTTTTGATGCTGAAGCTGTCATAGTTGTTCTCCATGCCGAGATCGATTTCGTAGTTTGTCGTCTGATCCAGGTCCGGCGTACCTGCCTGTACACCCATAGAGCTGTACCAGTAGAGCTCACGCCCGTCAGGAACACGCGATGCCTTTCCTATGCCCCCGAAGAATTTCAGATTGTCGTTTGCGCTGTAGTTGGCAAATATGTTGGCGCTGAAAGCACTGTAATCATTGTCAGGTTCGTTGCCGGCTGGTTTTATGCTTGTATCGTCATAGCGTGCCCCCACTTTGAACTCCACGGCACCGAAATGGTGTCTGACTTCAAGAAAAAGGGCGGCATTGTCTGTATCTACATCCGGAATACTGATCTTTGTCTGCCCGGCTTTCGGAGAGGTTGGCGGATATTTCATTGGAATGCCGTTTTTTGTGTAAAGGCCGTCCCAGTTCCTCCTGCTTGCGTCCAGGCCGAGTGTCAGTTCGACACGGTCCGTCAGGTCTGCGACATTTTTAAGCTTGAAGCCGTCCACATCGGTTGTCAGGGCGCTGGTGATATCCCCTTTCACAACAGATGATTTTCTGTACCTTATGGACATAGGATGCTCTACATCAGTATGGAAGTACTGTGCACTGAGCTCTTTGGAGAAGCTTCCAAGATTTTTGATACTGTATTGTACATTATATATGTTGGAATCATCGAATATGGCATCCATCTTGCTTGACGGGTAGAGAACATCGTCGCTTTCGTTACGTGTATACTCCAGGCGCAGCTCCTGGTCGTCAGTAAAATTAACAAAGACTTTTCCCATAAAAGACTTTTTCTCATAAGCCTTCATGTCTCTATATTCAGGAAGATAGGCTGTGCCGGCAACTGAAGCGGGATTGGCCGCATTTTTAATAAAGTTGTCCACCTGGTCGGCAAAAGTATTGCCGTCACCGTCTTCATATTGGTCACTCTCCTCATAAGAGGCGCCGAGAAGAAACCTGATCATATCGGTTCCGCCGGTTATGGTTGCAGAAGCTTTTTTGTAATTCCAACTGCCTGCATTCAGGCTTATATCACCATGCACTCCCTCTTCCGGCTTGGCAGTAGTCACATAGACGCCGCCACTCAAAGATCCGAAATTTTCGACATCATAAGGCCCTTCGATTACTTCAACGGACTCTACGTTGTGTGTGACTATGTGAGAAGTCGGCGGATCCATACGGTTGGGACAGGCTCCGCATACTTTGGCGCCATCAACCAAGACGCTGATGTTGTCTTTTTTCTGGCCTCTGAGAATGATATCATTTGCGATACCGCTTCTTCTGACCAGTGAGATGCCGGGAACTTTTTTAGCCAGTGCTTCTGCCAAATCGGCGGATTTTATCTCTTCGCCGCTTACATCACTGATCTTTGTCGCATCAACAGAGATAGGCTCAAGCGTTATTTCGCCGGCATGCAAAAGCGCGGCACAGGCAAGCGAAAGATAGGCAATTTTTTTCATTTAACAATCCTTGAATAGTTGACTTAAATTTCAAATTAAATAATGATAGAAGAAAAGTGTTACAGGAGTGTTAAATAGCAGATTTTTTGATGCTAAATTCTGAATACCGGATGCAAATATCCGGTTGTCCAGAAATCAATGGCACTGCAGTATGCTGCGGTTTGGGTCGGAGATGAACTGTGAGCCGTTGTAGATGGTAAAAATACCGTATGCTATAACAGTTATCGATGCGAGTTTGATCATAGTGGTTCTAAGGTTGAACTTTTGAAAAAGTCCTACAAAAAAACCGAGACTGAAAAGTGCCGGTATGGTACTGAGTCCAAAAACAAGCATAACTATGGCACCCCAGAGCGGACTGGCAGTACTTGCTGCGGTAACGGCAAAAAAGTAGACAAATCCACAGGGAAGAAGACCGTTAAGCATGCCCAGCATAAAAAAACTAAAAAGCGTTCTTTTGCCCATAAGCGCTTTAAAACCGTTTTGGTACCATTTGAACTTAGTCAGAGAATGTTCGATCAGAGTTAAAAATTTTATTTTTCCAAGAAGTGACAGGCCTGTCAGTATCATTACGATGCCGGCAAAAATAAGCAGCACTCCGTTGCCGAAGGCGCTGAAAGTCGCAACACTGCCAAGGTAGCCAAACAGAGTGCCAAGGATCACATATGTAAATACCCTGCCTAGTGAATATAGTATATGGGCTGTCGCCTGTGTTGTTTTACTCCACTGCTTATCTATTTTGGTGCTGGTGTATGCAATGATGATTCCGCCGCACATACCGATGCAGTGCCCGAAAGAGCCGAGAAAAGCAATGGTGATAATAGTGGCGAGATTAATGGCGTCCAAATCAGTATCCCAAAAGTTTTTTACGGATATAAGGATCGGTCAGATTCTCGCCGCGCAGCATCTTCATCTGCATAGCTTCAAAGTCGATCATGCCGTCTTTGCGATTTTCGTAGGCTCCAAAACCGTACTGCATGGGAGTGTTTTCGGTTAGAGAGTAGTAGGCATTTCTGGGATCTATCCATTTTTCTGTATCGATCGTATGGATCCAGAGTGTGATTTTGTCTTTAACGGATTTGTCGTTCAGCCACAGCACCAGGCATCCTGGATCATCAAAAAAGAAAGTTTTGCCGTCAGGCATCACTGCTTCGGCAGAATATTTAAGCGTTTCGATCTCCATTTTGCATTGCGGGCACTGATACTGACCGGGTTTGAATTCAATAACCTTTTTATCGTGGTTTCCTTCATAAAACACCAATAGATGCTCCTGCTGGGCAAGAGACATAAAGAGTGTTATTATAGCGCCGACGGCAATAGCGATGATCAGTAGCGGCATAATGAGTTTTTTCAAAGCCAGACTCCGTTTTTAAGATAATAGACAAGCACATACGCGCTGACTAATAATACAAACAATGTGTTGAAAAAGAGTGAAAATTTATAAGTATAAAGGACATCTTTTTTTGCAAACCATTTTAAAGGCAGTGAGTTTATCCCGAAAAAAGTCCCGCTGAAAAGTGAGGCCCATACAAGATAGCCTACGTAGTAGTACTCCTTCTGAAGCATACAAAAAGGGCATTTGTGGGTCGGAAGTTCATATATGTATGTTCCAAAGAAGTACACTACCGCATAGTAAGCCGTAACAAGAAAGAGGATATTGGCGACAAACCCCGTAGCTGCATAGCGGCCGATAGCGCTTATTGCGGTCATAAAGTAGAAGAGATAGAAAAGCACCAGCAGTTTTGCCGTATCCAGTCCGAAAGGAAGGGGATTGCTTCCCCCCTGCTGTCCAAAAGTAACGGAACAGCAGCTTACCGGCTTGGTAGTAGTAATATTTCCGAAATAGGTAAAATCCAGAAAAAGTTCAATGCTTATAAGGATTGCGATCAGCAGAAAGAGTCCTGTTTTGATCCTGAAAAACGGATAGTTTGGCGATTGAAGATCCAGGTTGTTTATGATGATCCAGGTGCCGCTTATAAAAACTGTGGCGATTTTCAATCCCAAGAGTGGGTATCCGTACTCATTGGCCCCGATTACCCCGGATGCACACATCGCGCCTGGAACCAGATCTGAAAGTTTGTCTATGCCGTAGGCAAAGTAGGGCAGGGTGGCGATCTTGACGATAAAGGCAAAAGTGATAATGGTCATAACAAGATAGGCACGTTTTTCCAGTGTAAACTGTATTTCGCTGTAAGAGCCGAAATCCCATTTTATTATGAGCTGAAGGCTGAGAAGTGCAGCGATAAGGATCAGAACATATATGACCGATTCACTCAAAAGGTAGATCAGCACCTCGTTGGAGAGAAAAATCTCACTCACTTTGGCTCCCCCAGCTCTCCATCGCTCATATGCAGGATGCTGTCATGAAAACCTGCCTCTTCAAAGAGCGGATCGTGAGTAGCGATAACAATCGTTTTACCCATTTTTTGAAGTGTTTTTACCAATTCGATAAAATGCAGAGAGTTGGTTCTGTCAAGGTTTGCGGTCGGTTCGTCGCAGAGGATGATGCCGGGGTCGTTTACCAGTGCGCGCGCGATCGCACAGCGCTGCTTCTCCCCTCCGGAGAGCTCTTTTACCTGTTGATCGGCTTTATGGGATATGTTTGCCAACTCCATGCTTTTTTGGACTTTTTCATCTACTGTTTTTATGCTCAGCCCCAGCGGTATCAGTACAATGGAGATGTTGTCTTTGACTGAGAGTTCGTCAAGGAGGTTGAAGTGCTGAAAAATGAAGCCTATGCTGTTTGCCCTGAAGTGGGATGCGTGAATATCAGGAAGCTTGCTGACAGCCTTGCCGTCGACGATAACCTCGCCGCTGGTCGGTTTATCCATGGCGGAGATGATAGAAAGCAGGGTTGATTTTCCGCTTCCGCTGACCCCTTTAAGAATAACAAGCTCTCCTTTGTTGATCTGCAGGTTGATCTCTTTTAGGACATGTGCAGCTTTTTTCGTAGAAGGATTAAAGATCTTATCGAGGTTTTTTATACGAATCATTTCATCGCCTCTTTAGGTTCGGTAACTGCGATTTTCCAGACAGGAATAAGCACTGCCGCAATAAAAGGGATTCCAAAAAACAGAAATATAGAGCCCAGCAGACCAAAATCAACTACCGGCATAAAGGCAACCTCGTTAGATAGGTTTTCACTGCCGAGAAAAAGATTGCTTAACAGCGGTGCATCAAACAGGTAGACATAGCAATAGGCTATGATTACGCCGTTGATGAATGATAGAAGAACTATTATGGATGTCTCGAAAAATTTCAGCTTCAAAACGTCTTTTATGCTCCATCCAACTGCGACCATTGCGTAGCGCTGATAGATAATCAGAATGAAGGTCATGATCGTAATAAGATAGAGCGCCAGAAAGAGCCCTCCTTTGTAGTTGAACAGATTGTGGTAAGACTTGGTGATCTCCTCTTTGGTAATCACCCGTATGTCATAGTGAAGCAGGTGGAGTTTTGTCAGGACATTGTCCCATTCGGCTTCATTGGGAACATTGAAGGCAATATCTGTCAGCGTCTCTTCATCCATCGCAAAAATGGAGCGCAATAGCTCCATAGGCATTATGATCATGTCGTTGCTTATGATATTTGTCTCTTTGTCGAATGAGCTGTAAACAGGCACTTTAATGATCTCACCGTCAGGATTTTTAAAGTTGTAAAAACCTTTATAATAGTGCTCCTGTAAAAATTTTTTAACTCCGTCTCCTACGATCATCTGTTCTTTTGAAAGAAATTTTCTGAGATCTGTTTCTTGTACAATCTTTTCAATGGCCTTACTGCTCTGTTCATCAAAAAAATCAACTCCAAAGAGAAGAAAATGCTCTTCACGCGGTGAAAAATAGTACTCTCCGTAAACTCTTGGCGTTACGGATGAGACACCGTTTATCTCCTGTATCTCTTCGAGCCATTCGACAGGAACGTCGATGCGTTTGCCGGCCCTGATCCTTTGAACGACAAAATCCGGCTGTGCTTTCAGCTGCAGGGCAGTTTCTGCCTGTATGGACTGGGATATGAAAAGGACTGCACTAAGCAGTGCTACGATCAATGAGGAGATAACGGCAATGCCTGCGTGTTTGCTTCTGTACTGATATAGCAGCAGAAGCAAAAAGCGCAAAAAAGTGCTATTCGCCATAGACAAAGCTCATGGTATCTATAGGCATCATATCCGGATAGGATGGATTTGACGGCTTGGTATAGCCGCGTATCCCGGCAGCCATATAGGATGTTGAAAGCGATAGCGTCGGAAGATTCACGATGCTGAGAGTCTGCATTATTTTTTCCCTATGAGAATCTCTTTTAAAAAAGAGCATATGTGCTGTTATCGATGTCAGTGCAGCAGTGTATAGCAGTGCAAGAACAAGGAAGCCTTTAATCATTTTAAGTTAAAACTCCTATTTGTCGAGAGCCGCTATCATCTCTTTGGTTATCTGATCAAATTTAAGGATCAGTTTCCCGCCATGATCATTTTTAAAATCGACTGCGCTTTTCTTGTTTTTAAACGGAATAAGCTCATTCCCCATTGGCCCGTAAACATTAGAGCCTTTTACGTAAAATGCATCTTTTGCCGCTATTTTATCCAAAGTATAATAATCTGTTACATATATGGAGGTGATATTTGATCTGTCAAG
The DNA here is from genome assembly GCA_002085085.1 of Helicobacteraceae bacterium 4484_230. GTDB lineage: Bacteria > Campylobacterota > Campylobacteria > Campylobacterales > Sulfurimonadaceae > 4484-230. The sequence continues at coordinate 15,639 of MZGN01000003.1, forward strand.
CTTGTACTCCTGCGGATAGAGGTAAAATTTCATCATATCCTTAACTCCGTCAAAGTAGTAGTTTTTGTTTCCAATCGTCATTTGTGCTGCCCATTTTGGGTATTTGTCGACAAACATTCCGCATACCGGGCATTTTGCACCTTTTGGTACAGCGATGTGTGCGGCACTCCCTGTTTTTGTACCGGCCAGATAGATAGCTACTGCCTGAAGCTGTTTGCCGTTGAGTTTTCCGCATGCTTTGTTTTTAACGATCTGCGCTTTGATATGCGGAATATCGGTTTTCGTAATTTTTGATCCGTCACACATACCTTTATATATCTTTTCACCTTTTTTGGCCATCATCTTCTTTTTTTTCATAATCATTGCAGTGTCACCGGAAAAGTCTTTTTCGGCTGCAGCGTATGCCTGGTCAAAAGAACTGACTTTACCGCCGTTTTTTTCCGCAAAAGCTTTGGCAGCTGCAGAATCGGAAAATGCATATTTGCTGTTCATAGTCATTGTTCCTTTTATCTTGCTGCCGACAACATAAACCGCTTTCCTGGCATCGATAAATTTCAGGCTGTTTACGTCAATGACCTTTATGGTTTTGACATCATTTTTGTGCCCGTGTTTTTCGAGATCGTTAACAAGGCAGTGGATGGAGCAGTACTGTTTAATGCGGCCGTCTTTAAACTCAGCGGCGTGGGATGTTTTGTAAAACATTCCTAAATGCATACCGCAGACAGGGCAGAACATCTTTGCATCTCCTTTTTGCAGAAGTATGACTTTTTCCGCCGGAGCGCTTTGAAACATTTTCATTGGTTTGGCATCGGCAAATGCCAAGAGAAGGGCAAGCCCAAGCAGTATTTTTGTTAACATCGGTAATCCTTTTTTACTTTAAATTAGATATCCTTATGATAATTATCATAATATCTATTAAGTGTTACATTTGTGTTAATTTACAGGTGCGTTAGTTTAAAATTGAAACTGCTACAATCCCTCTATGAAAACAGAAAAAATTAAAAAAATTGCCACTATAGTTACTCTTCTGGCCGCTTCGGGATTCTTTTTGTACAACGGATTTTCACTTCTCTTCTCCGAATAGCTTTAAATATTTTTATTTGGAATTCAAAATTACATTTTGGGGAAACTGCATGGTAACGCAGTGGAGTGATCCATACTGGCGTATCAGAACCGAACAGTCTATGGCGATAATCTCTCTGTCCGGAAAGTTTTCCCTGAATATTTCAAGGGCTTCTTTATCATGTCTGTCGTTATAGGTGGGGACCAGTACTGCGCCGTTAACAATCAGAAAATTGGCATAAGTTGCCGGCAGGCGCTCGTTTTCATAATAGATCGCATCTGTCATAGGCAGGGGTACAAGGTGGTAGGGTTTGCCGTTTTCATTTTTAAACGCCTGAAGCTCTTTTTGCATTTCTGCAAGGGCAGTGAAGTGCTCATCACTTCTGTCTGTACACTGTAGGTACATAATTGTATTTTTGTCTATAAAGCGGGCAAGGGTGTCGATATGGCTGTCGGTGTCATCCCCGGCCAGGTATCCATTATGAAGCCAGTGGATTGTATGCAGCCCAAACTGTTTTTTAAGTACAGATTCGATCTGTTTAGATGACAATGAAGGGTTGCGGTTTTTATTTTGCAGGCATCGGGAGGTTGTCAAAAGAGTGCCGCTGCCGTTTGATTCGACAGCTCCGCCCTCAAGCGTAAAATCGACCTTTTTTACTTCAGCACCGTATATATTTTTAATGGAGGCTGTCATGTTATTGTCCCTGGCTGCCTCAAATTTGTTTCCCCATCCGTTAAAGTTAAAGTCCAGTATGACCGGCTTGCCGTCTTCTATAACGGTAATGCCACTGCAGTCACGCGCCCAGGTATCGTCACTCTGGTACTGGATAAAACAGAGATTATTGCAAGCGGGAAAATAAGAGCGTACGCGCTCGATATCGTCGCAGACAATCAGACACGGCTCAAATCTTGAGACAGCTTCGGCAATAGAAGCAAAAGAGCGGCACGCCTCTTCCAGATAGGGACTCCAGTCGCTCAGCGCATGCGGAAAGATCATCTGGACAAAACTCTGCTTTTCAAATTCGCCGGGCAAACTCATAAATCTTCCTTTTATTAATCACGAATCATTTATAATGCCGTATGGCATTTATAAGACTCAGCCGTTCGGCTTTTTTTCACAATCTTGATATTATCGCACATCGTGCCGGAAGTATAGATAAAATTGCGCTGGTCCTAAAAGACAGTGCCTACGGGCACGGCCTGCTTGAGATGGCGGCAATGGCGAAGGAGTATGGTGTTTCCCGTGCAGTAGTTCGCAGTGATGAGGAAGCGCAAAGACTTGCAGATTATTTTCCGTATATTCTTGTATTGGCCGAGATTCCGAAAACTGTCTCTTCGCGGATCTGCTATACAGTCAATTCGCTTGAGACTATAAGCCGTTTTCCAAAAGGCTGCAGGGTGGAGTTGAAAGTAGATACCGGCATGCATCGCAACGGTATTTCTATGGAAGAGCTGGCTGATGCTTTCGGGTCGGCAATAAGGGCAGGGTTGAAGATAGAGGGGGTTTTCACCCATTTTCGCAGTGCGGATGCTTTGAGTTCCGAATGGTTCTGGCAGTATAAATTTTTTGATAAGGTTAAAAAAGAGGCAAAAGTTTTGGCACTGCAGTATGGCTTGGATGAGCTCCGTTTTCACTCAAAAAATTCGGCTGCACTCTTTAGGAGCACATCATGCGATGAAGCAATGGTGCGTATCGGTATAGCTGCGTACGGCTGTCTCCAGATGGATAGAACCCTTTCTCAGCCTGCTTTGAAGCCGGTACTTTCGCTATGGGCAGAAAAGATTATGTCCCGTACGCTTGAACCTTCACAGCGCGTAGGTTATAACGGCACATATGCAGCTTTGAAAACAGAGAGGGTTTCAACATATGATATAGGCTACGCGGACGGACTCCTGAGGGCCGCATCCAACTCATATGTTGCACCGGATGGAGCTGCCCTTTTAGGTCGTATCTCGATGGATAACACAGAATTTTCCTCAACGGATGAAAAAATCTGTATTTTTCAAGATGCCAATGCTTATGCCAAAGCGGCCGGTACGATAGGGTATGAGATACTGGTGCTGCTCTCATCAGGTATAAAAAGAGAAGTCGTGCAGTAAGCACTGCGCCTATTTGGCGACAACCTCTCTTCTTACCCACAGCTCTCTCAGGTTTACCGGTGCAACTTTAAGATAGGTTTCGTCTTTGTCGAGAATATCGATCTTTGCACCTTGAAACAGGATCTGGCACTGGTTGAGAGTCATAAATTTTATAAACCCTTTGCTTCCGTTATGTTCCCATAGGTAATAGGCGCGCTCAACATTTTCTTTGACTTCGCAACCCACAGTTTTTTTGGAGATGGTAGCGCCAGATGATGCCGCAAGGCAAAAGACAGATAAAAGAGCAAGCGCTTTTATCATATGCGGCCGTTCAGTAGCCGGATAAGACTGTTTTTGATTTCGCTGAAGCGCAGGATTCGTTTGCCTTTATATTTTTTTGCAAACTTTTCTGCATCTTCGAGTTTTGCAAAAGGCACCAAGTCGTCTCCTGCAGGACTGGTCTGGGTCGAGCCGTAGACATAGTATGAGGAGCGTGCATTTATAGCGTTAAGTGTGTTGAAATCGGTCACGGTCAGTGAAGTGATGTCATCCGGAGTAGCCGCACCGAACTCCATCCACCTGTCCGGTTGAAAGTAGAACTCGAACATGGATTTGGGGCTGCTGAAATAAGCCGTTTCTCCTTTGGCGGTTTCGGCTTTCGCTATCCATGAAGGGTACTTGTAGACTTTAAACTGGCGAACGGCGCATGTGTCGTTTCTGTTTACTTTAATGCTTCCGGCCATGAGCAGGCCTGCTGCCAATATTGTCATCACTACTGTTTTTATCACTGTTTCTCTCCTTTATACCAAGTCTCTTTTTCTAAATATACTATAGCCGAAAAAGGCAAATACTATACCTAATAGCATGGGGTAGGCGATAGAAAAAAGCACAAACACGCTTTGCGAGACAGTGTCGAGAATATAAAAAGCGACAGGTCCCATAACCGTCAGTTCCGGATCAAAAAGACTGATTGCGGCGACACGGAAGATCTCCATAGGGTTGATCAAAGCAAGAGAGATGATCAACTCTTCGCTCATGCGGTTTTGGAGCATCAGGCTTATCAGGGCAATATCGATAAAGGCAAGGAGAAAGATCCAGACAAAAAAGGAGATGCCAAGTGCCATTTCAGATGATTTTACGACGGAAGAGATAAAAAAGGCAATGCCTAAAAATACCGAACTCAGTGAAAAGAGCAGTCCAGTATAGAGCAGAAATATACTCCACGGTACCGCAGCACCTTTTGATATGCCGTAGACAATGGCGATAGCCATTGCCATAAATACCGGCAGAAATACGGTTATGAAACGGCCGAAAACCTTGCCCCAGTAGTACTGCGAAAGAGAGATGGGAAAAGAGAGCATATACTCTAAAATATGGCTGTCCCGATCTCCGGAGATGGAGCGCACGGTAGTGATAAGTATAAAAATCGGCAAAATGATAATAGTTACCTGGATGTACATAAGCAGCAGTCTGCTAAGTCCGCTGAAGCCCATTACCTGCGATTCTGTGATGCCGGCAATGAAAAACAGGGCTATAAGGCCGCCAAATACCAGAGAGTAGATAATGAACCATCTGGCCCGAATGGACTCTTTAAGGTCAAGGTATGCAATTAGCAGCAGATTTTTCATTTAATGCCTCTTTTATTGTTGCGTTCTTCTATTTCGACAACACGCTTTGCCACATCATCATAGCGGAGAATCTCTTCTCCTTTTTTGATGGTAGATTTATCTTTATGTGCCGCAATGCCGTATGCCATCGGTGTTATATTCATTGTATCATAATATGCGGTTCTGGCATCGATCCACTCACCTGTTTTTACATCGGTTATCCAGATCACGGCTTTGTCCGCCCATTCTATCTGCTCCTCCTGCAGCCAGAGTACGGTACAGCCGATATCATCGAACATGTAGACCCTGCCGTTTTGAGGATTTATCACCTGTACGGCATGCTTGCGGTCGCTGACGACCATCTTGCATCTGGCGCACATGTCTCGGTCCCAGTGTACTTTTTGCAGTTCTGTACTGATTTTTTGTTCACAGCCGTCAAAAAAAAGTGAAGCCGCCAGTATGGCCGCAAGCACGGTAAATTTCTTAAACACACTCATCTGATACTATAGTTCCTAAATCCATATATATTTGACGATTTACGATCTCCTTGATCTCATCGAGCCTGTGCGTAACAAAAAGTGCGATTTTATTCTCTTCATGCTCTTTTAAAAGCCTGTAGAAGTTGTCCCTGGCTTTTGGATCCAGGTTGGCGGTCGGTTCATCATAGATCATTATTTCGCTCTCTTTGGCTAAAGAAATGGCAATAAGCAGTTTTTGTTTCATTCCTCCCGAGAGTTTAAAAAACGATTTGCCCAGATTTGGCTTAAGGTCGAGTTCCATCTCATTAGCATAATGAAAAATACGCTCTTTTTTTACCCCGGAACTACTGCAAATATACTGTATCAGTTCATCAAGGCTCAGTTTGATCGGTGGCGGAAGTTGTGGCACAAAGCTGACGTGTTTTAGTATATCTACGCGCTCCTTGACAGGATCCATGCCGTTGATGCTGATCGTTCCGGCATTTGGATGGTAGTATCCCAGGATAAGTCTTATGAGGGTTGTTTTTCCCGCTCCGTTTGCACCCATAAGGGCAACGGCATCATCTTTTTTGAAATCTATGGAAACATTATCCAGAGATACTGTTTTGCCAAATTTTTTGGTAACGCCACGGACTTCAATCATACAAGTGACTTTAATCTGAATTCGAATTTGAGTGCATCTGCATGGCAGACATCTATACAGCGGCCGCAAAGCGTGCAGTCGGCACCGGTTACAAATTTCTTCTTTATGCCTTTGTCTTCGTTCTCTTTGTGGTATTTGGCTTTTGTAAGCTCAAGAACCTGGTTTTCAAAACAGACATCGTGACAGACCATGCAGTGGTCACAGTTGTCGTTCCACTCTACACGTGTTGCACTGATAGGCCCTATAAGGCCGTAGGTCGTACCTATGGGGCAAAGATAGCGGCACCATGCGCGCCGGGAGAAGAAGATCTCTATCAGCAGGACTGCAAGTACCCATGACAGTGAGACGCTCCAGCCATAAGCTATAAAGCGGCTGAGTATGCCTACGACATTAAAGGTTTCGAAGACAAGATAACCGCTTGTAAAGGTCAGTATGATAAAGATCGCCCAAAAGATGTAGCGTACACGGTTGTCGAACTTGCGCTCTTTGATAATTTTTTTATTAACCAGGGTGTTGTGTATCTTTTCACCGATCTCACTTAGCAGTCCGTATGGGCAGACCCAGGCGCAGTAGGTGCGTCCCCCGATCAGCAGGTAGACGATAAATATCGTAACGGTTCCGATTATCATATTTACATGCAGATGATGGGTAGCTATGAAAGTCTCAAGTGTTACAAAAATATCTATAAGATGAAATCCGAGAAAGCGTGAGCCGTTAAGAGTTCCTTCAAGTACCTGTATGTCTATCGCAAAAGAGAGGAAGAAGGTGAGATGTATTGCGATGATCAGCACCCAGCGCTTGGTGCGGTAGCTCAGTTTGGTTTTTCCGTCGGGTGTTTTTGTAGTGAACGTCGATAAAAAAGAGGTATTTTTTATCGTCGCCCTAGAGTTGTACTGATCCATTGCCTGCTCCAGTTATTGTTGTAAAGCTTTCGCTCTAGATTCAAATTCGCCAATCTCATCGGCAAACTCTCTCAGATCTGCTTCATTCAGTTTCATAAGCAGCCCCTTCATGACCAGGTTCTCTTTTCTGCCTGCTTTGTAGTCAAGCAGTTTTTTATACACATCGTCACTTTCAAGACCGATCAGTTTTGGCCCGATTATACCGGCACCATTCATTCCGTGGCATGAGGCGCATTTGCTTTTGTAAGACTGGGATACTTTGAATCCTCCGACATTCCCCGCTTTGTCTCTCAGGGCTTTGAGCTTGTCCTGCTCAATTTCACGATCGTCTTTGGACGCCGGCTCCATCTGGGAACTTTTTGCCGCTCTTCCTGCGATGTCTTCAATGACTTTTCCCTGTTCACCGCCGTGATAGGCCCTGCCTCTCATAGCTGTAAGGGCCATCAGCGCAATAATAAACAGCGTCAGTATGCCTACAATAATATTTTTCATTATTTCATTCCTCGTTTTGATCTCAATTCATTTATTTTTGCATTGAATTCAGCAATTTCGTTTGCAAGTTTTTTTATCTCTTCATTACTCATCTGTTTAACCAGGGCTGTCATCAGGATATTTTCTTTTTTTCCCGTTTTGTATTTAGAGATAGTTCCATAGATAAATTTTGCATCTTTATCCAGTAGTGATGGGCCGATAATACCGTTGGCGTAATCATTATGACACGCAGAGCATCTGACGATAAAGTCTTTGCTCAGTTTATGTACCATCAGTTCTATTTCCACCTGTTCGTAGGGGCTGCGTACATGCAGGTTGGCGTCTATTGTCGTACGTTTTTTCTCTGAGGCTTTCTTTTTGTCGGTATTGTAGTCATAATAGTAAGATTTACTCTGTTTTTTATCGACACTCTTTTTCTCTATCTTCTGCTTGTAGGCATCAGCATTTTTGCTTACTTCAATGTGGCCTGAAGCCTGTGTTGCGGCTTGCGTCTGCTGTTTGTCCTCTTTTTTTTCACCGCATCCTGCAAAAAGCAGCAATATGGCGACAATCGGGGCATATCTTCTCATGAGCGTATCCCTTTTTCATAATAATCTTCATAAGTGAGGCGCGGCTTGACGACAATAGCAGGAGAATCAACGGGGCAGACCTCTTCGCAGACGCCACAGCCTATACATCCGTCATAGATCTCAGGCCTTCTGCCTCCGTTTTTGTCCGGAACCATAGCAATTGCGCTCATAGGGTTCGGGAGTGGGCAGATATCGGCGCACATAGAACACTGCTTGCCTTCAAACGCATCTACCTTATCCAGCACATCCTGTTCGAGCTGCCTGGTATTTGGATGGGTATGCATTCTCTGTATATGTTTTTTCGGAACCGGCGTATTACTCATGGCGATACATGAATCGGGAAATTCCAATACCGCTATTCCCATTCTTATGTCCGTTGCTTTTTCGCAGGAGTGGTCGAGTGCACCGCTGGGGCAGGCCAGAACGCACGGGACGGCCTCGCAGGCGTAGCAGGCGCGTTCGCGCGCATCTATATATGGTGTTCCCTCTCCCGCACCTGTAAATATATCGGCAAGATGAATAGAGTGGTAAGGGCAGACCTGCTCACATTGGCCGCACTTTATACACAGGCCTAAAAAGGTGTGCTCGTCAACAGCTCCCGGAGGACGCAGCCGCGTCTCGTGCGGATTTAGATAGGGTGAGGCGAGTACGCCCCCGCCAAGCACCAATCCCAAAACACCCAGAGTAGAGTACTGAATGAATTCTCGCCTCTTTTTTTCCACTTTTTCTGTTTTATCTTCTTTTTCTGCCATGATCAGCCCTTTTCTCGTAATCTTGGTTTTGCATCTTCAAGTAAAAATATCGGTTCGCTAAACGGTGCCAGCTTTGCCAGAAAATTCAGCAATGATATCACCGGTGAGCCGTAAAAAAACTTAACTTCCGGGTTGTACAGCCAGAGTTTATCCGCATATTGGTAAACCTTGTGCGGTGTATCTCCGATATTGTCGTTATTGCGGTCAAATCCCGCATAACTGTCCCAGTAGTTGCCCTCAAAATCGTTTTCATCTGTTTTACTGCCACGTGAATCATTGACAATATCTTCGATATTGCCAAGCAGGGTATTGTCCTTTATAATGTTATTTTCACTCAACGAGTGAAAATGCAGAGCTTCTGCATTGTATAGGATCTTATTACCCTCTATAAAATTATGCGTCTCCGGTTCAAACGGGGAGCGGTCTATATACAACCCTTGTGCATTATAAATAACCGTATTGTCTTTTATCGTAAAATTAGAGACATCTTTGAGGCCTATGCCCATTCCTGTCGCTCCCAGTGAGCTTTTTACTATGTTTCCGGTGGCGATAGTGTCTTTGCTATACATAAAAAAGATGCCCACCGAGTTGTATTTGTAACTGTTGTTTCGAACATAGTTTTTGCCTGCATACATGAAATGAAGCGAGTAGCGGCAGTGTTCGCCGTAGTTCTCTTCTATAATATTTCCATGGGAATACCATACAACCATATCCCTTGATTTTACCAGGCGGTTGCCTTTGATGAGGTTATCGTTGCTGTACCATAGCCGCAGGCCGTCACCCCGCAGGCCCAGGTCAAAATCTTTGGAGGTGATATAGTTATTCTGTATAATTGAATTATTTGTCATCTGCATATCTATACCGAACAGACAGTCGGTGATGGTGCAGTCCGATACCTCGCATTGTGAAGCGTCATTTATACTGATAGCACAGTCAAGGTTCTCATGCCTGCTGCCGCTGTTTGTAATAGTCAGGTTTTTCAGTGTCACATAAGAGCTTTTTACGGCTATGACACTTCCTTTGCCCTCACCGTCTATGATGACACCTTTGGCGGTACCGATTATGGTAATGGGTTTGGTTATTGTCAGCCTGCCTTTGTATATGCCGGGGCTAAGCTTTATAATAGATCCGGCTTCAGCATTATCGATCGCCTCTTGCAGCGCAGATGCATTTAAAAATGCAAAAAACAGTGCCAAGATAAAAGCGATCCTGCTAATCATTACTGCTGCTCTGCCGTTTCTCTATTGGCTTTGTTTCTTGCCATAATTGCTAAAAGAGAGAATAGTGCGATTAGAAGCAGCATATAAAAACCGATAGTCGGATAGGAGTGGGTGGTAAACTGTGCGATCTTTCCGTCTCCAAATACTGTCGGCATAAAAGGCTTGATCTTGAAGGCACCCCAGTCATGCAGGTTGTGTCCGAACCAGTAGAGCCAGTAAGAGTAGTCCGCCATAAAAAGAAGCGGCAGCGATACCGGTATAAACATAAGATATGTCCAGATCTTTTTGTTGTAGGCGATAAAATAGATCATTGCCAAAGATAGGGCAAGAAGTGCATAGATGCCGATCTCGCGCTCTATGTGCCCACCTACCCACATCGGGTCCATACCGACATAGTGGTTGATGGTGTTCATTTCATGGACTTCGCCGCTATAGCCGTCAAAATGGAAAAATACGGGAATTCCCTCGGGAAAGGCTTCTTTAGGGTAGTTGGGTGCTTCAAGGGATACGGCCCAGATAGGCAGAGATGCCACTCCCAGCTCCGAAGATGTTTCGATCATCTCCATCAGGTCGTTATGGGCAGATTCCGGTGTAGTCGTGCTGATGTATCTTCCCTTGCTGTAGAGGTTCCAGACTTTTGCGGTAAGCGGAGATATATCCTCTATTCTATTATCATGTACTGCATTCAGTGTACCGTGAAAAACAACCATTGGAAGTGTGAACGAAAAGGTCATTATCAGCAGTGCAATAGTTGCAAATATCCTTGATTTCAAAAAACTTGGATGCATTTGTTTTCCTTTTTTAAATCTTATCTATAAAAATTTTATGCAAAATGATTTTATAAATAAAATCTATGGTGTTAACTAGAGTGTAACTGTTTTACTGAAGAAAGTCATTGATATTTATCAACAACCAAAGGAGACAGGCTCCTTTGGCAGATGTTGAATTAGAACAGATTGGCGTTGTCGTCAATCCACTTAAAGTACTCGATGATATCTTTGATCTCGTCATCACTCATATGCTGGTTAGGCATTTTGAGGTTGAAGTAGTCGATCATCGCTTTGACGTAAGGATCGCTGAATTTTTTCTCTGGGTTTTTGATGAAATCCGCTACCCATTTTTCAGCATTTTCGTGTCGCTGCAGTACACCTGTAAGGTCTGGGCCGGAGCTGACTTTACCGACAACGTGACAGCCTGAACATCCACCTTCGTTAAACGCACGCTCACCGCGCTCTGCAGAGAGAGACTGCTTGGTAGCCACTTTTTTGACAAGAGTATCTTTTGCACGGATACCGACGTCTGCAGTTTTAACCATATACTGCCAGATCATGTTTTCAAACAGGATCGCTTTGTCGAGATCGCCCGCTGCAACTGCCTCGTCTGATTTTTTCTTCTCGGCAGGGATCTTGCCGTACTGGTCAAGGGCATCCACAACAAGGTTTTTAACTACAGGATATTTCTCATAGTGGTTCTCTTTCAGGAACTTGACAACACTCTGAATGACGGCATCTGTAGCAGCATTTACAGCTACTGTCTTGTCATACTCTGCCTTAAGCTCCTCTGGAGACATTGTTTTCATTTTCAGTTTCTGAGCCGAAACATATTTTTTGTTCGGATCTTTAACCATAAGATAACCCATCATCTCCAGGTGAAGTGCTGAACAGAACTCTGTACAGTAGTAAGGGAAAACACCTTCGATGTCTGCAATGAAGTTGATCGCTGAAGTCTCACCCGGCTCGAGTGAAGCATGAACATCATAATGGTCTACGGTAAAGCCGTGAGTCTCATCCTCTGCTCTTTCAAGGTTGGTCAGATAGATGGTAACATTGTCACCCTTGTTGACTGTAATGCGCTCCGGATTGATGTGGGAGCGAACCATTGTCGCATACACTTTTACATTGTTTCCGTCACGCTCGATACGCTCTTGTCCCGCAAGAGTTTTACCCTCATGGATCTTACCTGTTTTGGTGTTTGTACCCATTTTGTAGCGTACTTCCGGATGCAGTTTGCTTGCACGGATAGCAACAGCCTGGTGAGGTTCGCCCAACGGTAGAGGCATATCGACCAGCAGGTCCATTTTCTTACCGCGGATATCGATCAGCTGGTGGTTTTGCGGATGCAAAGGACCAACCGGATTGAAACGGTCAATGGCAAGTTTGTTCAGCGCGATGATATATTCACCCTGAGGATCTGCCGATTTGCCTTCCATTCCACATAAGTGGCCGATGTTGTAGTGAACATTGACTTTATCAAGAACTTTTAGAGTCTTGTAGTTCCACTTTACGACCTGGCTGTCAACATACAGTGAAGTATAGATCTCGCCGTCCACATTGGAGTACTGGTTGTGCAAAGGCCCAAGACCCAGCTCAACTTGACCATGGAGAGCTTTTTTCATATCCAAAATAGGGATACCATATGGATCTCTTCCGGCAAAGTCCTTGTTTTTGATCAGTTTTTTGATCTTTGGCCAGCTATATACGGATGCATGTGTATCAAGCTTACCACAAACAGTGATGTAGTTACCGTCAGGTGAAACATCCACTCCGTGAGGTGATTTTGGCTCCGGGATCAGGAACAGTGCGTTATTTTTGACCGCGACATCCATCGGAACGACTCTGTGGCCGTTTATGACTTTGACATTTTTCTTGTCTTTTGCCAATTTTGCCAGTTTTTCCCAGTTGTATACATGCAGGAAGTCGGTGTCGTTACGGCTACATCCGGCTTCGAACGGCGGCATGCCCACTTCGATACCGCCGGTATACATCTCTGAGTTGAAAGAGTTGGTAAATCCCCATCCGTGTGATGCGTTTTTACCGGCATCGCTCAAGTCCTGCATATATGGAGGCATCTCTATAGTAAATGATGATTCCGGATGGATGCGCCCCTCTTTAGGGTTGAAATCCCATACCGTCACACCACCGCGGTAAGTCTCTTTATACTCTTCTATCGGGTGGTAGTTGTTGTCATAAGGTGCGGCATACTGGCATGCCTCAAGGATCCACTCGGAGTTTTGCGTGAAGAACGCACCACCGTGATCCGATTTGAAGATTGGGTTGACGACGATCTGTTTGGTTTCGAAGTCCAGCAGGTCTATAACGGCAATACGCGGGTTGGCTTTGTCGTTGATGATCAGCCATTTACCGTCATATTTTCCATCTTTTTCGGAAAGCGCAGGGTGGTGTGTATCACCCCAGTTGATCTCACGTCCGCGGATATTACCCTGGCGCAGGATCTTCGTAGAGTCCACATCATATCCATACCCCTGCCATGGTTCCGGCGTAAATACGGCGATGTATTTCAAAATTCTCATCGACGGAACACCGTAGACGATCATCTGTCCTGATTGTCCTCCAGAACTGAAGACGATGTAGTCTTCACGACCGCCCGTCGGGGTGTAGGTCTTTGCCGCGCGGATAACATCGTTTTCTGTCAATCCACGTTCTTTCATCACTTTTTCCAGGGTACCGCTTGCAGATACAGCTGTTGCAGCCAGTGCGGTTCCCAGAAGCAGCGATGAAAGTTTGTTAAGATTTTTCATTTTCCACTCCTTAAATAGTTATGCCCAAATCCAACATTTAAGTACAAATCCATCACGAACATGTACTTAAGCGTTAAATCCGGGCAATCAGCCTAATCAACTGAACTTATCAGACTTATAAGAGAGTTTATAGAGTATCTACTGTCAACAAACTTAAAAAAGTAGCTGTTTTTTTAAAAAATTAACACTTTTGTAACACTTTTTCGATATTGACAATATTTGACAATATTTGAAACTTTAAATAGCGGCAGCGGGGTGTAATCCCCTTAAAGTTTTTTAGATTTTTTAAAGCCTAATAAAATCTGTGTATCTCTTCCATAATATTATGAAATTCTACATCTTTACCTTTTTCTTTCAGGAAAGAGTCAAGATATTTTTCTGCAGCTTCGACACTCTCGTTTTTCTCTATTTCAAGCAGTTTTTCATAGAGTGAAGAGATAATCTCTACCACATGTTTTGAAACTGCTTTTCTATGTGCCGTATATCCGAAGACATTTCCGGTAGTTGGATCTTTTTTGATGGAAAACTCGGTAAACACCCAGTAGTAGCGGCCGTCTTTAGCAAGATTTTTGATCACGGCATTGATATTTTTACCGGCTTTAACGCGCTCCCACAGCAGCTTGAATACGACTTTGGGCATATCGGGGTGGCGGACTATGCTGTGGGGCTGACCCACAAGTTCACTCTCGCTGTAGCCCGAGACTTCCATAAAGTAGTCGTTACAATAAGTTATGACTCCCTTTTCGTCAGTTTCGCTGATCAGATAGCGTTTAGGGTCAAGTATTATCTCTTCATTGATTGGTTCATGTTTTTTCAAGTCAATATCCTTTTATTTTTTTATGCAAGTATAACAGATTGGTGCCTCTCTTTTATGAATAGGGCTCTTAAGAGGTTATCTTTATGACGGCATCTGAGAACATAACCCCGTCTATTCCCTCAAAGGCCATTGCCTCGATCTGGGACTCTTCCCTGATGCGGCAGAGGATCTTGGCATCGAACAGATATGTTTCGGCTATCTTTTGGGCGCTTTTGGCAAGCACACTCTCTACGACAATAAAAGAGGCTCCAAGGTTTTCGGCATAAATAAGGTCTCTAACCGTATTGACGGCCAGGACAAAATTAATGTCATTATCTTTCAAATGGTTGATTATGTCGAGATTTTTTTCATTAAAAACCAGGTAGATGAGACTGTTGGAAGGTGTATGCGCTATTGCATCTATATCTTCAATGTGATAAAAGTTTTGAGAAGAGATAAAGCGGTGTCCAAATATCAACATTTCAGCTCTTTTCCATGCATATTTTTGAGCAGAAGTAGTGCCCGTTTTTTATATAAGCTTCATCGACAGCAGTATATGTACCGCATTCAGTGCATTCAATCATTGTATTTTCGTCGTCAAAAGATGACTTTTTAGCAGGTTTCTGCCTGACGGAACGAACTCTGCTTTTTTTGAAAAAAAGAAAATATACGGTTGCGATTACAATTATCGTCAGAAGTAATTTTAAAATCATTTGGCTCAACTTTCAATTAGAAGATAATGGCGTTTTTTTGCTTTGACAATCTTGTATCTAAGTGAATTGTCGATCTCTTCAAATACTTTTTCGCCTTTATAAAACAACAGCAGGCTTCCGTTTTTTAAAAACGGCCTGCTTAGTTTTAGCAGCATGTCTGTCTGCGTGACAGCCCTGGAGGTGACAAGGTCGTACGGTTCGGATTCAAGCTCTTCAGCCCTGCAGTTCCTGACTGCAACGTTGTCCAGTTTTAGATCGGCTTTGATGAACTGTAAAAAACTTGCACGTTTCTGCAGCGGTTCTACCAGGGTAAAATGTGTCTGTTTTAAAGCAAAAGCCAGGATCATTCCGGGAAAACCGGCACCCGTTCCTATATCTATTGCAGTTTTTACTTCGGGTAAAAATTTGACCGGATAGACTGCATCATAGATAAATTCATCGATCATCTTTTCAGTTCTTGCTCCTGTAAGGTTGTGCACTCTGTTCCATTTCATCAGGTGCTCTTTGTAACGCTGCACAAGATCGAAAAAAGATTTATCTAATTCTATGCCGTCATTTTCCAGTGATGTTTTAATGTTCAAATGGACTCTTTGATCTATATTAAGTATGGCATTATAGCTTTTTATCGGAAATCTTAAAAAATTTATCGATCGGCTTTGGCAGCACTCATGAGTTCAATGATTTTTTTTGAAGACATGGGTTTGTGGAAATAGTACCCCTGAATATAATCACAGTCGATCAGGCGAAGATAGTCAAGTTGCTCTTTTGTTTCCACTCCCTCGGCTATTACTTTCAGGTTTAGGCTTTTACCGATTGTGACAATAGCGGAGACAAGTTTTCTATCAGTCTCCTCGGCAGCGATATTGTGTATAAAGCTCTTGTCTATTTTGATGAAATCTAATGGAAATTTCTTGAGATAACTGATGGAGGAGTAGCCGGTTCCAAAATCATCAATAGAGATATTGATGCCAATTTTTTTAAGATTCTGTATAGTTTTGACTGCCTCTTCATAATTGTCTATCAGGGTGTCTTCGGTAATCTCCACACCAAGCTGTTCGGCAGAAATATTATATTGGTCAAGTTTTTTTGTGATTTGACTGTCAAGATCGAAGAACGAAAAAGTATGCCCGGAGATGTTTATTTTGACTCTTGGTGACAGTCCGATATCCTGCCACTGTCTTAATGTTCTGCAGACTTTATCAATTACCCATTTTCCGATTTTGTCTATCAGTATGCTTTTTTCGGCAAAAGGAATAAAATCACCAGGCAATATAATCTCTCCATCGGAAGATCTAAAACGTATCAGCGCTTCAAGATAAACTATTTTCTCACTGTTTGTGTCAACAATTGGCTGATAATACAGCTGGAACCTGTCATGTTTGAGCGCTTCGCGAATCAAAGTTTGTGTTTTCAGTTGCTTTTGAATTATGCTGTTGAGTGCATTTGAAAAAAAGACAAAGCGGTTTTTCCCAAGCGTCTTGGCTTTGTACATCGCCGTATCGGCATGTCTTAGAAGAGTATGTCTCTCTTCTCCGTTTTCCGGAAAAAGAGAGACCCCGATACTGCATGAGATATGAAGTTCATGTTTGTCGATATAAAAAGGGGTCTGAAGTATATTGATGATCTTTTCAAAGAGCGCAGTGTTCTCTTCTATATGCTCATAGGGAGACAACAGGATAAATTCA
This sequence comes from Helicobacteraceae bacterium 4484_230, assembly GCA_002085085.1. Classification (GTDB taxonomy): domain Bacteria; phylum Campylobacterota; class Campylobacteria; order Campylobacterales; family Sulfurimonadaceae; genus 4484-230. Next base: position 32,176 of record MZGN01000003.1, read on the forward strand.
TCCCCTCCGAAACGGGCAAGAAAGTCATAGCTTCTTAAAATGTTCCGTATTCTTGATACAACCTGTTGCAGGAGGCTGTCACCGACATCATGTCCAAAAGAGTCATTTATGGTCTTGAAGTTGTCAAGATCTATAAAAGAGAGCGAGAAGCATCTATCCATCCTGGATGATTCGTTGATCAGACGATCAATATAACTTACAAACTGCTGTCGGTTGGGTAGTTGGGTGAGCGTGTCGAACGAAGCAAGCCATTCAAGTCTGTTTTGTGCAATTTTTTCTTTTGTCAGATCAACGTCGATGCAAAACAGTGTTGGATTTCCATCCCCGTCGTCAAGCAGGATATGGTCTGAAAAAACAGTAATGGAGGATCCGTCCTTGCGCATAAGCGTCAGTTCGGATGGCTCAATAACTACACCTTTTTCAACCCAGTTCTTTATGCTGCTGATAACATCTTCACGCATTGAGAGCGGTATGATCAGATCCTCGATTTTTCTATCCCAGACCTCTTCTTTGGTGTACCCGTAGAGTTTTTCACTGGCTTTGTTCCAATAAACTATCCTCCGGTGCCTGTCATACCCCTGGACCGCTATATTGGGAAGTTTGTCAAGAAGTTCTCTGAAGCGTTTTTCATTTTTTTGTATATTTATTCTTGAGATCTTCTCACGTGTTATATTGCGCAATATGCCGCTTACGGCAACAGGTCTGTTTTTGTTGTCATACCGGCATACGCCGCCAAAATTTTCAACCCAGATCCAGTAGCCGTCATGATGACGCATTCTAAATTCTATGCTTTTGAATGTCTTGTCGCGTAGAATACGATATGTTGCAGCTTTTGTGCGTTCAAAATCAGCAGGATGTATGCGTTTTGCGCAGTCATCTTCTGTATAGTCAAGTTCACACTCGGGTACGCCGAGAATATCAAGCCACTGCTGATCTACTTCATGGTGTTTGGTATTAAGATCAAGACTCCATTTGCCAAAGTCCTTTTCGTCAAAAATTGATGAAATGCTGTTTAGATATTTTTTATACTTATCAAGTACATCTGTCTCTTTGCAATATGCCGACATGTATTCAATCCTGTTTTAGACACCTTCGCAAAATTGTACATTTTTTTTGTTTAACATAAGGATATTATAAAATATGCTATAGTTTACAGTATATTTTTCCTAAAATTTAATTTTTATAATTTAACATTATCAAAATTATCAAAATTATTTATCATTATAAAATTTTTTTATATCAATTGAGCAAATATTGTCATTAATGTTACCTTTGGTGATATGTATATAAGGGGCTTAGACGCTATTTTGTCAATTTTACGGTGTTGAAACAAATGATGTGGTAGCATATCAAATTAAGAGTGAAATACTTGAAGGAGATATAATGAAAAAAAATGATCTTGATGATCTGATCCTGGATCAGGCCATACTGGATGATCCAAATATGAGCCGCCGAGATGCAATGAAGCTGATGGCTTTTTCACCGCTGGCCGCTTCTGCCGTTGCGGGAATCACTGCCGGTTCTACCGAGGCGAAGGCATCGGATGCAAAAGGAAAGATCCTGATCGTCGGCGGCGGGCTTGCAGGTATGTCGACTGCTGCCAGATTGACAAATACACTTTCAAATCCGGACATAACGGTAGTAGAGCCTGATCCACTATCTGTTTCTTACCAGCCCGGACAGACACTCGTCGGCGGAGGTGTCTGGGAGAGAGATGCCGTTGTATTCAAGCGTGACAATTTTGTTCCAAGCGGTGTTACGCTTGTGAAAGATACGGTTACCGCCTTTGATCCAGACAACAACAAAGTAACCACTGCATCAGGCAAAGAAATTGCCTATGACTATATGATTATTGCAACAGGTCTTATGTTGAACTATGGTGCTATTAGAGGGCTTGACGGACTGATTACCTCGGCAGGTGCCGATAACAGTGCCGTAAAAGAAAAAGTGGGCAGAGACGGTGTCTGTTCTATCTATTTTCAAGACGGTGCGGCCGATACCTGGATTCAGATCCAGGAGCTTATAGAAAAAGCTAAAACCCACAGTGGTCCAGGGAAGCTTCAGGCACTTTTTACACACCCGAATACACCGATAAAGTGTGGCGGTGCACCTAAGAAAATTATGTATCTGACAGATGCAAGACTGCGGGAAGCCGGCGTAAGAGACAAAGTCGAGATGACCTTTCTTCCAAACGGTGGAAAGATGTTTGGCGTAAAAGAGTATCATGAGGCTATCGTCAAGCAGTTTGAGGCAAGAGACTTCAAATGGCACTACAAACACAACCTTGTAGCTATCGATACAGATGCAAAAGTAGCTACATTTCAGAAGAGATGGCTTGAAAAGGGCGAGTACGACGAGGATCTCGAAGAGTATGAAATGATCCTGAAGACGGAAGATGTCGAGAAGAAGTACGACTTCATCCATATTACCCCTCCTATGAAAGCGCCACCTGTTGTCGCGGAGTCGAAAGTCGGCTCAGGTAAAGGTTGGGTTCCTGTAACCAAAGAGACCCTTCAGCATGCCAGGTTTGACAATGTATTCTGCCTTGGAGATGTGGCTGCTGTACCAATGGGCAAAACCGGCGGTAGTGCGCGTAAACAGTATAAAGTGGTTGTAGACAACCTGATCGCACAGATGGAAGGCAAAAAGCTTGAAGCTGCGTACGGTGGATATACTGTGTGCCCATTGATTACAAGTATCGGTACAGTAATGCTGGCAGAGTTCGATTGGAGCAAGAAGCCGACTCCATCATTTCCTCTTGATCCTACACAGGAGCGCTGGATCTGGTGGTTG
>MZGN01000138.1 GCA_002085085.1 Helicobacteraceae bacterium 4484_230
GAAGCGGGCATCCCTCAAGCGCAATACAACGTCGGCCTCTACTACCGCAACGGCTGGGGAGTCAAAAAGGACATTACCCAGGCACTCAAATGGTACACTCTAGCGGCTGAACGAGGAGACGCCATAGCCCAATTCAACCTCGGCGTGATGCACGACAAAGGAGAAGAGATCGAACAGAACCTGACAAAAGCACGGGAGTGGTACACCCTCTCCGCGCAGCAGGGATTTGCTGACGCTGCCCACAACCTCGCTATGATCTATCTCAAAGGCAAAGGGGTCAAAAGCGATCCGGAAGCAGGCGTCCGATGGTTACGCATCGCGGCGGAAAAAGGCAACGCCGTCGCCCAGAACGACCTCGGTTTCTGTTACGAACACGGTAATGGAGTCAACCAAAACAAAACAGAAGCCCTGAAATACTACAGAGAGGCTGCGGAACGTGGATATCCCCAAGCCAAATTCAATCTCGCACTGATGTACGATGACGGCAACGGAGTCGAACAGAACTTTGCCAAAGCGATGAAGTGGTACGAAGCGGCGGCACAGCAAGGGCACGAAATGGCCCTGATGAATCTTGGGTATATGTACTATACCGGCCGGGGGATGCAGCCGGATCCGGAAAAAGCCTACGAACTGTGGATGATCGGTGTCAAACAGGGGAGCAGCAAGATGCAGAAAAATATCGATATTCTCTGCCGCCGATACCCGCTGGTCTGCCATCAATGATCAGGGACACTTCTTTTTTCGATTATAGTGGATATTTTTGCCGATCCCATTGTTTCCGATACAGATCAGGCAACGGTACCACTGCGAGGACTGAAATCTAAACTCTTACAGTCCTGCATGGAGCAATGAGCATTTTTTATTGGTACAGTGAGAGACACTGTACCCTCCCTATTCCCTATTCCCTATTCCCTATTCCCTATTCCCTAATCAGGTATGTCATCAGTGTGCCGATGGTAAAGAGCAGCAGTATGCTGCCGAGAATAATATAATATGAATTTCCTCCCGTTTTATGGCGCAGTTTGTAATTGGCTATATTTACCGCCAATGATACAAGCAGGAATGTCATGCTGGAAAAAGAGGCTATCAGCTCCAATCCGCCGAAATAGGTAAAAAGAACAGTCAGAATAGTTAGCGTGACGACAGCCAGCCACGGGACGGTTTCACGATTTCTAAAAGAGAACGCGCGGGGCATCTCATGCTCTACGGCCATCTCAGCCATCATCCTGGAAGCTCCGAACATGGTCGCGTTTATAGCCGATGCGGTAGCCAGCAGGGCAGCAATACTTACAAGCACACGGCCGGCATTTCCCATTGACGGTTCAGCCGCTACCGCCAGTGCGTACTCTTCAGCTGCAACAAGTTCCGCTTCGCTGAGAGAGCCGACGGCAACAACAGAGAGTATGACATATATGAGCGTAACGATAGCTATAGAGCCGTATATACCCCTGGCAATATTTTTTTTCGGATCCTCGGTCTCGCAGACGCCGTTGGTTATAAGCTGAAAACCTTCGTATGCGACAAAGACCAGTGCCGCCGCCATAAAAACAGATATAAAACCATGATCAAAAACGGGAGTCATCTGATCGGCTTCTATACTCTTCATTCCTGCAAATGCCAATAGTCCCAACAGTATGATCTTGCCGTAAACTATCAGATCTTCCGTTTTGCCCAACGTCTTTGTTCCGATCAGGTTTATCATCATAAAAAAAAGAACTATCCCTACCGAAAGCATCTGTCTTACAATACCGTCGGATTCACCAAGAAGTTCGGCACCGTAAGCACCAAATGTAAACGCATACAGGGCGAGCGTCCCTATATAGCCGACGATTACTATCCATCCCGTGATCGCTCCAATGAACTTCTGTTTTGGAAACGCCTGCTCCAAGTAAGTAAAGCTGGCGCCATCGGTATGAAACGCTACTGCCAGTTTCACATATGAATAGCCCATAATAAGTGCCAACAGACCACCCAGCAAAAAAGCAAAAGGTGCCGCATTGCCGGTAATGCCGACAGCTAGGCCCATAACGGAAAATATTCCGCCGCCTATCATCCCGCCGACACCTATGGCGATCAGCTCTTTCAAACCCAATTTGGACTCTTTTTGCATATTCAAACCCTCTTTTGAACGATGACAGACCCGGCAATAGGCAGGAACAACACTGCTATCTCCACCTCAACCACTTATAGATCTCCGTAATGATAAATACAGGCAGGGCTACAAGAAGTATTATACCCCAGTCCGCCCATCCCATTGCGGTGGTATGCAGGGCATTCTGCAAAAACGGCACATAGACGGCACATGCCTGTAGGCCGACAGTTACGGTTATGGCCAGCAAAAGCCATTTGTTGGTAAAAAAACCTATCGCATTAATAGGCTCATGAAGTGAGCGGAAATTTAGTACGATCATTTTCTCAAGAATTATTATGCCGGTAAAAGCCACTGTCTGTGCCAGCAGAATACCGTTGGCCGGATCTATTGATAGATAATAGTGAAAAAGCCACAGTGTTGCCAAACCTACGTATCCCCCAAGCAGAGTGATCATAATGATTCCGCGACGATTCAAAATAGGTTCATGCACGTTTCTGGGCGGACGCTTCATAATGCCTTTGTCGGCAGGCTCCACCCCAAGAGCTACCGCTGTCATGCCGTCCGTAACCAGATTCATCCATAAAATCTGGACCGGGATCAGGATCAGTGGACCGCCAAGTAAAATATTGATAAAAATTGCTATCACCTCTCCGCTGTTCGAGGCCAGCAGGTACAGCACAAATTTCTGTATATTGTCATACTCGCGCCTGCCCTCTCTGACCGCATTTATGATAGATGCAAAATTATCGTCGGTCAGAACCATATCTGAAGCGCTTTTGGCAACATCCGTTCCTTTTTTGCCCATTGAAATACCGATATCAGCCTCTTTAAGCGCCGGAGCATCATTTACACCGTCGCCTGTCATGGCCACTATCTCATCATGTTTTTTGAGTATTTTTACTATTCTGAGCTTGTCTTCCGGCCTGGCTCTCGCAAACAGCACATTTTTTTCCAAAACAGCACCAAGCTCTGCATCATCCATCATAGACAACTCATCCGATGTAACTGCCCTGTCGGTCTCCAGCCCTATGGCATCTGCAATAGAAACTGCGGTATCCGGATTATCACCGGTAATCATTACAACATCTATTCCTGCCGCTTTGGCCATCTCGATGGCCTCAGGAACCTCTTTATGCGGAGGGTCGATAATCCCGACAATACCAAGCAGAACAAGCTCGCTTTCAACACTCTCCTCGGACAGAGAGATCTCCTTTGGCAATCTGCGAAAGGCGACGGCCAGTGTCCTGAGGCCGCCTTTAGCCATCTCTTCATAAGCTGATTCAACCTCTCTTCTGTATGATTCATCAAGTGTGACAAATCTGTCATCTTTCAGGAACTGTGTGCTTCTCTCAAGAATGACCTCCGGAGCCCCTTTGACATATGCCGTACGCACATCTTTCTCCGACAAGGGCCGCTTCGGTCGGCTCGCCGATCGACTCCCAGCCTGTTTCGCTTTTTTGAATCCCGGCATGGTTGCATATCAGTGCGCTTTTAAGGAGTATGAGCAGATCGTTGTGGCTTTTGTAGTCTATCTTCTTTCCGCCCTTCTCGAAATGGCCTGCCGGATCATAACCCGTGCCGGTAACATCTATCTCTCCCGATGGCAGCCAGATCTTCTTGACCGTCATCTGGTTTTGTGTAAGCGTACCCGTCTTGTCTGTACAGATAGTAGTGGCGGCACCCAGTGTTTCAGCCGCCTGCAGACGTCTCAGCAACGCTTTCTGCTTTGCCATGGCCTTGATGCCCAAAGCCAAAGTGATCGTAACGACTGCCGGAAGCCCTTCAGGTACCACCGCAACAGCCAGGGCTACTCCCGTAAGAAACATCTCCAGCAGATCTTTGCCGAGCAGCCAGCCTGCTGCTGCCACAAGAATAGAGATAGCGATCGAATAAAAACCGAGCTTTCTGCCTAAAACAGCCAGTTTCTTTTGAAGCGGCGTTGTCTCCTGGTCGACACTCTGCGTCATCAATGCGATCTTGCCAAATTGTGTCTGCATGCCTGTTTTAACGACTACTCCGACCCCTCTCCCATTGACAACCGAAGTACCCATCCATGCCATACTCGTCTGCTCAGGCAGTGATGCATCTTCTGCCGCCGCCTTACTTTCTTTATAGACCGATACGGATTCTCCGGTCAAGGAGGATTCGTCAACCTTCAGGTTAAAACTCTTTAAAATCCTCAAATCGGCGGGGATCCTGTCTCCAATCTCCAGTATGACCATATCACCCGGAACAAGCAGTTTTGCATCTATGATCTGCTCTTTTGAATCACGCAGTACCCTGCAGGCAGGATGCAGCATCTGCCTTAATGCTTCGATCGCATTTTCAGCTTTGAACTCCTGGACGAATCCTAGTATTCCGTTAAGTACGATAATGACCAAAATAGTGACGGCATCACCCACTTCTCCTATCATCAAAGAGATTGCTGCTGCCGCAAAAAGTATGAGTATAAGCATGTCCGTAAACTGCCGAAAAAATACTGTATACCACGGGGTTTTGGCAATACGCACAAGTTCATTCAGGCCATAAATCTCCGCTCTTTTTTCCGCCTCTTTGGAGCTTAGTCCGACCTTTTCATCACTCTTTAGCTCCTCTATGACCCCCCGGGCATCCTTTGCGTACCAGTTTGTACTATTTTTCATAACAGACCTCTTTGCCCCAGAAGCGTATCAGTAGTGAAAAGAGCAGCGGAACGGTAATCGCAGTAAAAGAGGAGGCGGCGACCAGCGCTGTAAAAAGCTTCAGATCTATTATTGCCGCACTGTAAAGTAACTGGGCAACGATGATCTCCGTAGTCAGCCTTGCATCCAGACCGACTCCAATTATAACTGCCTCCTTGAGATCCATTTTTTTCATAGGCACCATCAGTAAAACACCGAACAGCTTGCCAAACGTTCCGGCCATATAGAGCACAATAGCCAAAAGAGGCTCGCGCAGAAAGCCTTCCATATCGGCATTGAAACCCACCCAGAAAAAGAATAGTACACCAAAAAAACCGTAACTCAGAGTCTGCGTTGTTTTCGAAAGCAGTTCCCCTTTTCGCTCTTCACTTTCAAACAGCGGCCTCATAACTACACCTGCAGCAATGGCACCTACAACCATTCCCAATTC
>MZGN01000139.1 GCA_002085085.1 Helicobacteraceae bacterium 4484_230
GCATATATGCGTCCCAGTTTCCCCGAATGTGAGATCAAGGCATCTTTAATTGTGTCATCCACATCTATAGAAGTAAGGATTACCGACATAGGAACATTAAAGACACTTTCAAGAAGTGAAAGCAGGGCAATCAGACGTGTTTGCTCAAGCATCAGTTCATAGTCGTAGGGGTGAATCAGATCCAGAATACCGTGCATTATATCAATACGGTTTTGGACCATCAGAGAGAGCGGGCTTTTAGTAGTGTTGACATTTTTGCCTGACTTGGAATAGATGATCATCAGCAGCCACTGGAGCAGCTTTTTCTTTCCGATAAGTTTGATTATGTCTCTAACAGAGTCGACGTCGTGAAGTTCAAATGTCGTAGCCGAATTCAAGTATTGCAGAAGCTGCATCGTCAGTTCATTATGGCGCTCAAACTCTTTTGTTACCTGATCTATCGGCGTATTTGATTGAAGCATATTGAAAAGACGGATAACGCCAAGATGTCTTGGGTCAAGACGATTTTGCTGAATGATATTCGGTTTGGCAAAAAAGTACCCCTGAAAATATGTGAATCCAAGCTTCTTGTACGCTTCAAATACTTCAGGTATCTCTACGCGTTGCGCGATCAGCGTCATTTTTTTATACGGGGCTATCTTTAGCGGGAGCTGTTCAATGTCAATCGCCGTGGTATTAAACTTGGCGTAAGTGATATATGGAAATATTGAAGAGAAATTTTCAAGATAAATATCGGAAAAAGAGACATTGTCAAGTGCAAAATCATATCCTGATTCATAAAACTGTCTTATACTTTCTCTTTCTCTTTGTGTAATGATAATATTCTCGGATAGTTCAAATACAAAACGGTTTTTTGGAAGTGTAGGGATGATATCGGTCAACAGCAGTTCACTGCTGAGGTTTATGAAAGCTTTGGCATCGCCGACGCTCTTTTTAATTCCTACTTGATTGATTATATTTACCAGTACCGATGATGTAGCTGCACGTGGATCATCAAAACCCCTGCTTCCATCATCATTGCGATAAAAAAACTCATATCCAAAAATCTCTTTTTCACTATTGAGTATAGGCTGACGGGCAATCTGCAGTTGTTGAGTCATTTGACGCCTTTCTTTTGTGGCAGGGCTTAAAAAATAGACCCTATCTTTACTTATTTCTCATGATACACATTAATAAATAAGACTAAAATAAAATTATACAATATTATGCAAACAGGTACCGGAGAGAGATGATGAGAGAGCCAAAAAATACGTATTTGAGTGATTATAGACCTCCAAGCCACCATATCACGCATTGTGAGCTTGTTTTTGATATTTTCGATGAGAAAACAATAGTAAGCAACACGATGAAGATTTTAGCGCTGGACAAAGAGAATAGATCGCTATTGTTAAACGGCAAGGGGCTTGAGTTACTTTCTCTGAAATGTAACGGCATTGAAATAGATACTGAAAGCTATTTGCAAAATGATACAGGGCTGAAACTTTTAAATCTTCCTGCAGATCCCTGCACTATCAGTGTGGTTACGGCTATTTATCCGAAACAAAATACCAATCTTGAGGGCCTTTATGTTTCAGGCGATATATATTGTACGCAGAATGAGCCGGAAGGTTTTCGCCGGATAAGCTATTTTCTTGACCGTCCGGACAATATGACTGTCTTTACGACAACCGTGATCGCAGATAGAGAGCGTTTTCCCATACTGCTTTCAAATGGAAACATGATCGAAAAGGGCTCTGTCGGTGATGCGCGTCATTTTGTCAAATGGCACGATCCGTTTGTCAAACCCTCCTATCTGTTCGCACTTGTGGCCGGAGACCTTGACGTATTCAGCGACAGCTTTGTGACATCAAGCAGAAGGAGTGTTGATCTGAATATTTATGTTGACAAAGGCAACAGGCATCGGTGCTCTTATGCCATGCGTTCACTGAAAGCGGCTATGAAATGGGATGAAAAAGAGTATGGCCGAGAGTATGATCTCGATGTTTACAATATCGTCGCAGTCGACAGTTTCAATATGGGTGCTATGGAAAACAAAGGGCTGAATATATTTAACTCGCATTATGTGCTTGCCGATGAGGAGCATGCCACGGACCAGGACTTTATGGGCATAGAGAGCGTGATAGCCCACGAGTATTTCCATAACTGGACTGGTAACCGTATTACCTGCCGTGACTGGTTTCAGTTGACACTCAAAGAGGGGCTGACGGTTTTTCGCGACCAGTGCTTCAGTGCGGACATGAACTCACCTGTCGTGCAGCGTATAAAAGATGTCAAAATGCTTCAGCAGCGGCAGTTTGCCGAAGATGCGGGTCCTACTGCACATCCTGTCAAGCCGGACCATTATATAGAGATCAACAATTTCTATACGGCAACCGTCTATGAAAAAGGTGCCGAAGTGATTCGGATGCTTCATACTTTTATGGGGCCGGAAAAATTTCGCAGGGGAATGGATCGTTATTTTATACTTTTTGACGGACAGGCTGTCAGAACGGAAGATTTTATTTTTGCATTGACGCAGGATTGCAGAATAGATATAGAGCAGTTCAAGCTGTGGTATACACAGGAGCGTACTCCGGTACTGTATGTGGATGAGAAGTATGACGCGGAAAATCGTGAGTATACACTGTATCTAACCCAGATAATTCCAAAATCGGTCGAAGGCAAAGAACAAAAGCCATACCTAGCATGAAAGCATTCTGTTTAAAAATGTTGCCGTGCACCCGAAGCTTTCGATCAACCGCGGCTTCAGTGCACCGGTAAAGGTTGTTTTTAAAAAGGCCGACTACGGTTTTCTTATGAGTCATGACAGTGACGGCTTTAACCGCTATGAGGCAGCCCAGACGCTGGCACTGCAAAATATGATTGGGATGGCTGAAGGAAAAGAAGAGGATGGCAGGTTTACAGAGGCTTTTGGCGAAGTTTTAAACGACAAAGAGATCGACCTTATGTCAAAAGCGCTTATTTTGGAGCTGCCGGGTATCGATATGCTGATGCAGGAGCAAAAGCCTGCGGAAATAGAGTCTCTTGCCGGTGCACACGAAAGGCTTATGAAGATACTCGCAGCAGGATATGAAGATGAAATGTTGAGGATGTACAGGCAGCTAAACAGCATGAACAGCAGTATAGATGCAGAGAGCATGGCACAACGCGCCATGAAGAACTGCCTGCTGGCTTATCTTGCTGAACTTGAAAGCAGCTATGCCGAGGAGCTTTGTGTCCGTCAGTATTACAAGGCCGGCACAATGACTGATAGGGTTTTTGCCCTCAGGATGCTCGAAGACCACTATGGCGATGCAGCCGAAGAGGCACTGAAGGACTTTTATGGCAAATACAGCTCTTATACACTGGTGATGAACAAATATCTCTCTATTGTTGCCTCATCAAAAAGGAATGGTGTTCTAGAGCGTGTAAAAAAGTTGCAGAGCGATGCCGTATTTGATATAAAAGTACCAAATCTCGTCAGATCGCTTATAGGTTCATTTGCAAGAAACTTAAAACATTTTCACGATAAAAGCGGAGACGGCTATGTTTTTGTTGCCGACAAAATAATAGAGCTCGATACAGTAAATCCGCAGATGGCATCATCGATCACAGGAGCGTACAAAAGTTATGACAGGCTTGGAGTCTATAATAAGAAATTAATTAAAAAAGAACTTGAACGGATACTTGAATCTGACGGTATTTCAAAAAATGTATATGAGATTGTAGAAAAGATACTAACAGCGGAAAACAGGCATGATCTATAGGTGGTTTAAGAACAAATTAATGTAATTTTCAGCATACTTAATGCAGATAAATCATAAATAATTATTATATTATACAATGTTATGAATATTATAATACATTATGATGGTTTGATATATTCAGGTGCCTGTTTTTAAAAGGTACCCAAGTCAATTAAAAGGAGACTTAATGGCTAAATTAGTTATTTTGGGAGGCGGTGTCGCAGGGCATACTGCAGCATCGTTCGCGGCAAAATGGCTCGGCAAAGAGCATGAAGTTATCGTTGTAACGCCAAACGCGAAGTGGAACTGGATTCCTTCAAATATCTGGGTCGGCGTAGGTGAAATGAGCAAAGAGGAAGTTACCTTCGATCTCGCACCGGTTTATGCAAAAGCCGGTATTACCTACAAGCAGGCAAAAGCAGTTTCGATCAATCCGGAAGGAAGTGCCGACAACGACAACCCTTTTGTAACCATAGAGTATACGGGTCAGGGCAAAGAGGGCGAAAGCGAGAATCTGGACTATGATTATCTCATCAACGCAACAGGTCCGAAACTGAACTTTGGGGCGACTCCGGGCCTTGGTGAAGGTTCACAGCTTGGCGAGCATACCGTATCTGTATGTACTGCCGACCATGCCGTCCATGCAAGCGAAGAGCTTAAAAAGTGTATTGAGAAGATGAAAAAGGGTGAGCGTCAAACTTTCCTGATCGGTACGGGACACGGTATGTGTACCTGTCAGGGTGCCGCATTCGAGTATATTTTCAACATAGAGCATGAACTTAAAGATGCCGGCGTAAGGGATATGGCAGATATTATATGGCTCTCCAACGAGTCTTTTCTCGGAGACTTTGGAATGGGCGGACTCCATTTTAAAATGGGCGGTTTTGCAACATCTTCCAAAGTTTTTGCCGAGTCGCTTTAGTCGCTTTATGCTGAGCGCGGTATAGATTGGATTATCGGTGCCCACGTAAACAAAGTTGAAGCGGGCAAGGTTACTTATGAGTGCCTTGACGGCGAGACGGATGAGCAGGAGTTTGATTTTGCTATGCTGATACCTCCTTTTGCCGGTGTAGGTATGAGTGCATATGATAAAGCAGGAGAAGACATAACTTCCAAACTGTTCGCCCCAAACGGTTTTATGAAAGTCGATGCCGACTATTCAGGCAAGCCATATGAAGAGTGGCTGCCGTCAGATTGGCCAAGTACATTGCAGAATCCGGATTATAAAAATATATTTGCCGCCGGAATCGCCTTTGCGCCGCCACATTTTATTTCAAAACCGATGAAGTCGCCAAACGGCACCCCGATTAACCCGACTCCGCCAAGAACAGGTATGCCGTCTGCCATGATGGGCAGGGCAGTTGCGAACAGCATCTGCGACATGATTAAAGGTGTCAGTAGTGAGCCGACACATACGGCAAATATGTCGGAGATGGGTGCGGCATGTGTTGCTTCAGCCGGAAAGGGCAT
>MZGN01000043.1 GCA_002085085.1 Helicobacteraceae bacterium 4484_230
GTGCACGATCTTGATTATGAGATCGGCTCTCTTATCAATAAGTCAAATTACAAGGGTGTTTACGCCGGTTTAATGCTTCGCTTTTAAAGGGGAGTTTTCTTCCCGGTAGCGCCTGTCTACAACAACTATTTCGTTTTTCAGCCAGATTCCCGTTTGTCTGTAGACCTTTTTTTGCGCAAGTTCAATAAGTGCAACAGCATCTTCAAATGTACCCTTTCCCAGATTGACCAAAAAATTTGCATGTTTTTCACTAAATGCCATATCGCCTATGCGGTGCCCCTTGAGACCGGCTTTCTCAATAAGCCGTCCTGCATAATCGCCGGGAGGATTTTTAAAAGTGCTGCCCGCACTTGGTTCGCATGGCTGGTTGGTGCGCATCTGCCTGAACATTTCAATTTTTGAGGCATCAAACCCCTCTTTTATCTTGAATACAGCCTCAAACACAACATCCTTTATATCGGTTGTGCGGTATCCGTGACCTATTTCCTCTTTTGCCAGCCACCCGTCTTTGGTGCGCAGGGCAACAAGGTTTTCGAACATCTCGTGCTCTTTAAGCCCAGCGTTCATCTTCAGCATTCCGCCAAGCGTCCCCGGGAGGTGGGAGAGGAATTCAAAATTTCCAATATCGTGTTTTTTGCAGAAAGAGACAATCCTGCCGCCGGGAGCAGCAGCACCGATATGAAGCCCATCCTCTTCAATGCGGATAAAATCAAATATTTTGGAAAGCTTCATAAGCGGTGGAAGATCCGGGCCGAAAAGGATATTGTTGGCCGCCCCGACAAGATAGGCATCGTCAGGATATTCATCGGAGTCGATCATAAAAACATCCACAGTCCCACCGATACCGATAGAACTCAGACGCGCCAAGTCTATAGGCCTATATAAACCGGCCTTCAGCTTAATCTCAGCAGCTTTTTTCACCATCTCCCTATTCCATATTCCCTATTCCCACTTTCCTCTTTCCTAGCTATTGCGCAGTTCAGTATATTCACGGGGGATAGTATAATCTTTGGCATGGATGCTGCGGTCATAGAAGCCGTGAGCATAGCCCAGCTCATACAGCTTGTCGATCGCCCTGTATTGCAGTTCGCTCAGCTCTACCGAATCATCATTGGCATAAAGTTCCAGATATCTGTCCAGGGTAGGACCGTCGATACGGACAAGGTTTTTTTCCAGGAGGAGATCACACAACTCCTGCTTGCGTTCCCGTGCAATGCGGACGGCATCCGTCAGCGTTTTTTCGTACTCTATCGCCGCAGTCAAAGGCAGTGAACGCCGTATAGCCATCCCGCCAAGCGGCAGGGGGAGTTCTTTGCCCGCAAGTTCCTGCCAGATATCCCACAGTTCACGCTCTACTTCAAGTCCGCTGTCAAATGTCAATATGCTTTCATGTATCAGCACGCCGGCATGAACATCGCCGTTTTTAACGGCATTTTCTATCTCAAGAAAGTTCATGTATGTTATGCGTGCGTCCGGATAGGCGATTCTGAACAGCATAGCGTTTGTAGTGTATCTGCCGCTGAGCGCTACCCTGAAGTTGCGCTTGAGTTTTTCACCTTTTCGTTTGATAAGCTTTGGTCCATAGCCTTCCCCAAAGCTGACCGCAGTGCGCAAAAGGGCATATTCATTCCTGATATGTGGATAAAGTGCAAAGCTGACAGCCGTGATATCGTAGGTGCCTTTGAGGGCTTCCGTGTTGAGGGTTTCTATATCAAGGGCTATGTTGTCGAACTCCACACCATCCATGCCTACCCATCCGAACTTAACGGCATAATACATAAAGATATCGTCTGCATCCGGTGAGTGTGCGATCAGCATTTTTTTCAAAGAGATTTCCTGTTGATAAATTACGTAGATTTTAACCAAAGAACGCTAAAATTACACAAAATTCAGGGTACCTCCAAAATCATAAAAATATTACATATTGTCATATTTATTTCATGGAGTGTCATTTTGCAATATAATAGATATTAATTGAAAACAAAAGGCAGCAGCATGGATGCGAATAAGCAAAAATCACTTGATCTTGCGATGAAGCAGATAGACAAAGCTTTCGGCAAAGGGACCCTTATGCGTCTCGGGGATAAGGAGATAGAGCCGATCCAGGCGATCAGTACAGGCTCCATCGGGCTGGATCTTGCCCTTGGTATCAACGGGGTACCGCAAGGACGCGTTGTGGAGATCTATGGGCCTGAAAGTTCCGGTAAAACCACCCTGGCACTGCAGATCACTGCAGAGTGTCAAAAGGCCGGCGGTGTCTGTGCATTTATAGATGCGGAACATGCACTGGATGTCGGATATGCCAAAAATCTCGGCTGTGATGTCGAGAACCTTCTGGTCTCACAGCCTGACTATGGCGAGCAGGCGCTAGATATAGTGGAGACTATTGCCCGCTCGGGTGCAATCGATCTGATCGTTATAGATTCCGTTGCGGCTCTGACACCAAAGGTGGAGATAGAAGGTGAGATGAATGATCAGCAGGTCGGCATCCAGGCGCGCCTTATGTCGAAAGCGCTCCGCAAACTGACAGGTGTACTTCACAAAATGAATACAACAGTTATCTTCATAAACCAGATCCGTATGAAAATAGGCATGATGGGCTACGGTTCTCCCGAGACGACCACCGGCGGAAACGCACTCAAGTTTTATGCCTCCGTCCGCATTGATGTCAGAAGGGTGGCGACGTTGAAGCAGGGTGAAAACCAGATCGGCAACCGCGTAAAAGCGAAAGTGATTAAAAACAAAGTTGCACCGCCGTTCCGTATAGCCGAATTCGATATTATGTTTGGCGAAGGGATCTCAAAAGAGGGAGAATTAGTCGATTATGGGGTAAAACTTGATATAATTGATAAAAGCGGAGCATGGTTCAGCTACAACGATAAAAAGCTGGGTCAGGGACGTGAAAATGTCAAGCAGAAGTTCAAAGATGAACCTGAATTGGCAAAAGAGATAGAAGATAAAATTCGAGGTGCCATGGGCATGAGCAATATCATGGATATGGATGTAGCAGAAATTAATGAGGCGGATGTATGATTTTTATAGACAATGTAACAGCGATCGAAGTGATGGATTCAAGAGGGAATCCTACAGTAAAAGCAAGCGTAGAGTTGAGTGACGGTACTACGGCAAGCGCTATCGTTCCAAGCGGTGCAAGTACAGGCAAGCGTGAGGCGCTGGAACTGCGTGACGGTGATGAGCGCTATATGGGCAAAGGTGTACTGAAAGCGGTTGAAAATGTAAATACACAGATAGCTGATGCGCTGATAGGTATGAGTCCTTTCAACCAGGCTGCCGTCGATGCCGAGATGAAAGAGCTTGATGGTACAGACAACTATGGCAATCTTGGTGCGAATGCCGTCCTGGGTGTTTCTATGGCAGTAGCACGTGTTGCAGCAAAAAGCCTTGGTATGCCTCTTTACCGCTATCTCGGCGGTGCCAACGCGATGGTTATGCCGACACCGATGCTAAACATCATCAACGGCGGATCCCATGCCGACAACTCGGTCGATTTTCAGGAATACATGATCATGCCGATCGGTTTCGATGATTTTGCCGAGTCACTACGTGCTTCTGCAGAGGTGTATCACAACCTTAAAAAGATTCTTAAAGACGGTAACCATAATACTGCTCTCGGTGACGAAGGCGGCTTTGCACCGGATCTCTCTTCAAATGAAGAGCCTATCCAGGTCATTATGCAGGCAATAGAAA
Source organism: Helicobacteraceae bacterium 4484_230 (assembly GCA_002085085.1). Classification (GTDB taxonomy): domain Bacteria; phylum Campylobacterota; class Campylobacteria; order Campylobacterales; family Sulfurimonadaceae; genus 4484-230. Next base: position 3,709 of record MZGN01000043.1, read on the forward strand.
AAGCAGGATACAAGCCCGGCGAAGAGATTGCCATTGCACTGGATGTAGCGGCGTCAGAACTGGTTGTTGAGGGCGGATACCGTCTGGATTCTGAAAACCGTACGGTGACATCGGAAGAGCTGGTTGATTACTATGTCGACCTCTGTGCAAAATACCCTATCGTTTCTATAGAAGATGGTTTAAGTGAAGATGACTGGGACGGATGGAAGGTGTTGACCGAGAAGCTGGCCGAGAGCGTTCAGCTTGTAGGAGACGACCTGTTTGTAACAAATGCTAATATTCTTGCAGAAGGTATTGAAAAAGAGATAGCGAACTCTATTTTGATCAAACCGAACCAGATAGGTTCTGTTTCCGAAACTATGCTGACAGTACGTTTGGCACAGAGAAACGGCTATACCTGTGTTATGAGCCACCGTTCAGGGGAGAGTGAAGATGCTTTTATAGCAGATTTTGCAGTAGCTCTCAACTGTGGTGAGATTAAAACAGGCTCGACTGCCCGTGGTGAGCGTACGGCAAAATACAACCGTCTGCTAGAGATAGAAAATGAAGTGATCTACGGTGAATATTTAGGCAGTGCACTTTTTGGTTAAAAAAGTAGCCGTGCTCGCAAGAGTTCGGCGACTAAATCACGGTTCTTTTCATGAGTAGTAATGAACAGCAGGGCAAGTTGCATGACGCAGAGACCGTACCTGGATTTACCGAACGTCATCTAGGGCTTTCATTTAAATATTTTTTTATTGCAATAATTGCTGTTGTACTGCTTGCTGTTTACATCAGTAATCTGCTCTTTGGAGACAGTTCTCTTGAAGTTTTGATGGAGCTTGAAGAGTATGAGCTCTATTTAAGTGATGAAGTCAGTCGTCTAAAAGCTGAAAATGCAGAGTTGCAGAAAGAGTATTTTGAACTTAAAGAGCTTTCTCCCCAGACTCAAAATTAGTCTGCTATAATAATCTCATGAAAATCCTACTACTCACACTGTTTTTGTATGTCTCTTTTCTTGATGCAAGGGAAAATCCCTTTTTTCCGTCGGAGGCAGACTCCGGTAAAGTAGAGAACAGCGCTGTAAAAGCTGCTGTCACAGCCGCTCAGGTTAAAAATGACCAAATCATACCCAATATAAAAGATACTGAGACTAAAGAGGATCAAGTTGGCAATAACGATAAAAACACTATCTCGGCCAGAGATCAAAACAGTTCTGAAGAGAAAGAGCAGGAGATAGTAAATTTTCAATATATTAGAATAATTGTCAGTGAAAACAACATACATATAGAGACAAAAGACAACCTGATAAAAGCATTTATCGCCGAAGACCCAAAAGTCATAATCCTTAATTTTCGCCATAATGTAGACTTTGCCACCAGAAAACATAAATTTGATATCTCCCCGTTTTACGAGGTACGTTTAGGTGCCCATAAGAAATACTACAGCTTTGTGGTTGAGCTGAACAGTCCTCATGCTTTCAGCGTCGATAAGAGCCTGTATGGCTATGAGCTGAAAATAGGCGATCAAAAAAGATAAGAAAAAAAGAAATTTATGATAATAAGGTATCTGAATTTTGCCATACTTTCAGGCGCCCTGGCATATGGATGGAGTTTAAATATTACTGTTAGTGGGGTCCAGGTAGATCCGGGGTCAAACATCGGAATAGGTCTTTTCCGCCCGGATGATCCCTATCCGACTATTGGCAAAGAGTATAGGGGAGTGTATCTTTTAGCGGATTCCCCGGAAGTAACATGCAGTTTTAAAAATATAGAAGACGGGATATATGCAGTGTCTGTTTATCATGATAAAAACGGAAACCGTCTGCTGGATGAGAATTTTTTTGGTATTCCTCTTGAGGGCTACGGGTTTTCGAACAATGCCAGGGGGATCTTTTCCGCACCGTCTTTTGAAGAAGCGTCTCTGACTGTCGACGGTGACACAAGCATCACCGTCAATCTGCACTATTGATCAGATATTGTAGTACGTGGCATTTGGGTGATAGACTATCAGTGCCGTAGTTGACTGTTCCGGATGAATTTGGAAAGTTTCGCTAAGAACGATGCCAAACTCTTCGGGTTTTAATAAATCGAAGAGGGGGCGGTTTAGTTCCAGATCGGGACAGGCTGCATAGCCGAAAGAGTATCTGCTTCCCTGGTATCTGTTCATTCTTACATCAGCCAAAGTGTTTCCTTCGTCCGCCGCTATGCCCAAATCCAGCCTGATCTGTTTATGTGCCATCTCCGCCAATGCTTCTGCAAGCTCCACTCCCAGACCATGAAACTGATAGTACTCGGTATAGTCACCTCTTTGATAAATTTCGCTTTCGATTTCACTCAGTTTCTGGCCTGCACTGACACAGGTAAGCGCCACAACATCATGGCGATCAGAATGAAAAAAGTCACTCAATGCACGATGCGGCGGTTTTGACTGTCTTGGAAAGGTAAACTGTTTTACAGCTCTGCCTATAACCTTTTCAAGATGTTCACGGTTGACTTCACTCTCAGAGTGATAGCCTTCATTCTCATCAAAGATTAAAAGCGTATTGTCATCACTTCTGCACGGCCAGTATCCGTAGAGAATGGTCGGCTCAAAAAGCCCCTCGTCGAGAAACCTCTCTTTCAGTTTTTCGTAAGCCGGCCAGACTGTCTCATCCAGCTGTTTTTGGTAAGCTTCTTTGCTCATTCCTTTGGAACTGTAACCCCAGCGTGATTTAAAAAGCAGTTTATGGTTTATCCACTCAAAAGCCGTTTCTATCTGCTGGGGAGTCAGTTTCAGTTCTCTTCTGCCCCAAAAAGGAGGAGTAGGTACTTTTACACTCCTGTCCGGCATGCGGATCTCTTCAAAAGGCGGGATAATCACCTCTTTTTTCTCTTTTACGGCCTTTTCTTCATTCTCTTTGCCGTGCAGGTCGGTATCTAAATTTCCGGCTTCTATACGGCTCATGGCAGTTACGCCGTCAAAAGCATCTTTGCAGTAAAAGATAGGTCCGTCATAAGCAGGACGGCAAAAGTCATCTATAAAGGAGCGGGTCAGCGCGGCACCGCCCAATAGAATGGGTATTTTAATCCCCTCTTTTTGAAGTATTTCAAGGTTTTCTTTCATAACCTGGGTTGATTTTACAAGCAGCCCGCTCATTCCAAAAGCACTTATGTGCCCCTCTCTCATAGCTTGTATAAACTCCTCAAGTTCTACTTTTATCCCCAGGTTTCTTACTTTAAAGCCGTTGTTTGAGAGTATGATGTCAACAAGGTTTTTTCCTACGTCATGCACATCGCCTTTGACGGTGCCAAGCGCAAGGGTCGTGTCAACCTCTTTTTGGACTTTTGGCAGATAAGGGTTTAGATAGTCAACAGTCGTTTTCATGGTCTCGGCGCTTTGTAAAACAAACGGAAGCTGCATCTGCCCGTTTCCGAAAAGCTCTCCAACTACCTTCATAGCCTCTATGAGTATTTCGTTCACTATTTTCTCGGGAGCTATTTTATGACGGACCTCCTCCACCAAAGGTATCATCCTCTCCTTGTCGCCGTCCATAAGAAGTTTGGCTATCTTCTCCTCGTCGCTCATAGCGAGATACTCGGCATCCTGCTCATCGGTATCTATCGCCTCTTTCGTACTGAAGTGCTCTATGAACTTAAAGAGGGGCTCTTCGCCCCTGTTGAAGATCAGGTTGTTGCAGATATTCTGGTCTTGCGGAGATATTTTATTGACAGGGATAATGTGCTTGACATTTATGATAACGCTTGTAAGCCCAGCCTCCACGCAGTGGTGTAAAAACATAGAGTTAAGGTATGGTCTTGCGTCTTTGTCCAGTCCGAACGAGATATTTGAGAGTCCGAGTACCGCTCCTACTTCCGGGTGCTTTTTTCTGAGTTTTCTTATCGCCTCTATGGTATTTGTGCCGGCATCAAGATACTCCTCGTCGCCGCTTGCCAGAGTAAACGTCAAAACATCGAAAACAAGATCCTCTTTCTTCAGCCCATGCCTTGAAGTGGCGAGCTCTATAATCCTCTCAGCCACTTCCAGTTTCTTCTCAACTGTCTTTGCCATTCCCTTTTCATCGATGGTCAGACATACAAGAGCTGCACCAAATTTTTTGGCGAGAGTACAGATCTCATCGAACTTTCCTTCCCCGTCTTCCAGGTTTACGGAGTTCAGTATGGGCCTGCCGCCTATATTTTTCAGTGCAGTCTCCAGCCCTTTTGTCTGTGTGGAGTCCGGCATAAGCGGGATGGATATCTTCTGGTTGTACATCCCCATAACCGCATTCATGTCTTTTGTTTCATCGCGGCCCGCAAAGCCGACGTTTACATCTATAACGTGGGCTCCTGCTCTTACCTGCTGCTGGGCAACGCTCAGGGTTCCCTCGTAATCTTCTGCGAGAAGGAGTTCGCGAAAAGCTTTGCTTCCCGTAGCATTGCTTCTCTCTCCCATCAAAAGCGGCGCAGGCTGCTGTTTCAGTTCGACCGTGCCAAAGAGCGAAGCCAAAGAGTTTGGATGGCTTCCGCGTGCCGTTTTTGGAGTAGCAGAGGCTACACGATTCACCAGAGCGCGTATATGCTGAGGGGTTGTGCCGCAGCATCCGCCCAAAAAGCTTACCCCGTCATACTCTAAAAACTTCTCCTGCTGGTTTGCGAACTCATCCGGACCCATTGGGTAGTATGTATATCCTCCGCGGTTTTGCGGAAGTCCGGCATTTGCATGGACAGATATGGGCTTATGCCAGACTTCACTTAAAGTTTTAACATGTTTTTCTACCTGTTGTGGTCCTGTTCCGCAGTTGAAGCCGAGACTGAGTATATTAAAAGGCTCCAAAATGGTCGCGATGGTCTGGGCATCAGTACCTATCAGCATCGAGCAGAAAAATATCTACCCCGCCGTCTATAAGGGCCAGGCAGAATTCCGTATAACCCTCAAACATCTCATCGTAGGTTATATGCCCCAGAGAGGGCAGTTTTGTCCCAGGGCCGATTGAACCCAGACAAAACCTCGGATGTTCCGGTGTGCTGAACTTCCGACACTCGTTTTTGACAAGTTCCGCCCCTGCCTTTGTCAGTTCGTAGGCACGGTGGGAGATGCCGTATTCATCCAGAACCCAGCTGAATGAACCGAAAGTGTTTGTCGTAACAAGGTCTGCCCCGGCAGTAAGATAAGCATGAAATATCTCCTGCATTACCTCGGGGCATGTGACGTTTAAAAGCTCGTCTATGATAAGAGGGCGGGTTTTTATGGTTTCTAAAATTTGTTGTTTAACAGACATCTTGTTTTCTTTACAATAGCAGTTTGAATGCTTGAAATATATCTTTTCAAAGTAAAAGATATTTTAGCAAAGCAGAGCATAAACGACAGTGAGGGAGGGGAAGTAATTCCCGGAACCAATAAAATGCTATAATTATAACCATGATAAGTATAAACAATAAAATTTTTTTACTGTTTATCATAGCAGCCGTTTTTTGTACTGCCGGTTGCCAGGAACGCTCTAAAAGCAGTGTGCCTGTAAAAAAAACAGAGACTAATACTACCCTCAAAAGCCGCAAAGT
>MZGN01000140.1 GCA_002085085.1 Helicobacteraceae bacterium 4484_230
CCAAAGCTGCCCCGCCCGCAAGCATAAGAAGCCATAACAAAATTCTGACAACTACCGACAGGGATGTATGTATTTTTTTCATTTGTTATCGTAGCTGTCCGGGGAGTGATGTCCATTCCCGCCATTCATTTTTATTACAAGCGCTTTTCCGTTCACAAGAGCATCTGAAATTTTTTTTCTTGCAGACTCTATCAGCCTGGAGAATGTTGTACGGGATATACCCATTCTATCCGAACACTCCTGCTGGTAAAGCCCCTCGAAATCAGCCAGTCTTACAGCTTCCATCTCATCTTCATACAGAACTACCGTTTGCAAACCGGCTTTTTGAACCCCGCAGGGCTTGAAACATACCCCGCTGTGATCGGCATCTATATATCTGTTTTTTCTTTTTCTGCCACGCAATATACAGCCTTTATCTCTTAAATACAGAGAAGAATATTTCTAAGACGGCTCTTGGCCCCAGCCATTTCTTCTGCCTCTTCCATAACCCTGCCGTGAGTCTGCCGCTTCAATCTTCTGATCCTGAAACATTTCCTGCCTTCGGCACATTCCTCTGCCTCTGCCTTTACCGAAAAATTATAATATTTACATTCATGGAGCTGAGCCACTCTATAACTGCCCTTCCTCCCTTTTGCATGTTTTGAACTATTTCAATACTGCCGTCTTCCACTATGGCAAACCATTTGGCTTTGCCAAACAGCGGCGCCAACGGCGGATTTTCCCTGTTCATCTTTACGGGAATCGCTATTTTCATTTTTTATCCTTTTTAATAATCTGCAGATTAAGCAAATCTAATTTATTATGCACATATGTCCGGATTATAACGAACATATGTGCATAAGTCAAGAGAAGCCGATAAATTTATCTTAAACATATTGAACTACAATACAGATGAAAATACCCAAGTATAAAACACGGTACAACCGGTAAAACAAAACAGCCGATAGCATGGGTTGTTACGCAAAACAACGGAGTGACAAACATCGCGCCTTTCAGCTACTTTATGGGTTTGTCATCAGAACCGGCGACTATGATGATATCTATCGGGCATAAAAGCGACGGGAGCGAAAAAGACACGCTCAAAAACATAAGAGAGACCATAAGAGAGACTAAAAAATGTACTATCTGTATGGTAGATGAAAAGCTGCTCGAAAAAATGCACTTCAGTTCAAAAGAGCTGCACAGCTCGAAAAGTGAGACAGATGAGTTTAATATAGTTACAAAAAATATAGCAGATGGTTTTCCGCCGGTAGCAGAGGGAACTCCAAGTGCATTTTTTTGTGAATTTTACCAGGAGATAGAGCTTAAAGGCTCAAAAACCATACCGCTTGTCGTTGAAATAAAACAGCAATATATAGCTGATGAAATTATAGTGGACAAACAGAAGTTTACACTGGATTACGAGCCTGTTGCCAGGGTCGGAAAAAGCTATGCACTACTTGGAAAAAGGATAACTCCTCCGACAATTATATGACTATATCTATCGTAGACTCATATCAAGAAATTCCGGTGCCTGTTTTGGCAGTTTGTATCTGATATACGAATGCCCGTTTGCAACATGACAGGCGTTGCAGGCTTTTGTCGCCTCGGCATATCTTTTTTCAAAACTTTTCCAGTCTTTCTCTTTCACCGCTTCCTGCAGCTTCTCTATAGAGCTGTCTTCAAAATCTTTTAGCTGCTTTTTGTATTTTGGACGCGTAGTCTCCGCCACCTCCTGGGCCTCTACAAGTTCATGCAGCTCATATTTTGCCAACTCCCAGTTTTTTGCTTTCGCAGCATAATAGGCTATATAAAATCTGTGCCCGAACTCCATCATTATAGTCCCCAGGCCAGGCTGTATCTCCGCGATCTCACCGACAGTCAGACTCTTGTTGTGTTTTGTGGTGACAACCGTTTTGCCCGGATCCTGCGCAAATACAACCCCGCCAAATATCAATAGTAATAAAACAGGTTTTAGAAGTTTGCCAATCATTATTTTTATCCTTTTACCTGTCGGCATTTTTTTAAACTCATAATACTACAAGCTATATAAAACAGAAGCATATATCCTCCCGATAAAGGCACTTATAATGGAAAAAATAGAGTAAAATACAGATAAGGGTTGGCAGTTTTTTAATTTTGGAGCATATGATGCAGCGTTGCAGACTTATCTTTATTTTTATCATAATTTTTTTAAGTCTTTTACTGCATGCCGTAACAGGTCAATACCCTGTCAATACCCTCCTATGATAAAAAACGATCTGAACACCTCCGAATATGACTGGAATGCCATCAATAGCAAATGGGTCAACATGCGGGCACTGGCGATGATGGCACTTGACGGCACATCATTTCACCAGGACGCCACAAACCTGGAACAGGTTGGGGATTTAAGCGATTACAACAGGGGAGACATAAGGGGAATCCGTCTCGGTGTCGGAGGAACCATAAATTTTGACAGGGCATGGACCTATCTTGCCAGTGGGTCGGTCAACTCATTTGCACACGATTTCAACAGCACAAAAGACGACCGCTTTACCCTTTTTGATTTTGTATTGGGAATCCCTGTATGGGGAGAGTATACCAGGGTTCAGATCGGCAAGATGAAAGAGCCTATCTCGATGGAGCGTACAATGGGGATGGTGTTCGAACAGGTAATGGAACGCCCTATGCACCTCGATGCACTTCTGTCATCGCGAAATACGGGCATCAGCATCAGTAATCTGGTAGCAGACAAACGCATCACCTGGAAGGCCGGATTTTACAGCCGCTATTTTGAACGCGGCACGAACTCCTGGTCCAAAAGCAATCGCCAGGCTGTCGTAAGGGTGACAACAGTTGCATATGAAGATAAAGAGGCGCAAAGGCTGCTTCATTTAGGCACCGCATATCGCTATGAAGACATAAGGGAAAAAACCGTTCGTTATGATGTCGGCCCGGAGCAGTATTTTGTAGACCCGTGGCTTGACACAGGAGAGTTTACCGCCGATTCATCAAATACTGTAAATCTGGAGCTGACATACTTGGACGGCCCGCTCTGGCTGGCATCAGAATATACCGCAACGGCTGTCGATGCGCCACAATCCAGAAACCCCATATTTAAAGGCTTTCATGTTGCTGCCAACTATTTTTTTACCGGAGAACACCGGGAGTACAACTATCGCAGGGCAGTTGTACGCCGTATTACACCGATTCTGGATTTCAGTAAGGAAGGGTGGGGGGCGGTTGAGCTATCTGCCCGCTACTCGTATATGGATTTGAGTGACCGGGCAATAAAAGGAGGTGAAATGGATATTACATCACTGGGTTTGATCTGGCATCCAAGACGCGATATACAGTTTCACGTACAGTGGAGTCGCGCAAATCTGGATAAAGCCTCATCGCAAACAGGCAGATATCCTCTCAACGGCCACGCAGACATCATGCAGTTTCGCCTGCTTCTGGTGGTTGATTAAAAAAATTACCGCACGAATGTTGTATTTATAGCTGATACTTCTTTTCAAATTTCTCATCGAGATCCCACAGTTTTCTCTCTTTCAGAGAATCCACTACGGACTGTGTACACTCCACGTCATCCGGCCAACGGCGGTCAAATCCGTCGATTCCTGTTTTATTTGTCCCGTCGATCCCAACCGTATCGCCGTCGATAAAGATATCGCGCTGTGCGTCCATATTGTTTACTACACGCCATGTAAGCATATAGGCATTTTCTATATCATTGTTCTTCTCGTCGACGAAGACAACTATGCGCAGGTGTTGAAACAGCGGTTTAAGGAGCCTGAAACACTCTTTCATCGGGCGCTTCTTGTTTAGCGATACCACAGTGATCGGGTTGGCAGTCTGCAGCATAAACTGATGAACTCCTGCGGCCTCATCGAGAATCTCTTTGATCTTTACAGAAAGCTCTTCATTGCCAAGCAGTGCCGGCGGATTCACTTCATCGGCCGATGTTGCGTCTATCCCCAGTTTGCCCCCGACAAGCTCTTCCGGACTGGAGTGGTCCAGTGCATCTACAATTCCCTCGGAAATAAACATTTTTTTAACTGAAAAACGATCCAGTACATAAGCCGTAAAAGCTTCATAGTCATTCAGGTCGGGTGCCTTCTCATCTACAAAAACAGCATGTTTGACAAAACTCATCTGCCCTGCACCCCAGAAGACGTGCATAAACTGCTTGGCATGACCTTTGTAAAGCGTTTTCATCTTGGCAAAGATAAGGTTGTGAAAGACACCGTTTTCAGGCATATGGTAGTCGATAAGATCAGGCGCATTCGTCTTGAGCAGAGGCAAAAACACACGCTCGGTCGGCCAGCCCATGTACTTGTCTTCAAGCGGCGGCTTTCCTACGACAGTAGCCAGAAAAACAGGATCATTTTTATGTGTTATGGCACTCACTTCCATAACAGGATAAGGTTCTTCAAGCGTATAGTAGCCCGTATGGTCGCCAAAAGGCCCTTCGATCCTCATCTCGGACGGATCGACAAACCCCTCTATCACAAAATCGGCATCTTCCGGAATGTAAAGCGGTGTTGTAAGCGACTTAACCAGCCGCGCCGGCGATTTTTTTACAAAGCCGTAAAGCAGAAGTTCATTAACCCCATACGGCAGAGGGGCGGTAGCGCACCATGTATAAAGCGGATCACCGCCGATCGCTATAGAGACCGGCATCTTCTCTCCCGCCTCCTGATACTGGTCGAAAAAGTGTGACGCATCTTTGTGTATCTGCCAGTGCATTCCCAGATGGTTTTTGTCATAGACCTGCAGCCGGTACATACCGAGGTTCCATCGTTATGAACGGTCCGCCATCCTGTTCCCATGTCGTAAGGACGGGAAGCTTGTACAGGTCTACATCTCCATCAAGATATTTAACCTGCTGACATTCACCTTCTGCTTTGAGGCGTTTTGGAAAAACGGACTTGAGAGAAAAAAGGTCACCAAGCATAGAGAGCTTGTCTTTTAGCGTGGAGGGAGGTTTCATGTGAAGCAGTTTTTCAATCTCGGAAGCCACGGACTCTACACCGCGCCCGAACAGCAGCTCTGTACGCTCATAAGAGCCGTAAAGATTCATGGCTACCGGTATATCGAAGCTTCTATTGTTCTTTTTATCTATGGGATGGGTAAAAAGAAGGGCTTTGGAGTCCTCTTTTTTTATCTCGGCATAAGCGAGGTGCGGGATCTCAAGATAGATATCCAATGGTTCGTCGATAACTTTCAGCTGCCAGAAGTTCTTTTGCTCCAAGCTCTATCATAGCATCTGCCATCTCTTTGCCGACATTCTCATAGCCGTCTCGCTTTACAAGCTTGGTCTCACTGAGGATGTCGGAGCCGTCAGGCATTCCCAAAACGGCTTTTATGATGATATCGTCATTTTCCAGTACAGTAGCATTTACGCCGATGGGAACCTGGCAGCCCCCCTCCAGAGTATCTACAAACTGGCGCTCGATCGTAGTCTCGATACGGCTTAGCTCGTCTTCAAGACCACGGGCAATCCTGAGCACCTCGGGATCGTCTATGGTCTGTATACCAAGCGCCGCCTGCCCCATAGCGGGAATCATCTCCATAAGTGAGATAGGATAGAAGTATTTAACTTCACCCTGAAGCTCCAGACGGTTTACACCGGCTGCCGCAAGTATGATAGCGTCATACTGCCCCTCTTTGAGTTTTCGGATACGCGTATTGACATTTCCCCTCAGCCATTTGATCTTAAGGTCAGGGCGTATGCGCATTAGCTGCATCTGCCGTCTAAGAGACGAAGTACCCACTACTGCACCTTTTGGCAGATCATCCAGATCGGTATACTTGTCACTGAGCATTGCATCACGCACATCCTCACGCTCCGTTATGGCAGCCAGCACAAGGCCTTCAGGCATCTGCGTGGGAACATCCTTCAGCGAATGAATAGCCATATGCGCATCACCGCGGAACATCGCCTCTTCAAGCTCTTTGAGAAACAGGCCTTTTCCACCGATCTTTGCCAGCGGAGCATCAAGAATCTTGTCCCCGAGAGATTTCATCGGCAGCAACTCTACGACCAATCCCGGATTCATCTCCTCAAGTCTCTCTTTTATATGCTCACTTTGCCACATCGCCAGCTTGCTTTCGCGTGTTGCTATGATCAGTTTTTCCATAAACTATTTGACCTTTACTTCTCTAAATTTCTTCTTCGATGCATCTTTTTTACCGTCAAAAAAGATCGTAGGTGTTCCGCCGACCATCATGGATGCTATAACATCTTCATCGAAAGCAACTGTATTTTCAACATCTTTCGAATGTATGTCTTTTACGGTTACATTTGTGTTAAGTGTTTTGTTGAAAGCATCGAGTATCTTTTTCTCATCTCTTTCACCGGCACTTATGTTGACCTTATACATATTAAGAACAACATCTTTACGCCCCTGATGCTCTGCGACTATTGCCGCTTTTGTAAGAGTTACCGCTGCCGGGTGAATCCTTGCAAGAGGAAAATGGTAATAATAGATCGCAAATGTCTCAGGGTACTGCTTCATATAGTTTATAGCTTCAGGAACAAATTTTCTGCAGAAAGGACATAGTGGATCTGAAAAAATAGCTACCTTGTGCTTGGCATCGGCATTACCGTATATAAGGTTCATAGGCGAATAAAATTCCGGCTTGAAATCAGGAACTATAGCGTCTTTGAGCTCCTGGCCGCTTTTCATATCAGTGAGTTCCGATGTGATGATACTGCCGCTTGCGAAATAGATCATTCTCTGCTTGACCGACTGAACATTACCTCCGCGCTTGATCTTTGCGCTCAGACTTACCGTGAAAGCTTCCCAGCCCTTAAGCTGCTCAAGAGGCTGCTTGTCGACAACCTTGATATTCAGCTCTGTAATATTCGGATTTTTTCCGATACGCTTTTTCAAAAATGACTCTATGTCGCTGCTGCTTGCAGCAAACAGGCTAGTGCTTAACAGTATCGTCGTGAATAATTTCAACATCAATGACATTATCTTCCTTTTCAATTGTAGTTTGGTGGTGTGTTGGTCTATTCATATGGGATTTTGCCGTAAAACGGTTAACCAACATCTTAGTAAAAACGCTAAATTGCAACATCAATCCCAAAATATCCGTCAAAAAGCCGGGTACTATCAGCAAAAATGCTCCGACAAGCGTAAAAATATTTAGACGCTGGAACTCCTCAAGATCTATACGGCTCATTGAAAAAGCACTCATGTTCTCACTCAAAGTGGAGCGGAAATTTATCAAAATACTGATTCCTACAAATGCCGAGAGCATAATCTCGAAAAAGGTGTTAAGCCCGCCTATCGCAGACGAGATATTAACAGATACGATCACCTCGAAAAAGAGATAGATAAGAAAATAGATCATCCCAGACGCTCCATGATAGATCCAAACACATTATCGGCCGGGATATCGCTCTTTTGGCCTGCTTGTCGGTCAAATATCTGTACATTACCGTTTTGAAGCTCTTTTCCAATGATTACCGTATATGGAAAGCCTATCAGCTCGGCATCCGATGCCGGCTTCGACAAACTCTGCATAAAGCTTTTCGCCCAGCTCCAGCTGTGCTTCGTCTTTGATATTGGAGATCATGATATTTACAAGGTAAGGGGCGGTGGACCTGGTCCAAACGCACCCCTTCTCATCATGGTGCTGTTCGATCACCGCGAGGTTTGGAATAAGTCGTTCCCAATTTAAAGATATGGCCTACCTCTATCCCTTTGGTAAACGAGAGTGTTCCGTCACAATACGGACATCCGTCACCCTCTTGAACCTCATAAAGTTCTGCAAAATCAACATTTTCAACCGCATCCATATGAACGCCTACAAAATGGTAATCCTCTTCATTGGCGTGGACCGATAAAACCCGGAACAAAACCGAGTTCTTTTATCTCCTCTTCACTGACATCTGCAATATCCAGTGCCCCGGCAGCATTGACGGCTTTTGCCTCCTGCAGATCATCACTTCCACGCAGAAAAAAGAACACTACCTCATCACCGTCTTCATAGATCGCGCGTTTGGCAACGGCTTTGATCGTATAATACGGATCTATTCGGAAAAAAGAGGCCAGATCATCTATGCTTTTTACGCCGGGTGTCCTGAACTTTCCGAATTCTCCCTCAGGCGCATCCGGCTC
>MZGN01000044.1 GCA_002085085.1 Helicobacteraceae bacterium 4484_230
AGCTGCCCCATAACATTTCCAAACCACCACGAAAAAACAGAATGCAAAAACTGCTCTTGGACTATCTGCCCATGAAAAAGAAGCGAAATATTAGAAAGAAGACTACTAAATACCTGCAAAACAAAAACTATGATAAAAGTCAAGCCAAAAACATCCCGAAATGTCTTAAGTTCCCTGTTGAGTCCGAACCTGTAAAAAAGAGCGATACCCACAAGTGCTTCCGTTGCATTGATCGCAGATATCTCTAAAGACGAGAATATATTTACGTTGTTATAATAGGCTAGCAAAAACTGACCCATAAAGATCCCAAACCAAACCCTTCTGCCAAAATAGAGCGCAAAAGCAAGTGCCAGTCCCTCCGGGGCAAAAACCCCAAGATTTACTATGTTGTGCCCGAAAAGGAGATCGAGACTTAGTTTACCGGTCCCAAAATATAAAAATGCAACACCCACTGTCAGTAAAATATTTTTTATCATATTCATCTGTATATCATTATGTTTTTCACTTGCCATACGGCATCCTTCTATTTTATTTCATACCAAATACAGCATTGATAAAATATTATATGTAGCCTTTATGCATACTATCTTTATTTTCGGTAGTTTTTCTTACAGTATACAGTATCAATCTAATGAAATTTACACTAAAATCAGTAAAATCTATGTCAAAGGTCTGTTTTATGCACACTGTTAAGATACTTCTTATTGAAGATGATGAAATGGCTTCAGAACTGATTTGTGAATTTCTAAAAACATGCGGTTTTGACATCAAGCCTGTCTTTACCGTTGCAGACGGTATCTTCCATATCAATACTCAGGACTATGACTTGGTTCTTCTCGATATAAATCTACCTGATTTCAACGGATTTGAGATCCTGAAAAGTATAAAAAACCGCATCTCTCTACCTATTATAGTCACCAGCGCATACAGTGATACAAAATATAAAATCTCGGCATTCAAATATGGGGCAAGCGACTATATGGTAAAACCGTTGGACCTGGAAGAGCTTGAGGCCAGGATCTGGGTACAGCTTGGAAAAAACAGCGAGATACGTACAAATGAAGAAAAAAGCGTATTTCAAATAAAAAACTCGACCATATATTTCAAAGATAAAATCATAAAACTCGACCATATATTTCAAAGATAAAATCATTGATCTGACAACCACAGAGTTTGAAATACTTTCACTTCTGATAAAACAGAAAAATCAAACAGTAACGAGAGAGACTCTGATCCATACGTTATCCTCCGTAAGCTCTCCGCGTTCACTTGACAATCATATAAAAAATATTCGCAAAAAAATAGGAGACAACGGCAATAAGGCAATTTATCTGAAAACCGAATATGGTGTAGGATACAGACTGTCTACATGATACAGCACATTATGGTTCTGCATAATCATCTTTCATGACCACAATCCTCATAGAAACTATAATGTGACTTTCCCAATGATTTTGCATTATACATAGCATAATCCGCGTAATGTATAAGCTCGTCTTTGCTTTTTGAGTCATAACCATAGCGGCTTATGCCGACACTACAGGAGATATTTATCGTGCAATCCTTAAAGTATATTGGAGAAGCTGAAGCTTTTATGATCTTTTTAGCCAACTCTTCCAGGCATGCCTTGTCCAGAGCATTTTCTATGATCAATGCAAACTCGTCTCCTCCTATACGTGCAAAAGTATCGTTGTTTCGAATAACGCTTTTTATACTGTTGACTACACAAATGAGAACATGGTCTCCGACCTTATGGCCATATGTATCATTGATTATCTTAAAATTATCGAGATCGATGAAGAAAAGAACCGTTTTGTTATGCATTTCTTTGGCTTTATCTATGGCCTGATCCAACTTTTCGTTAAAAAGAAAACGGTTTGGAATGTTTGTCAATATATCATAATGGGCCAGATTGTACAGTTCAAGCATCTCCTCTTTCTGCTTGAGTTCTATCTCTTTTTGTCTTATATTTTGCGCTTCTGCCCTGTCTAGCAGATTTTGGGCAATATAATCCAGTTTTTTATATAACGATTCGATATCGATAGGTTTTACTATAAAACCATCGATACCCATATTTATGGCTTCAAGTAGGATATCTTTATCATCAAACGCAGACAGTACCAGGATGTGCTGGCTTTGATTGATGGATTTTATCCTGCCGGACATATCCAGACCACTCATCCTGGGCATATTGATGTCAGTCAGGACAATATCCGGACTGTATTTTTTATAAAGCTCCAGCCCCTCTTCGCCATCATAGGCTTGATAAAACGCCTTTACATCATCTTTAAAAATCATTTTGATCTGTATCTGCGTATCAATATCATCTTCAACAAACAGAAGGGTAAGATTATTCAAAATCATCTGCTGTTTTCCTTTGCGTATATTTTAAACACTTTTGCTGTTGCTCCTGACTGTAAACACCGCCTTCATATGGTTCTGCATAATCATTTTTGCCATATGGAACCTAAGCTGATTTGCAAGAGACAAATTGTTTAGAAATTTATCAAAACTATGTCTGTTTTTTTTAGCAGTGTTTTTCAATCTGCGCGACAATTATACAACAGAAGCCCAATGAAAACTGCAATAGTATCTGTAAAATCTGTAGATATGTGAGGACAATAAAATCCTCTGCTAAATTTTAGGCATTTCGGTCAAGCAGCTTGCTTTGGAAATTTAACAGAGCCTGAAATGAACGAATATGGAAAATGTATCATTGCGTAGTGCAGACAGAGCAGATATCGAATGCCCTGAATATAAAACCGGCCTCTTCCGGATCGGAAGAGCCAATCATAGCTTTTGCCGCAACTCCCTGTTCCGTATTACTGCTGTTGCCGAGGTTCCATTGGGTAGGTACAATGATCTCGTATTTTGCTATAAGCCCCTCTTTTACAGTCGTTTTATGTATAAGAGAACCTCGGGCCGCCTCTGCTACGCCTACACCTTCAAAATCAACTGCCTTTAGATGATTTTGAAGAGTACATGAGGGTTCATTCAACACGAGATTTTGCAGCAGTTTTTTACTATACTCCAGAAGGATCGCCACCTCATGAACCCTTGCAAACACTCTGGTAATCAGTGAATCCTTGTATCGTTTATGCAGACTTTTGACAATGGGCTCTTTTGCCACCATTGCGCGCGCAAGAGGACCGACTTCAAAAAATCTGTTCTTGTAGGTCACTGCCTTTGCCGTCGTTCCTGCTTGCAGCATCTCCTCTACATATTGTATATCGACATTAGATACGGTAGTTGCCATTGATTTGCCTGCCTTAAATAAAATACAGTCTCCAAAAACGATAAATCTGTCATGGCTCTTTCCTGTTTCAGCCATCCTGCTTGCCCCCAAAAGTCTCAGTACTCTTGCCAAATCACCATTTATTTTATGCAGCTCTGAGACCGAATCAATGTTTAAGTATTTGTGCATTGGAATGCCCGCTACCATCTGCTCAAAAAACCTGATAGATTCATCTATAAGGTTTTCCGCCTGCATAACATCTATATAAGTGGGATCGCATGTAACCCCTCCTGGTACCGCATAACCCGAATGCGGCCACTGTCCAGCAAATATGGCCAATGCTTTCGTGATGGTCGATGAGAAGTAGGAAGCCTTGAGTGCATGATTTTCCCCGCTTCTGTCATCCAAAAGTTTTTCCAGCTGAGGCAGAATGGTCATATAGAACCATTTCATATGATTTTGTATCAGTTCGCAGGCAAGTGTAAACTCCCTGATATTTTTAGCTTTATCCGTAAGACTGATCTTTGCCCCGGCACTTTCATAACCGTTTTCCAGAGCCCTGACTGCGGCAATAAGATGTGCATGGTTGCAGATGCCGCATACCCTGGGCGTGATCACCAGTGCATCATACGGGTCTTTGCCTGCCAGTATCTCTTCTATCCCCCTGTAAAAGCCGAAGCTGATCCTTACATCCTCTACTTTTCCTTTGTCAAACGTAAAATCGAGCTCTGCCTCACCCTCTATCTTCTCTATGAGCTTTTTAACTATCATAAGTGATAATCCTCTCTTCGAACCGCTTGATCTTAAAACTTTTCGCGATGCCGGTTGCCGTCAAATATGCCCTGCGCGGCACACCAAGCGGCATGGTCGCCGGAATACCCATATTGGTTTTCGTCGTATAGAGTGCCGTCTTGGGAAAAGAGGGTTCCGTACAGCCGAAGCACGGCGTACCCACCACGGTTTTGGAGCTTGTATCATTCCACAGTATCTTGTTGCAGCTTCCTCTTGTATATGGTCCCTGACATCCGTTCTCATAAAAAGAACACCCCTCTTTAAGCCCGAAGCCTTTAGTATCCACCTTCCATTCAAAATACTCGTTCCTGACACAGCCTGTGTGTACCGTAATACCATACAGCTCCTGAGGGCGATGCAGTTCATCAAGCGGTATCTTTTTACCATGCGATAGCATCATAAGTACATACGAAAGCCATTTTGGATGTATGGGACAACCTGGAAGAGAGATAGTCTTGGAAGCATACTTCTCATAACTTTCCGTCCTCTCCTCGCCGTTAAAACAAAATCCTGAAATACTATCCGGATCATATTGTTTAAATATGCCTCCAAAGGTAGAACATGTACCGGCAGAGATGATATGTTTGGCTTTTTCTGCATAATTTTTTACCAGCTCAAAAACTTCGATGCCACCCTTTTTAAACCCCTCCTGCCTAAATGAACCTTCCAGAATAAGCACATCACAATCCAATCTGCCGCTCAGCAGTGCCTGTATATCGTAGGAAGTCTCCAGTACAGGGTGGTAAATAAGTTCAAAATGGGACAATATGGAGAAAAGATCTGGATGATTTAAAAAAGAGTGTGTATTGCCGTTGCAGGTAATGGACTGGAGCCAGAGCAGTTTAAGTCTCTTTTGGCTCATAGGATCAGGCTTTCAGTGCATAATATATATTTCGCGAGATGTCATCCACATACTCGTCAAGCTCGCGCGGCAGTATCTCTTCACCTTTAAGAAATACCATTCCGCCCAGATAACCCATAAAAAGCCCAAAAGCGGAAAAAAAATCCTGATCCCGAAGCTCCTCTTTGCTTACGCCGTCATCAAAAAAGATCATTATTTCAGTGATAAACCCACTGACGCATGTCATACCTTCGCATCCGTCTGCAAAGACCTCCCTGTGCGAAAGATAGACGCGGAGAAAATACTCTATCATCTCCGGTTTTTCACTTGCCATACCAAAATATATTTCGACTATCTTTCTGATCTTCTCCTCAGAAGAGATATCCATCATATTTACAGTTTTGATCTCATTACCCAAAACCTCCGATGTAAACTTGATAATCTCTTTTGCCAGCATATCTTTGGAAGAAAAGTAGTTATATAGATTTCCGACACTCATATGCAGTTTGTCAGCGATGTCCGGAATGGTCGTTTTATGAAAACCTTTGGTAGAAAAAAGTTGTAACGCGGTCAAAATAATAGACTCGCGCTTACGCGCTTTTTTTTCTGCGATCTTCAAGATAATCCTTTTAGGGGCGTCTTTTAATAAACTAATGTATTTTATCGTAAATATTTATAATGATATATCAAGAAACACGATACAGGCAGCCATTAACCATCTATATTCCAAAAATATAGGTTTTTTTAGTTACAATTTTTACACTTACATTTTTAAGGATTATCATGCAGATCGATGATGCACTGTTAAAGCGTCTTGAAAAACTCTCTTATCTTGAAATCTCCGACGACAAACGCGAGGAGATCATAAGCCAACTCAGCGAGATTGTTTCGTTCGTCGACAACCTTGGCGAACTCGATACACAAAATGTAGACGACTCTTTTGCGATGACAGATAACGGAACCCTTCTACGCGAGGATATTGCCTCCAATGATAAAAGCATCAACGAAGAGATTCTCAAACATGCACCAAGAAGTGAAGACCACTTCTTTATCGTACCGAAAATCATAGAGTAAGAGGGATCAATCATGGGCCAGACCTTGGATATTCGAAAACTTCTAAAAAGTGTTGTTGCGTATAATGCATCCGACCTCCACCTTGTTTCACGCGCAGAACCGCAGATACGTATCGACGGTAAACTGGTCGCACTTAACCTGCCGGTACTTGACGGAAAGATGATAGAAGATATGTCTTACTCTCTTTTAAGTGAAAAACAGAAGAAAGAGTTTGAAGAGAAAAGCGAGATCGACTTCGCTATCGTCCTTCCCGACATCGGCCGATTCCGTGCGAACTACTATCGTACTATGGGCGATATAGCATGTGCATTTCGTATCATTCCGATAGAAATACCTTCGCTTGATGACCTGAACGCCAAAAGGATCTTCAAAGAGTTGATAAAACGCGAAAAAGGACTGATTCTTGTCACAGGACCGACGGGAAGCGGTAAATCTACTACGCTTGCAGCAATGCTCAACGAGATAAACGAAACGGAACAGCGCCATATCATCACCGTAGAAGATCCGGTGGAATTTGTACATACAAATAAAAAATCACTCTTTTCACACAGAAATGTCGGGACCGACACCGACTCATTTGCAAATGCACTTAAATTCTCCATGCGTGAAGACCCTGATGTCATCCTGATCGGGGAGATGCGGGACAAAGAGACCATAGAAGCCGCACTGACGGCAGCAGAAACAGGCCACCTGGTATTTGGAACACTTCACACCAACTCATCGGCACAGACCATCAACCGTATTATCGATGTATTCAACGGTGACGAACAGCCTCAGGTACGTGCCCAGCTCTCTACGTCGATTGTCGCGATTATCTCGCAGGCACTTTTGCCAAAGATAGGCGGAGGACGTATAGCTGCACAGGAGCTTCTTATCACCAATCCGGCAATCGCCAACCTGATACGTGAAGACAAGGTACACCAGATCTATTCGCAAATGCAGCTCAACCAGGTAGAGAGCGGAATGGTTACACAGACTCAGGAACTAATAGATTTTGTTATGAAGAAAGTTGTTACAAAAGAGAATGCAATCCAGTTTTCCAACCGTCCCGAGGAGCTCGCCCGGATGCTTCAGTCTTTATAAAAGAAGAGCTCCTCAAAAAAAGAGGGGGTGCCCTCTTTTAATTTTTTCTTGCCGCCTTCAGGGTATCGGCAATCATAAACGCCAGTTCAAGTGACTGGTCGGAATTGAGCCTTGGATCACAGTGTGTATGGTAACGTCCCTGCAGGTCATCTTCTGTAATTCTAAACGAACCTCCGAGACACTCTGTCACGTTTTTACCCGTCATCTCCAAGTGAACACCGCCTGCAAAAGTCCCTTCTGCACCATGTACGTGAAAGAACTGTTTCATCTCCCTGAGAATGTCATCCACCTTGCGTGTTTTGTAGCCATTACCGGACTTCATTATATTTCCGTGCATAGGGTCACAACTCCAGACAACTTTATGTCCTTCACGCTCAATCGCCCTGATAAGTTTTGGCATCCCCTCTTCTACTTTGTCAGCACCCATTCTGACGATGATATTCAGACGTCCTGCTTCATTGGCCGGATTAAGCCTGTCCGCAAGCCTTACCAGATCATCCGGATCCATGCTCGGACCGGCTTTAATAGCGATAGGGTTTTTGACACCGCTTAAGAACTCCACATGGGCACCGTCAAGCTGGCGTGTTCTGTCACCTATCCACAGCATATGGGACGATACGTCATACCAGTCACCCGTAGTAGAATCAAGACGGGTAAATGCCTCTTCATAATTCAAAAGCAGTGCTTCGTGTGAAGTATAAAAATCTGTCTCGCGAAGCGTTCTGTAGGTTTTTGACGTTACACCGCAAGCCTCCATAAATCTCAGCGAACTATCGATCTGCTCCGCCAGCTCATCATATTTTTCCGACATTGCGCTCTGTTTGGCAAAACTCAGGTTCCACTTGTGTACCTCATGAAGATCTGCCAAACCTCCTGAAGCAAAAGCACGCAAAAGGTTCAGTGTCGCAGTAGACTGGTTGTAGGCATGTATCATGCGCTCGGGATTCGGCACGCGGGCCTGTTCTGAAAAATCGATCGCATTGATAATGTCACCGCGGTAGCTCGGCAGGGTTACATCGCCGACCGTCTCATTGTCTGATGAGCGCGGTTTGGCAAACTGTCCACCCATACGCCCTACTTTTACTACAGGAAGACCGCTTGCAAAAGTCATGACAACCGACATCTGCAGAAGCACTTTGAACGTATCTCTGATATTGTCTGCATGGAACTCCGAAAAACTCTCCGCACAGTCTCCGCCCTGAAGTAGGAAAGCCCTGCCGTTAGTGACTTCTCCGAGCTGTTTTTTCAGATTGCGTGCTTCGCCGGCAAACACAAGCGGCGGATAGTGCTTCAGTTCTGCCTCAACTCTCTTAAGATGCTCTGCATCAGGATAAACAGGCTGCTGCAAAATTGGTTTTTCTCTCCAGCTTGACGGTGTCCAGTTGCTCATATTTTTAACCTCATTCAATTTAGGGTACCTCTAAAAAACCATACGTAATCTCAAATATAAGGCTTTTTAGAGACACCCTTTAATAAGGCTGATATATTACATAAAATATTCTAAAAACCGTCTGATACGCCCCAGGTCCCACTATGAAACAGTTGGGGTTTTGGGGCTTCTGCAAATATTTTAGAGGTGCCTTAAACTTCTATTGATATAATTACAGCTATCAAATGCATCAGGGTGTAATCATGGATATCAACTATTTCGATCTTGTTGTTGCGGCAATAATCTTGCTTTTAGGCTTAAAGGGCATTGTAAACGGCTTTTTTAAAGAGCTTTTCGGCCTTGTTGGAATTATCGGCGGAATTTTTATAGCGTCCCGCCTGGGTGACCAGATCGGCCATATGCTTAGCGACAAACTGTTTCATTTCGAGAGTAAGTCGGCTGCTGCCTTCACAGGCTTTCTTTTGGTGCTGGCGCTCTTCTGGCTTGTAATGGTAATCCTTGGAATGGTATTTAAAAAACTCTCAAAAGAGAGCGGTTTGGGACCAGTCGACAGGATTTTCGGCTTTATATTCAGCAGCGGCAAGTTCTTCCTTATAGCTTCGATCATCGCTTATGCCGTCTTTAACATAAAATCGATCCGCAGCAATCTCAAGGACCCCCTCTCCAACAGTGTGGCCTTCCCTATTATGGTTGAAACAGGCCAATATATTATGCAGATCGACCCGGAAGCGCTCGGAGATGATGTCGGCTCCGGTGTCGATTCTGTAAAAAAGAGTTTCAGCGATTCCATGGATAAAGCAGGTAAAGCTGCACATGACATTGCCGTCGAACACTCAAAAGAGATCATTGAAGATGTCAAAGAACATACGGTCGGCAAAAGCGAGTAGGCATGGCGACCATAACCGATTTCAAAGAACCAACTGTCGAGTATGAAAAACTTCTCTCTGATTTCAAAGAGATGCTTAAACAGGATGATGAAGAACAGCGCAAGTTCACCAAACAACGTGCTTTGATACTTGAAACGCTCTACCATTCACATGGTCACCTGACGCCTGAAGAACTTCATACACTAATTCAAAAAAAACATCCGGATGTAACTACCGGAATAGCGACCATATACAGAAC
>MZGN01000045.1 GCA_002085085.1 Helicobacteraceae bacterium 4484_230
TTTGCTCTTTTTACAAAAAACCAGCGTCAGTGGAGTGCAAAACCGCTTGAAGCTGAAACTGTGGATAAATTTAAAAAAAATCTTGAAAAGAGCGGCATCGAGCCAAAACATGCATTAGCCCATGACTCCTATCTTATCAACCTGGGCCACCCGGAAGCACAAAAGCGGCAGAAATCGTATGAGGCTTTCGTCGATGAGGTGGAAAGGTGCATGCTGCTGGGGCTGGATAGGCTGAATTTTCACCCTGGAAGCCATCTTAAAAAGATAAGTGAGGATGAGTGTCTGGATCTGATTGCCGAAAATATGAACCGGACGCTCGAGCATACAAAAGGAGTCTCGCTTGTACTTGAGAATACGGCAGGCCAGGGGAGTAATCTCGGATGGAAGTTTGAACATCTTGCCCACATAATAGACAAGGTGGAAGACAAGTCCAGAGTGGGGGTCTGTATCGATACATGCCATATGTTTACTGCGGGGTATGACATCAGGACAAAAGAGATTTATGATACATCTATGGCAGAATTTGGTAAGATAGTGGGATTTGAATATCTGATGGGCATGCATCTCAATGATTCCAAGCCTGATCTGGGTTCACATGTGGACCGCCATGACTCCATAGGCAGGGGCAAGATCGGGCTTGAAGCGTTTCGATATATCATGAATGATCCGCGGATGGACGACATACCGTTAATACTTGAGACCATAGATCAAAGTATTTGGGCTGAAGAGATCCGTCTGCTCTATTCACTACAGGAGAGTTAAGATAATGAAAAAGATAGTACTGGTTTCTCTGGCGGCCTCTACGGTTTTGATGGCAGGTGGGTATAAGATCCCTGAAAACTCGATTAGTGCAACAGCGCTTTCGGCAGCGTATGTTGCCAATGCGCATGGGGCTTCGGCAACATACTACAATCCTGCCAATATGGTGTTTGATTCGGATGGGAACAAGATCGAAGCAGCTCTGACGAATATCATGCTTGGTGAAATCAAGTTTGAAGGCGAGGCTCCAACAGCCGGCAGCGGAATTCCGGACAGCTCAGGATCCACATCGGAGTCAGAGTTCTTTCTTGTTCCGACGATCCATTATGTCTCTCCAATGGTAGGGAATTTTCGTTTTGGTGCAAGCGTAGTAGTTCCGGCAGGCCTTTCAAAGCGCTGGGAGGATCAGCCGGCAAAAGGTTATGCCAACGAGTTTACACTTGAGACGATCGAGTTCAACCCGACAGTTGCCTATAAGATAGTAGACTCTTTGGCTATTGCGGGAGGTGTTCGTGTCGCCTATACCTCCGGCGTCGTAAAAAGTGCTTCAACCGCATCCCGGGATATGGACGGGGATTCTATAGATTTTGGCTACAATCTCGCAATCAGCTACAGGCCGATCAAACCACTCTCCCTTGCAGTCACTTACCGATCAAATATTGATTTGACGGTTGACGGTACGGCCAAGCTCTATTTTCCTGATAACGGTGACTACACGGGGCCAAAGATCTATGACGGTGATGCCAAGGTAACGGTGCCTATCCCCGCAGCGCTGAACATAGCGGCAGCATATACTTTCAACGAGGGTAACGAGTACTCTACAACGGTAGAGTTGGTTTATGAGCGGACCTATTGGTCATCTTACGAAACACTGGATTTTGATTATGCCGGCAGTATCGGACCTTTGACACCAGGCTATGACGATCCTATAGCCAAAGACTGGGAAGATACAAATACGTTTAGAGTGGGTGTGACACAAAAGATCAAAGCATTTGATGTGATGGTCGGATTTGCATATGATGAAACACCTGTTCCGGAAAAGACTCTTAATTTTGAACTGCCGGATTCCGATGCCTGGATATTTTCTGCCGGTATGATGTACAATATGACGGATTCATGGAGTATCGGCGGTGCTGTTTTAATGGATGTCAAAGAGGACCGCACTATAGATAAAAATGTAAACGAAAACAAGATAGACGGAGAGTTCTCGGATATGGGAGCGGTAATGGTTACGCTGGGTGCAGAATTCAGATTTTGATGAAACTTGATTATCCATACCAGAATTTTTATCAGATACTGGAGGCAAATGCCGCCTCAATAGGGGACAAAACAGCAATTTTCATCGATGATGAGAAGATAACTTATGCGCAGTTTCTGAAAAAAGTAGATGCGTTTGCACGTTTTCTGGAGATAAGCGGTATCCAAAGAAAGGACCGCGTGGCGCTGATCGCACCAAACAGCGAAGAGTTTGTCATCACGGTTTTTGCTGCAACAAAGATAGGTGCCATTGTTATCCCTGTCAACAATATGCTTAAATTGAATGAGTTTGAGTATATCCTCAATGATGCGGAAGCAAAGCTGCTTGTAACGTCGAACCAGTTTGCCAAAGAGGTTGTCGAGCTTGAAAAGAAGGTTGATACCCTTAAGCGCGTGGTATGGATAGACGATGCACCGTTTCTTGACGAGAAGAACGTTATGTTTGATGAAGTTTTGACGATCAGGCCGCATATTGAAGAGCCGGTCACAATGATGCAGCTTGATGACGAAGCGGTTATTTTCTATACATCTGGAACGACAGGTAAGCCCAAGGGCGCCCTGATGAGCTATAGAAATCTTTTTTCAAATATGATCGGAGGGCAGCAGGTCTTTAACGTAAATGAAAAAGACCGTTTTATCGTTTACCTTCCGATGTTCCACTCATTTACTTTTACGGTTATGACACTGATGCCGTTTTTCGCAAAGTCGTCCGTGGTGATCGTTCGCAAACTTCTTCCTTTCAGCAATATCATAAAGCAGACTCTGCTTAAAAGGGTGACCGTTTTTCTTGGGGTCCCGGACATTTACAATGCTCTTATAAGAGCGAAGCTGCCGTGGTATTTTCTCTGGTTCAACAATATCCGTCTTTTCATCTCCGGCGCCTCGGCACTCAGTGAGGATACGCTTATGAAGTTTAGGCAGATTTTTAAACGTGCAAATATGAGCGAGGGCTATGGACTGAGTGAAAACTCTCCTGCGGCAGCGGTCAATCCCATGGACAGACAGAAAGTCCTTTCTGTCGGAAAAGCACTGCCGGGCTATGAGATCAAGATCGTTGATGAAGAGTTCGTCGAAGTTCCGCGCGGTCATGTGGGTGAGATCATTATTAGCGGTGACGGCGTGATGAAGGGGTACTTGAACCGTCCGGAAGCTACCGCGGAGACTATTGTAAACGGATGGCTGCGTACCGGAGACCTTGGCAAGATGGATGAGGATGGCTATCTTTATATCGTAGACAGGATGAAAGATCTGATCATATCCAAAGGGATCAATATCTATCCGCGTGAGATCGAAGAGGAGCTGATGAAGCTCGATTATGTCAAAGCGGCCGCGGTTATAGGTGTAAGTGACCCTAAGAACGGTGAAGTTCCCATAGCTTTTTTAGAGCTGGAAGATGAATTTGAAACCATTCCGACGCAGGCTGATGTCAAGGCGGCACTCAAAGCGGAACTTGCCAACTTCAAGATACCAAAAACGATCAATTTTGTAGATGAGCTGCCAAAAACTGCAACCGGCAAAGTGCTTAAACGCATACTGAAAAAGGAATATGCCGGATAGTCGGTAATTTTACCGATTTCAACCTGACATAAACCGGGTTTGCAAAATACTGCCAAAATCACTGCATCGAAGCCCCGGATTATTTGTCGGGACAGTAATAATATTAAAGTATTATGTGAAGATAGCAGTAAAAAATTATATGTAAATATGAGGAAATATTGAAATTTTTAGTTGATTTTATCGAGAGTAACAATATTGAAGAGACGCAGATTTTTCATCAGCTCAAATGTGAGAAAGAAGAGGCCAAAATACTGCAGTATATGGCACAGAAATATATTGCGGGCCAGGAAGACACACTTGTATCGGATGTACTGAAACAGCTTTACGGCAGTGAAGGCTATGTCTATCTTGACTACCTTGGAAGCGTGAGAAGTCTTTTGGAAATGGGTTGGGTGTCCCAACAGAGTTTCACCCCCGTCAAGATCAGTGACGTATCCCGTCTTGAGCTTTTAAATACGGCAATTGCCCTAACTCCGGCATTTTTAAAGCTGCTTGAAGAGGGTTCGCTTGAAATGACGCTTCCGGATGTCAAAGCGTATGATGACCATCTGGAATATCTGCAGGATCAGTTTTTCAGAATAGAGCTCTATCAGAAAATGAGCATTATACGAAATAACGGAAATGAGCATTCGCTGGGAATCAACCGTATTCAGAATAAACTGGAGCTTCTGGAAAGGCGAATAGAGGAGCGGCTTGCAGAGACTTCTGAAAATATAGTTCTCGATCGCTTTTTAAAACAGAAAAAACTGGATAAAAAAGAGCAGGTTATTTTTCTCGCCCTGTTGAAAGAGGAGTACAGTGCAGGTGACAACAACCTCAGGGAGATGAATATGCTTATCGATCTTATCAGTCATGATGAGTATGACCGGATCAAGAACCGCTCTCTTCTGGAAGACGGTGCGCGCCTGGTAAGTGATGAGATAATAGATTACGAAGAGATGCTTAACCCTTTTGGCGGAATTTCAAGGGCATTTTATATTGTAGATGATGTGCTTCAGAAGATTATGCATCCGCAGAAGAAGAAAAAAGTACACAAGCTGAAGCTTGACATGCTGATAAGAGAGCAGGATCTTTTTGAGTTGATCGATCCGGTCACATCACTGGATGATGTTGTACTGAATCCCAAGACACATGAAACTCTGCGCAATCTGATGCATCAAATGGATAAAGAGGTGGTTGCACGTCTTGTTGACTGGGGTATAAAAGACAAAAAACAGGGGCTTGATGCGCGTATAATCTTTTATGGTCCTCCCGGAACCGGCAAAACCCTGACTTCCTATTCGCTGGCAAAATCGCTTAAGCGTCAGGTGTTAAGCTTTGACTGCTCGAAAATACTTTCTATGTATGTAGGAGAGAGTGAAAAAAATGTCCGCAGGATCTTTGATACGTATTATGATCTGAGTAAAAAGACCAAATCAGAGCCGATTCTGCTCCTAAACGAGGCTGACCAGTTTCTCAGTTCGCGCTCCAGCGGTACAGGCAGCAGTGCGGACCAGATGCACAATCAGATGCAGAATATATTTCTTGAGCAGATCGAATCATTCAGGGGAATACTGATCGCAACGACCAATCTGCTTGAAAATATCGATACCGCATTTTCACGCCGGTTTAACTATAAGATCGAGTTTAAAAAACCGAATCTCAATCAGCGCATAGCCCTCTGGAAGCTTATGCTGCCAAAAGAGGCTCCTTATGAAGAGAGTTTCGATATTGCAAAGATAGCCGAATATGAGCTGACTGGCGGACAGATCAGCATGGTGATTAAAAATACCGCCTTTACAGTAGCTGCCAGAAAAGAACCGCTTTTTGGTATGGATGATTTTATTACCGAAATAAAAAAAGAGAAGCGCGGCAGCTTTGACAGTGAAAAATCTATGGGGTTTTTAAGCTAGTGTTACTTTTCCAGACGCCCGTATTTTTACTTATTTGCAATCTGTTTCTATTAGTGACAGCAGTTTTGCAAATATTTTTTTATCCTTCTTTCGTTTAATCCTCTTTTCGTTATATTATCATTAACTGTTTTTTCATAAAAACGACACCGCCGTAAAATAGCCGTTTTGGCTGTTTTGGGTGTTTGAAAACAACAATATAAGGTTGGATCAAATGGAACACATGAATGTTGCAAATCCGTATTTTGGAGTATTTATACTCTTTCTGCTCACGTTCGGCGCATTTTATGCGACGACATTAATAGCCAGGTGGGCAAGTCGCTCGCTGGCAGCAAAGGATACCGAGAAGATCAAGCTCTCAATTTATGAGTGTGGTCCGGAGGTAACTAAGCAGCCTAACAGAATTTCACCTCAGTTTTTTCTGTTTGCGCTGCTGTTTTTACTGTTCGATGTAGAAATTGTTTTTATGTTCCCGTGGGCGGTGGATTTTAAACCGCTTGGATGGTTCGGTTTCGTAGAGATGATGTCTTTTATCATCCTGCTGACTATCGGTTTTATTTATGCATGGAAAAAAGGAGCGCTTGAATGGCACAGCATCAAGTAAACTATACACAAAACGGAGGTCTGCCGGTTGCATTGACGTCAATCGACAAGCTTGTCAACTGGGGACGCTCCAACTCATTATGGGCATTGACATACGGGCTTGCATGCTGCGGTATCGAGATGATGGCTTCGGGTGCATCACGTTATGACTTTGACCGTTTCGGTACGATTTTTCGTGCTTCACCAAGACAGGCCGATATTATGATAGTTGCCGGAACGCTGACAAAAAAGCATGCGGAGTTCATCCGCCGTCTGTATGATCAGATGACTGAGCCGAAGTGGGTTATTTCCATGGGTTCATGTGCCAATACCGGTGGTATGTTCAATACTTATGCAACAGTGCAGGGAGTTGACAGAATCGTACCGGTAGATATCTATCTTCCCGGATGTGCACCTCGTCCCGAGACACTTCAGTATGCAGTTATGATGCTTCAGAAGAAGATCCGTGCCGAAAAGGCGGATAAATCCCAAAAACCGAAAAGGTTGATGTAATGAGACCTTATACGCCAAAAGACAATGTACAGAAGAAGTCCTATTATACCGATCGCTACTGGGTAGCACCGCAGGTTGCCAAGTTCGATGTTTCTACAGATGAGGTTTTTGCAGCAGATCTGAAAGTTATCAAAGGGAAGTTTAAAGTTCTGGATGCCTATATACAGGTTGAGCAGATGGTTGTTTACATCAGGCCCGAAGATAATTTCGGCGTACTTAAACTGATGAGAGACAGCTTGGAGTATACACAGCTTTCCGAGATGAGTGCGATAGACTGGCTTGCAGATAAGGGCCAGTTCGAGATATTTTATCAGTTGTTGAGCATGAACAAGCGCAAACGTATCCGCATTAAATGTTTTATCGAAGAGAATCAGGCGATCGAAAGTGTCGAGAAGATCTTCCGTTCCGCCGACTGGGCCGAACGTGAAATGTATGATATGTTTGGCGTAAAGGTCAACAACCATCCGTTTATGAAACGTATTCTGATGCCTTATGACTGGGAGGGCTATCCTCTCCGCAAGACTTATCCTATGCAGGGAGATGAGTTTGCATCCTGGTATGAGGTCGACAAGATATTCGGCAAAGAGGCACGTGATGTTATAGGGCCTGAGATCAGAGATGCCGCTGCGGTAGACCGTTACGATACAAAACGCTTTGCCCGCCTCGGTCATGAGGTCGCCTATGGCGAAGATATTTCTGAAGGAGAACCGGATACGGTTCAGACTTATCAGGAAGAGGGCGGAGTGTTTTTGGTTGGAAAACTAACAAAAGAAGAGTCTGTCGTTATTACCGACAGAGATAGGTAAGGTGAGTCATGCAGCATAAAAATAGACTTAGACCGTTTTTTGAGAACATAACATTCGAGCGTGAAGATAATGAGCTGATTCTGAACTTCGGGCCTCAGCACCCTTCATCACACGGACAGTTAAGACTGATGCTTCATCTGCAGCAGGAGCAGATCGTAAAAGCCCATCCGGATGTCGGATATCTTCATCGCGGAATGGAGAAGATGGCAGAAAATATGATTTATAACGAGTTTCTGCCTACAACCGACCGTATGGACTATATTGCATCGAGCTCCAACAATTATGGTTTCGCACTGGCTGTCGAGAAGCTGATAGGCCTCGAGGTGCCGCGCCGCGCCAAGGTTATCCGTATGATGCTGCTCGAAGTGAACCGTCTGATGTCACACCTTTTCTGGCTGGCTACAACAGCCCTGGATGTAGGGGCGATGACGGTTTTTCTTTACGGCTTCCGTGAACGTGAATACCTGATGGACCTTCTTGAAGATTACTGTGGAGCCCGTCTGACACACTCGGCAATCCGTATCGGAGGCGTTCCTCTTGATCTGCCGGATAATTTTATAGCGGATCTGAAAAAATTTCTGGACAAGCTTCCTGCAAATATCAAAGACTATGAAGATCTTTTGGATACAAACAGGATCTGGCAGATGCGTATGGAAGATGTAGGTGTCATTTCAAAAGAGATGGCGCTCAGTTGGGGTTGTACCGGTCCGATGCTGCGTGCTTCCGGTGTAAAATGGGATATAAGAAAAGAGGAGCCTTACGAGCTTTATGATGAAGTGGAGTTTGATATTCCCTGGTCTGACAAAGGCGACAACTACGCCCGTTACAAGCTTTATATGGCAGAGATGAGAGAGTCGGCAAAAATTCTTTATCAGGTGCTGGATATGTACAAAGATACATCGCCTGAACTGATGGCCCATGCCCCGAAATATATCTCTGCACCCAAGATTGACATCATGACGCAGAACTATTCGTTGATGCAGCATTTTGTTTTGGTGACACAGGGTATGCGTCCTCCGGTCGGAGAAGTATATGTCCCGACTGCACCGTCTTTCTGGCATACCGGCGTTTTGACAGATCTTCTGCCGGGCCACTATATTCCGGACGTTGTTTCTATCATCGGTACGACCAATATCGTATTCGGCGAAGTTGACAGATAAGGAGAGTATGCGATGAAACGTTATGATTTACGTCATTTGAAAAATGATTTTGAGGATCGCATGCTTGAGATCATGCAAAAAGAGGCACAAAAAGGCGAAGTTGTTATCTTCCTGTTCGAGATCGGCGATTTTTCTCCGATCCAGCGCAGCGCGGATCTTGTTAAAGAGAATGGTTACGAGTTAATGAACTCTCTTAAGTTCAACGAGGTCGACTGGACTATCGTTGTAAAGAAGTAAGAAGAGGATGACATAGTGAGTAAAGTCTATTTTTCCACTTGGCGTGGCGAGCAGATAAATAATATCTCCAAAGCCGAAGACGAGTGGGAAGAGTCAGCCTACAATTTGCCGGCGCAATATGACGATCACAGGGATTCAAAGGCCTTTATAGGCTGGGACGGTGTTGCACTGTTCAATCCGGATGTCGATGTCGTACGGCTGGCAACAGAGTATGCTGCACAGTATCAGGTCTATTCCGAAGCCTGCGGGCGATGTGCGCCCGGACGATGGGGCGGCAGGATTCTTTTTGACCTGCTGGACAAGATCGCGCGGGGTGAAGGGACTATTGAGGA
>MZGN01000046.1 GCA_002085085.1 Helicobacteraceae bacterium 4484_230
GGACTTGAACTTTTTGGAGATTTTAATATCAAAGTAAGTGTCGACAAGCAGGAGGTTCATGCCAACAAGCCTGTCAACCTCACTGTTTCCATAGATGGTGTGGGCAATCTTGACGATATTCAAAAGTTTACACCCGATATTGACGGAGCAATTGTATATGCAAATGAACCGGAGATCCATACCCGTATAAGCGGTAAGGACTATCTCGGCAGTTTTGAGCAGAAGATTGCTGTAATAGGCGACAGTGATTACACTATTCCACCGTTGACACTACGCTATTTTGACAGAAATATGCACAAAGAGGTGGTTAAAAAAAGCGATCCCATCAAAATCCATGTTATAGGCGGCGCAGTTAAAAAGCAAAATACTTTTGTAGCGGCAGATACTGAGTCTTCTGAAGAAATATCGTTAAGCGAGAAGGATCGTACCGATACAAACACTACGGCAGGATCAAGCAAAATGGAGCTGCTGTATGCTGCGATAGTCGGTTTTGGCATAGGGGTGCTGTTTCATTATATGATGATACGCATCAGAAATGAAAAACGTCCCAAAAAAAAGAAGATCGGAACCATGGAAAGGAAGATAGGCAGGGCAAAAGACGACAGGACACTTTTTGAACTTCTGCTCCCGTATAAAAAAGAGAGTGCAACCATTGCCGACGCTTTGGAGAAACTGGAAGACAATCTCTACAGAGGTGCCAAGAACAGTATAGACAAAAAGGCACTGATCTCCTATTTTAGAGGTGAAGAGGAAGAGACGGAATTTGTTTAGATCCCTGTTTTGGGTGAATAGAAATAGGGAATAGGGAATAGGGAGGCGCAGGCGTGTAGGGTACAGTGTCCTCACTGTACCGAATAAACATTTATCGCTCCGTATGAAGCAACGGCTATCCCTTGGGTTTCGTCCGTATAAAAAGTGTGGTAAACGGATATCTTGAGAGCATTCTGATCAGTTCATCCGCTTTGAAGTTGCTTTCACCTTTTACAACTTTGTCGGCGCTCATCTCAAAACGGCTGACGTCTATCGGTTTTTGTGAAAAGATGGCGATATAGAGATCGTGGGTCGGCTGGCCTTTGTTTAAGAGGCCGGCTTCAAAATATGTCTCCGACTCTTCAGGGGGTATGCGAACCTGTTTGCCTTTTTCAATTTTCATGGACGGTTCCACTATAGCTGTTATTCCGTTTGCGTATACTATCAGCAGTGTTACATAGCCATTTTCACTGGAGGAGAGCGAAAAGTAGAACTCGTCACCCTCTTTCAGCATCCAGTTTGAAGCTGAAAGCATAATCGGGCTCTGCTTGCTGGAGATAAAAAGATCTTCATAGTCGACCGGGGCTATGGGGACAAGGGTCGATTTGTAAGCGATGTACCAGACTTTGTCTTTTCTCACAAGAGAAAAGTCTATATCGCATCCAGCCTCTTTTTTGATCTCTTTGTACATGGGTGTAAGTGCGAGATATGGGTTTGGAGCATGTCCGATGCACTCTATTTTGCCTGCTTTTTTTATGAAGCGCTGGGAGAGTTTCAGGTTCTCATAGAGCATGGCCACAAAATACTGATCTCCTACCGTTTCCATTCTTAACGGCCTGGTGTCGCTCAAAACAGTATGGATCTGTGCATCTATCTTTATGTCCATACTGCTGCTGAGCTCCCCGTCTTTTTCGTACAGACGGCTTTTTTTGCTGCTGCTTATCTCTGTCATAAGCTGTCCGGCAATATCCTCTTTGGAGCGGAGCATTGCCTCTTTCAGGCTGTCACCCATTCCATAGCCGATGATCTCATAGCTTTTGGAGGGTTGATAGGTACGCTCTATGAACCACTTGGGGATTTTTGGAATTTCACCAAAAAGTGTTACGCCAAACAGTATCAGAAAAACTAAACCTGCTTTCATCTCATTTCCTTTTTTTACCTGTGCATTTGCAGCTGTGGGATCTGTTTGTATCCCAAGCCTATTCTCAGCGACTCTCTTTTGACGTTGCGGCGGACATATTCATAGAGGGTTTTTATATCTTTGTTCTTTTTTTCGTCCGCAAAACCCTTGATAAGATAATAGCTGAAGAGACGCTGCTTCTGTTTATCGTACTGGTTTGCAAAATCTTCTACACTCCCTGCTGTCATCACCGTCAGTTTGCGGGAGCTGAAATGGTGTTTCTTCTTTTTGAAGACAGGTGCCGCACCCCGGTAGATCATCGCTCCGGTATCGTCTCTCCCGCTGAAACAGGAGTCTATAAATATATATATGCGGCTTGCTTTGGATGTGGCAAGCTGGGCGTAGATGGTGTCAAGCTTGAGTTTTGGCTCAAGGTGGATTGCATCGGCCGTCATATCACTTGGAAGAATATAGGTATTACCGTCTATTCCCGGAACACCGTGCCCGGCAAAAAAGAAGTAGACGGAATCGCCCCTTTCGGCTAGTTCGGTTACTAGAGCTACATTTGCCTTGATCCTGCCGCTGGTTGCTTTGTCGTTTACAAGCATAAAAATATTTTCAGTTGGAATGCCCAAGATCTTTTCGGCCATCAGATTGAAGCTTTGTGCGGAGTTGTCCGCATACGGTACATCAGCCTGACGATCGTATGTACGTATGCCGAAAATCAGAGCATATTTTTTTGGATCTTTTGTGGTTTTGGCTTTTTTGTTGAGCAGGAAGGCATCGAGCTCTGTTCCGCCGCCTTCCGATACCGCAGGTATCGAAACAACTGCTGCCGGTACCGGTTTTGGTTTTGGCTTTGGTTTTGATACTGCAACAGGTTTTGGCTTTGGTTTTGGTTTTGGTTTTGATACAGCAGCGGTTTTTGGCTTCGCCTGCGTCTTTGTTTTAGCTACAGGTTTTGATCCTGTTTTAGATTTGGAAGCCGTTTTGGTAGTTTTGGGCTTGATGTATGTTGATGACCCGCCGGCAATGGCATAATTCATAGAGTCTTCTTCACCTGAAGGCATGCTGACTCTGCCGTTTTTAAATATCAGAGGGTAGTGGTATCCGCGGCTGTTCCAGTACACCCATGTGTCCCCGGATATGGAAGGTGTTTTGTGTATGGGCGGATATCCTCTGCTTACAAGTACAGCCTCTTTGCTCATTCCGTTTTTGAGCAACCCTGTTTTCATGCTTTTACGTTCAAGTGAGGTAAATTTGCCCATATCTACAGGTGTCGGCTTTAGTGTTCTGTCAAAAAATTCAGACATATTCAAGCCGGTGTATTTCGGCACATTGTACATATAGATGGTTTTTCCGTCGGCATTAAAAATAAAATATTTTTTTTCAATTCTTGAGACGGTCACCTTGGTGTTTGGAGGCAGGTAGTCCCCCGATGCATAGTTTGTGCCGGTGGCTACAAAATAGCTCTTTTTGGGTATATACCATATACCGGTTTGTGTATACATCACTTGTTTGTTCTTGACGACCTCAGTCTGCTGGAGTGTAAGCTTGGCGGCTCCACAGCCTCCAATTATAAACAGGAATCCGGCTGTCAATATGGTCAGCAATAATCGATAATCAAGCAGTTTCATTTTATGTACCGCCTTTATAAGTATTTTGTAGTATTGTAAAGTATATAGCAATGAGGATTAAAAAATAATAATGTATAAAACTTGCCACAGAGTGTCATTAAAGTCATTTTAATCTTAAATATAGAATACTAAAAAAAAGGGATATATTGCGGATCTCATTTTTTGATGAAAGGGGTTGCTATGTTTAAAAGACATATTATAGGCATCAGCGTTACGGCGGTTCTTCTAGTGCTGGCATATGTCGCTTATGCATTTATCAGCAAGGATGACATTATTCTTATGGTTCAAAAGCAGATAGAGAAAAATTTTCATCAAAAAGTGACTTTCAGTAATGTCAGCATCTCTGTTTTGCCCTCTTTGACAGCAGAAATAGATGATTTGGCTCTTTATCAAGATGAGCAAAACAAGATGGTTGAGGTTAAAAAAATCGTTCTCAACCTAAATATAGACACATTGATGCAAAAAGAGCTTGTTATAGAATCGATAGAGATCACTTCTCCTGCTATAAATATCGATCCAAATGCGACAGCATCCGAAAAAGATACTTCTGCTGATTCAAACCGGTCGTTTGATCCGAAAAATTTAAAATTTCTAAAAAAAGTAACTCTCAGGGACGGGAGCGTCAATTACGGCAGCAGATATCATATTGGCAAAATCAGTGCAGATATTGTCCTTTCGCCTGAAATTATCAAGATAGAAAAACTCAAGGCCACGGTAGGCCAAAATGGCTTAAGTGCCGTTGTCAGCGGTTTGGTAGATATACAAAAAGAGACCATTACGCTTAACCTTGCCGCTAAAAGCAGTTCTCTCAAAACGCTGCTTCAGCAGTTTGATATAAATACGAGTGCCAGAAGTGATTCATTGGAGAATTTTAAGTTCGCAGGCACTGTAAAAGCCGATAGAAAAGGCTTACTCCTGAAAAATGCAAGAATCATACTTGACGATACCCATGTGGATTTTGAAACGGTTGTAAAAGACTATAATGCCTCGACGATGGCATTTAGAACAACTGTTGACGAGATAGATTTGAACCGCTATCTTCCCGACACCAACGGAAGTCATGATGCAGACGGCTCTGTCGCCTCCGGGGATGTGCAGTCTTCAAAAGATTTGACACCGCTGATAGAACTTGTTAAAAAACTTCGTATATCCAATTCTGTAAAAATAGGATCTCTCAAAATTAAAAATTATGAACTCTCGGATATCTTTATAAAGGGCAAAATAGCCAACGGAAAGGTTAGGATAAATCCGGTGGCGTTTAAAATATATGACGGAAAATTTGAAGGAAGTATTGCGGTAGATCTTAAAAACAGAGAGCCGTATTTCGATATAAAATACAGGATTAAGCAGGCTGACATAGAGTCGGTCTTCAAACAGAGAAAAGTTCCTGAGATAATTACAGGCAGGGTAAATCTGCTTACACATATAACCACGTTCGGCAGTACGATTGATGATCTTCTTGAAAATGCAGATGCCGATATTGCCCTTTTTGGTGATGATCTTATGTTTAACAAGTATGATATCGATGCGGCACTTGAGGGCTTTGACAAAGCGACCAGTTTCGATATGATTGATTTGGCCGGAGTTGTGGCAGGCCCGTTGGGCATCGTTCTGGTAAACACATACGATGCCATAGAGATGAAAAAGACCCTAGATAAAGGCGGACAGACCAAAATTGTAAAGCTGATGGCTTCATGGAAAGTAAGAGACCTTGTGGCATCAGCACGTGATGTTGCCATCAAAACACCAAAGAACCGCATAGCCGTCAAAGGTGACATAGACTTAAAAAACGCACGTATAAAAAGGCTGTATATAGCAATACTGAACAAAAGAGGGTGCGCAAAATTTTTACAGAAGATCAAGATGCTCGATGACGGAAGCATAGACGTCAGTGATAAACTCAATGTTGTGACGACACCGTTTAAAAAACTCTTTGATCGTGGAGAGCAGTGTCGCGTTTTTTACAGAGGCAGGGTCAAATAGAGACGGCATAAAAATATTATTTAAAGTGTTTCTAAAGAAAAAGAGCCCTATAATTTATAAAGAAAGAGGAGGTTGAATGTTTGAAACAATTGCATTCGGACTCATTTCGACATGTATCAATTTTATATTTGATACTGCCATATTGAGGACATCGACTATTGAGATCGACGGTTCGCCGAACTGGTATGAAAAACAGGGTGAGCCGAAATCGTTCTATGTCTCCTCCTATTGTGATGGAGATATAGATGCCGTAGACTGTGCCAAAGATGCAGCTAGAAAAGAGATAGTAATTATTATCGAAGATGCATTTGATCAGGCAGTCGAGAAAAGCTTTAAGCACTACAAAGGAAAGGAGAGAGAATTTATAGAGAAAATGCAAAGGGACAAGAAACTTCCATTGTTTGTTAAAAGAAATATCATATTTCAAAATATAAAATATGATAAGGAACTACATAGGGCATTCGTAAGAGGATATATCACTTTTGCCGCCTTGGAAGAGT
Organism: Helicobacteraceae bacterium 4484_230; assembly: GCA_002085085.1. GTDB lineage: Bacteria > Campylobacterota > Campylobacteria > Campylobacterales > Sulfurimonadaceae > 4484-230. Next base: position 5,991 of record MZGN01000046.1, read on the forward strand.
ATGAAAAAGACAGAATCGGACAGGTAAAGATCGAGGTGCTTGACTATCAGTATGAAGAGATGATGGACGAGCTCGAAAAAGAAGCATCATAAAATTGAAGAAGAAGGAAAATAACATGAAAAAAAGTCTACTACTTGCATTAATTGCGGCAACGGCAATCACATTTACAGGGTGTGCGGATAAAACAGAGCAGAGTCTGGCTGAGAAGAAGAAGCAGGAGCAGATCGAAGCGAACAACAATCTGCCGTCATGGGTGATTGACCCTAAAGTAGAGGGGGGTATTTCTGCCGTCGGTATAGCAGGGTACAGCAAGCATGGAATGCAGATTATGCTTCCGCAGGCTGAGATGGATGGCCGTGCAAAACTTGCCGGACAGATTCAGACCATTGTATCGCGTGTACAAAAGCAGGCAATGCGCCACAATAAAATAAATGACCTTGACGATATGGAAAATGTATTCAAGCAGGCGACAAAAGAGGTTATCAAGAAAATGCCTTTGTCGGGCGCAAGAAAAATGAACCAGTATCAGGCTGCCGACGGTACGTTGTATGTATTGATGGTGATTGAAAAGCGTGAAGTTTCCAAACATCTTCAAAATATGAAATCTACATATGAAGACCATATGAGAGAAGCGAAGATGACAAGAGAGAGCCTGGATCAGGGTATGAAAGTACTTGACGATATGATGAAAGAGCTTGACGAAGAAGTGAAATAATGCATGGGAAAACAGTTCCCGCCCTTCTTTTTGCTCTGTCTTTAATATGGATGTGTGGGTGCAGTGAAACACAACCTGCTCCCGCCGCACGCTCATGCAGGGATGTCCAGCCTCCGGGCTGGATCAATGATTCACTTGTCGGCGTATCCAGGGTAACGGCAAGCGGAAACAAAAATGATCAGAAAAAGATCGCTCTGCAACGAGCTATAGCTGACCTGCTGATAACCAAAGGCACGGTAACAGGGAGTTCAATTATCTCTTTGGAGAAAAACCTGTCGGTTGTCAACAAAGATGAGACATTGCGAAAGCATTTTGAGGAAAACTCGGTTATGAACGTCACTTATGAGCGTATGAGTTACGATATCAGAGTGACGAATATCTGGCGGGATCCATGCACGAAAGAGCTCTATGTAAAGATCGAGGAGAAATAGATGAAGAAGACAGTATTGCTTATCGCCTCTATTGTTGCCGCCGGCATGGCGTCGGATATAGATGACATTAAAGACTCTATGATGATGAATTATCTGGAAAATGTAGAGAATGTCAGGATTATTCACAAAGAAAATGTCGATATTGTCAAACAAAACGCGATCTATTATACCAACATCGTCAGATCTGCCCAAAAATATTATAGTGGTTTTGTAGCTCAGGAGTGGGGAGAGGAGAATGTCAAACTCTCTTCCAGAAAATCATTCACCCAGTATTCAAAAGATATGAAAGAGCGTGAAAACATTGATTTTGAAAAAGGGGTGGTAACGATCGAGGTCGTAACGGATGTTGATGACAATACTTCAGTCGAACACTTCAACAAAAAACTTGACGAGCTTCAAAAAGAGAGTTCTGACCAGGCACTGAAAAAAGATCCCGTAGCGGCTCTTTCCATGGAGTACATGAAAAAGAAAAAGCTGCTCGAGCCTGCTGCCGAAAAAGAGCATAAAGAGGATATTCTTCTCAAAGATATGCTTAAAAAACAAGAGATCAAGCCGGAGCAGATAAAAGAGAAGATAGTCACGTTAAAAGACGGCAAAAAGAAAAAGATCGTCTCTGTAGAGGTGCCGATGATACCAAACCACCTTGAAAAACGGGCAAAAAGATATAAAGATGAAGTGCAGAAGATGGGTAAAAAGTACCATGTGGCACCTTCATACATCTTTGGTACCATACAGACAGAGAGCTATTTTAATCCGCTTGCGGTATCTTATATCCCGGCATACGGCTTAATGCAGATTGTTCCGACGACTGCCGGAGTGGATGCCTATCAGGCGCTGTACGGTAAAAAAAGAGTTGTCCCGCCTCCATATCTGTACGATCCGGCCAAAAATATCAAGCTGGGGACAAAATATGTTCAGATCATCAGAGAGCGCTATCTTAAAGGTGTAAAAAACAAAGAGAGCCTTGACTACTGTACCGCAACCGCATATAACGCCGGCATAGGATCTTTATACAGATCATTTACCGGAAGCAAACGCAGCAGAAAAGAGGCTGTGGCTAAAATCAACTCGATGACGCCGGATGAAGTATATGAGCATCTGCGTAATTCGCCCAAACTTACAAAAGAGGCTAAAAACTATGTCAAAAAGATAAAAACACATAGCGCCAATTTTAAAAAGTGGGA
>MZGN01000004.1 GCA_002085085.1 Helicobacteraceae bacterium 4484_230
CTCAAAAACACAATGACATTCTCCATCGACGGGGATCGCGACTCTTTGGGATTCATGGAGGTAATTCGCACTGCACTGACGGATCATCAAATAAAAATAGACACTGTAGAAGACAAAAACCATCTCTCGGTATACCTAAGCACAACTGTCGGCAATTCAGTCTCCTACGGGTTCAATGTCGCCAAAACCGTACTGCTTGTCACAGTCAAAGACTATCAGGGAAAAATTATAGGCGGCAACAGGTTGAATATTAACGGTCAGGCGACACAGGGAGACAGTGCGGCACTTGAAAATGCATCGAAAAAACTGCAAAATATGATACAAAAAGAGGGGTTGGCAAAAGTATTGGGGGTTGATCTTGACTTTTAGGAAAGAGGAAGCAGATCTGCTTAGACAAAGGCTGAATAACTTTGTACATATGGTTCAAAATAATCATTTTTACGATGCACATGAGACACTTGAATATTCTTGGAAAGCATTACGCATAGAACATCCTGACGAAGCAAAAATCCTCAAAGGCCTGATCAACGGTGCAACGGCACTTGAGCTGAAAAAAAGGGGCAGAGAGGACGCATCACTGCGCGTCTGGAAAACATTTGAGAAATACAGACCGCTGATAGAGACGGTTGATTCGATTTTTACCAAAACATATCATACTTGCACCAAAATCCTTGAGGAGAAGCACAGGGAGCTCTTTGAATCTTTACTGCCCCAGACCAAAAACATTTGAGAGCGTATTTATATAATTGAAATATCCGGTTATAGCAACTGCTTCAAGGATCTGTTTTTCAGAATACCCCATCTCTTTCAATGCATCTATCTCACTTTTTACAATTTTATAGTTATCTTTTCCGGATGCCCTGATGCAAAAATTTAAAAGGGCCTTCTCCTCATCTGAAGTACTGATGGACTCTACCCCCTGAAGCACCTCCTCTATTCGCTCTTCGCTCATGCCCAGCATTTTTGCTATACCACGATGGACATCCACGCACATTTTGCATCCGTTCTCTATTGATATAAGGAGTGCAATAGACTCCTTGGTGTCATAAGGAAGCTCCGTCTCATTCAACAGGTAGCTCTGAACCATGCCGTCTGTTGCATTGTAGATCTTTTCATCGATCGCTATCAATTTAAAAATATCGCCAAGCACTCCTGTCTTCTCCATGATAGGGCGCGCCTTCTCCTGTATAAGCGGTGACATCTCTTCAAATTCCGGTAGATCAATATAAGCCATTATCAGCCTTTGTAACTTTTTTAATTATTATACTGGATTATATTTAACGGACAAAATGCAAGTAGATAAAAACTATATATGACAAAAACTCAGGAAAGGATTGTGCAATAGAATATAAGACGAACACCCGATTCCTGCAGGGAGCAAATATTATTTTTTATTTCTCATTCCGGTTCTTATTCGACAAATATCTTTTGTGTACACCAATGCCATTACCACAGCAACAATCAGCGATCCGGAAGCAACAGCCTCCATGATTCCATTGTAAAAATGATCGAGTACTGCACCTGCAATAAACCCGCCTCCACCGACTAGTCCTATTAGAAACAATCTGCTTAAATGATTGATACCGTTTTGCACTTTTTTACCTTCTTTATGTCGGTTTATGATCTTTTAGACTCTTAAGAGTAGTGAAGAAGAGTGTAAAATTAATGTAGAAATTAGTTTTTCTGCTTCTTTTATATTGTGATTCTGCTTTCAATACACACTTACTACACACTCAAATATCATAATAATACAGTCAAACAAAACCATAAGAGGAGTTTTTATCATGAGACGTTTTCTGACACTTATTACGCTTATCGGCCTGATCTCTACTGCACTGTATGCAAGACCGCCAAGACCTGGGCCCGGCTTCATCTGGGTACCTGCCCATGTAAACAAGAACGGCGTTGTCATCAAAGGACACTGGAAACATCCGGTAAGAGTCAAAAAACACCGGGTATCGGTACACCCGCGCATTATAATATACAGGCGTTAAGAATCGTACAAAACGGCAAAAAAAAAGGGGCGGTTGTCTCTTTTACTGCTGTCTTCCCTCCTGCATTTGATACAAAAATACGGCAACACCTGTAACAAATCCTGCCCAGAACAGGTACCATGGAAAAGAGGTCGGAACTGTCTCGGTAATTACAGAGTATCCGGGCAGTAAAAACGAGAGTATTATTACCGCGGCAGAGACCGTCTCCATAATAATAAATCTTCTGTCAAAAAGAAGAAATCTTCCCTCTGCATTATGGGACAGAACAACGACACCAGCATAAATAATACCTATCGATACCAGTACGGGAGCCCAGACCGGCCCGGCCCATGGCAGAGGCAGCAGAAAAAGCAGATCCCATGTTGAAAAACTTTCCGGCCAATCAAGAAGAATCTTCAAAAAAACATAGTAAAAAATATCCCAGATACCAAACATCATAAAAAAAGCTGCTGCCCTGCTCTGCAGCCTCTCGTAAGAGAGACTGGCGGCAGCCCATATAATGATCACTGTGGCCAGCTCCCTGAACAGCTCGGTAATTACCATGCGGGTCTCGGCGATAACGACAGGAAAGGCGAATCCATGCGGATAATACAATGCTCTCAGGTAGACAACTACCGAAGCTTCGATATAGGCAAACGCCACACCCCATACCAGCAGCCAGAAAAACTGTTTTCTCAAACTCATGATTTGCACCTTTGTTGACGATACAGTTAAATAATTCCTATTATAAGGTAAAATATCTCAATGAAGTTTAAAGTGAAAATTCTATCGTCGGTACTTGTTTCGCTCTTTGTGCTGCTTACTTTCGTACGCATATACAAAATATCCGACATCAGTATGAACTACAGCCTTATAGACGGTGATCTTGTAATAGTAGAGAACTTTAGCGCGGGAGTGCATATCCCCTCATTCTTTTTTTATAAAAAAGGACATATCTTCTCCAATGAAAAGGGGATCTGTCGAGGCGATATCATGGCTTTCAAGCATCCGCTGGACAACAGACTGTATCTGAAGCGGGTGACCGCTCTGCCGGGTGACAGGATCTTTCAGGAAAATAAAAACTTCTTCCTGCAAATAGGCTCAGACCAAAACAAAACAGCCGCATTTGCCAAAGAACATAATATGAAACTGGCAAAAAAAAGAGGCAGACTCTGGTTGGTAAACCCATATGGCAGATTCTATAACACAGGCCATACGGATGAAGTCATAGGCCCAAAAGAACTTATAAACTATCCCGAAACAGTCATGCCGCAGCATAAGTACTTTTTCATGGGTGACTTCAGGGACAATTCAACCGACAGCCGGTTTTTCGGCCCGGTAGAGTATGACAATATCTATTATAAAGTCTGGTTTATAATCAGCAGATCACAAAACCTGCAACAAATGGCAGGCATAAACCAAGGACTGTAAAAAAGCTATGCTGGAAATTCTCTATCAGGATGAATATATTGTCATAATCAACAAGCCGTCAGGGCTGCTTGTCCACCGCTCTATGATCGACAGACATGAGACCGAATTTGCCCTGCAGATGGTCCGTGACCAGATCGGCCGCTTCGTCTACCCCGTACACCGCCTTGACAAACCGACATCCGGAGTACTTGTATTTGCTTTGAGTAAAAATACGGCTCGCTTGATGACGGAAATTTTTATAGACAAACAAGTTCAAAAGGAGTATCTGGCTGTCGTTCGCGGACATACGGATAAGTACGGAATCATCGACTATCCGCTTAAAGAGCAGTTTGACAAGATGACTGACGCAAAAGCAGATAAAAACAAAGAGGCTCAGAGCGCAGTGACAGAGTATACAAAGCTTGCCACTGTAGAACTCCCATATCCCGTAAGCCGCTATCCCACCGCACGGTACTCACTCCTGAAATTGATCCCGAAAACAGGTCGAAAACATCAGATACGCCGTCATATGAAACATATCCTTCATCCGATTGTCGGTGATACCACCCATGGGCGCACGGAACATAACCGGCTCTTCAGAGAAAAATTTAATTGTCACCGCCTGCTGCTCTCGGCTGTCAGGCTCAGTTTCACACATCCCCTCAATAAACAGCCGCTCTCCATAACGGCACCTCTTGATGATACATTTGGACAGATTATCGACAAACTCGGATGGACCGATATTGTTGAAAATGATTATTGCTCCAGTGATAAAATCCTGCCGATCTCGTTTTGAAGCCTGTTGCCATCTATGGTGCCGTAAAAAGGTTCAGTCAGGAAAGACTCGTTTTGGCTGTCTACAAAAAACAGTGTAGGAAATATTGTTGAATAAAACAGTTCAATCGGATAGCTTGCCCTGCCGCCGCTGACCACTATCACCGATACCACTTTTTGATCAAGAAGGTCAACATAGGGCTGATCCATAAAATATTTTCTGATCATATCACTGCATGGCCGGCACTCCTTTTTTACCAGAAGCACCATCATGGGCTTATGCTCTTTCTGTGCTGTTTTAAATGCATTTGAATAGCTGCCGTACCAATGAATATGACCGGCACAGGCAAAAGAGAAAAAAACCGATATCAACAGTAAATGCTTTATCATTTCGCCCTGTCTTATACGGCAAACAGTTGAGCTTTTCTAAAAAAGCCATGATGCAACAACTGTACCGACACTGTGCATATCCTTTTCAAATTTGAATTTCCTGGTGTTTTTCATCTGAATAAATTCAAGCATAAAGTTTGCATATCGTGCAGAAAAACCAAAACCCAAATATCCGACAAACGGCTCTTTTTCGACAGAGTGGCTCTCTTTAAAAGTATTGCCGTCAAGAAAAATATCCCTCACAACGCCAGAGAGTGCACCACTGAGATTGAAACTGAAACTCCAGCTCTGTTCCCGCATTGCAGAGAATTCATCATAAACTGGGATACCGTCTTCTCCTCCGGTATCCACGGTAGACACACCATAATCTTTGGGAATATTCCAGCCAAAACGCATAGCTACACCGGCAGTACCCTGAATGGAAATATTTCCAAAATCTCCCTCCAAATAAGGGATAAATGCACTCTCCATGCCTATGATATCAGGCGGCACAAATCTCCATTTATGAACATAGCGAAAATTGATACCGAGCTCATTGTCAAGCTGATTATCCCACCCCATGGCAGGATTGCTGTCAGTTATATCATGTATTGCATTTTGTATCTCTTCGCCTTTGGCGGCAGGTCCTACTATACCAATCTGCAGATACATGGAGCGCAGATGGTCTTTAGAGCTTTTATGTATTCCGGCCTCAAAAAAAGTCCATCCGGCATAAGGTCTGTCATCTACTATAAGTTCCGTTTCATTAATATCGCGAGGTGTAAATATCTGGTTTGCAACAGAGAAGTTGACATAAGTATCTATTTTGCCGTAATCAAGAAAAAGAAGATTATATATTTTGCTCGACGGGTTCTCAACATGGTATATCAGATCAAACTCCACACCTGACGTATACTGGTGATCTGTTGCAGCAAAAATATCATTTTCAAAATAAAGGTTAAATCGAAATGCATCCCATTTTTCTTCATCGGCATAAGTATTTAATGCAATTAAAGAAAACAACATAATATATCTTATGGCTAATTTGGACATTAAAACCTTCTCTGTTGGTGAATTATTATTCTGGCAAGATAATTAAAATATTTTATCATTTATACTGCTAAATATATAGTGTATCAAAAAAGATAATGATGCCGTCTTAAAAACTATTACATAGGATCAGTCAGTTTGCCGGGGGTGGTAATTTCATTTGCAATCAAAAGTGACATTTCCTGTATATTTCACTCAAAGTTTTTACCCGTTTCACAAACACGTTTCCATTTTTTTCGTGAATGGAACAGACTCATAAAATTGTAGCATAGGTGAAAACATCATGCTGATGTTTTGTTCTGATTTAACTCCGCGCTTGACATCTGTGCCACTTCTTTATTGAAAATACCCTTTTCTCTCAGTCTGATGACTATTTTTCATCTCTCCAAAAATTCTTTTATTGGTTCAATTTTAAGAAAATAGGGAATAAATGGTTATTTTTTATAAATAATTAAACAATTGATAAAAAAATGCATAACAAAAAGATAATCTACGATTTAGTTTTAAATGCTACACTAATAATTATTATCTGCAAAGGATGGGCGGCTATACCTTGCTATTGCGTTTTTTCATTATAATAATTATTTCATATATATATCTTTTCGCATCCAATCCAAAAACCTACGCCTCTGTAGGAGATCCCGTATACGCAACTATTGTTCCGACAGGAAGGCTGGCTTCTCTGGAAATATTTAAAGAGGACAGAGAGCTGTTTGGTACCTATATTAACAGGGCCAGAGACACAAAAAAAGAGGGGTTTTGGCTTGACAAGTACAAACATCTTCCGGAAGCCAGGGAGCGTAGAAAAAAATATATATCGACCCTTAGAGAGCTTGCCGAACAAAACAAACAAATAGCAAAGATAGTCAAAGATACCGCTTTGCGCATTATAAAAAAAGGGTGGCGAAAAACCTACTATGCCATCAAAAGGAGCAAACACCCGATCCTTAAAAACGATGTTGAATTGAGAAGGGCCTCATTGCAATTCGAAAAAAAGATAAGAGCAGAATCAAACAAAAGAAAAGAGCGCCAAAGACAAAAAAAGCAGGCCTACTACAGATCTGCAAAAAATCTTAACGGAAAATGGAAAGGCAGTTTTAAAAACAGGAGTGCTGAATTTATTTTCAATAAAAAGCAGCTTATCTGCAAAAACAGATCCGGCAATACCGTACAGACCTATGAAGGCAGATGGCACATCAAAAAAAATACCCTTTTCTTTGATATAGTAAAGATTAGCCGCAAAGCCGGCAACCGGCCTGTTCATGTCAGAGAAACATCAGTGACTCTAAAATATATGATCACAAAAATCGGAAAAAAAGAGCTGAATCTTAAAGACAGACACGGTGACATGATCGTATTAAGGAGATAAGATGTTTTTACAAAAAACATATACAGGCATGATATCAATACTCCTGGGTATTGTATTGACTGGCACTGTGGCAATAGCCGCATCAGATGCGGACACACTGTCCAGACAGATAAATAAAGAGTTGAGAACGGCTGAACGGATGATGTACGGCGGCAAAAAAAGTGAAGCAGACTCTCTATTGAAGCAGATAGAGACAGAGATAAAAAAGCTCAAAAAAATGGATGCTTCAAACAGAAATTTGAAGAACCTGGATCGAAAATATATAAAAACCAGAAAAGCACTGGATAAAAGGATGAAAAAAAGCGCTGAAAAAGTATCCAAACCCGTACGGACACCATCCAGACATACTAAATCCAGAAGTGGCAGATCAACGGCAGCAGACAAAAGCAGCAGGCTTATCCACAGCATTGAAATAAAGTTAAAAAAAGCACAACGTATGATAGACAGCGGACACGAAGAGAGGGCTGAACCGTATCTGGATCAAGCGGCAGAGATGATCGGGGAGCTTAAAGCAACATGCCCCTCCTGCAAACAGCTGAGGGATTTGGACCATAGATATGGCTCAATGACTGCTGCCGGAGCCGAAAAAGCCAAGGCTACCGCGCAGATGGAAAAGGATGCGCAAGCGATATCCTCCATGCATGAGAAATACTATGCAAAAGTAGAACAGTTCTACGGCAACACCCTGGTGTACAATATGAATGTTGAAGAGGCCGAACATGCTCTCGAGAAGATAAATGAGGCGGAAAAGGCACTGCCGCTTTATTATGAGGAACTGGAAAAACTTTCAAAAAAATACGGTACAAAGTCTATGGATATATACAACACTTTTCATAAAGCCGGCTATAAGCTGCAAAACGGTGAAGACCGCAAAATGGAGGAACTTCTTTCAGCAAAAGAGAAACTCAGAAAAAGCCGTGAAGCAACCGCAGAATACCTTGTCGGCAATGCCGAAACACTGCTGAATGCCTTTTCAAACCAGTTTAACGATGCCAGGCTTGCACGGATGCAGACAGCCAAAAAGATGCTCTTCATAGGAGAGAGGATCGATCCGTCGAACAAGAAGCTAAAAGAGATGCTCGCCAGGATCGACGACCAGATCGTCCAGGCTGCCGACAAAATGAAAGCCCAGATCGATGCGGCGACATGGGCCGGGAACGTTACGCAGTTTGACGGTCCGGGAAATGTCAGGGATCTGGCTGCAAAAGCAAAAAAATATTTTCAAAATGACCGGGACTGGGGCAAAAAACCCGGCAGAAAGATCGAGATTATCGATGTATGTGTTACAGGCCAGTGGAAAGTGGCCGAGAGGGATGTCTTCTCAAGGGTAATAAGATGGCGTCTTCCGATCCATGTTGCCGTAACCGATGAAAACCTGAGGCCAAGAAATATCGCAAGAGTCTATGACCTCTCAATTGTCGCAATGCAGGGCGCACCTGGCAATTCACCGAAAAAACCTCCGTTTGACGGCTTCTGGGTCGGCGACAACTGGATGATGCGTCTGGATAAGCTTGAGTAGATATATTCTTCCGCCTCTAAAAAAGGCGGAAGCAGAGAAGATCAGCGAGCCTCTTTAATAGCCTCAAGCGCCGCTTCATAATCAGGCTCTTCAGTTACCTCTTTAACGATCTCTTTATAGACAACAGTACCGCTTCTGTCAACAACAAAAATCGCACGTGCGCTCAAACCTTTAAGTTTACCGTCTTTCATCAGTACGCCATAAGCACGACTGACCTCTTTGTCGATATAATCAGATACGACTGTCAGATTTTCAATACCTTCTGTCGTACAAAAACGCTGTGATGCAAAAGGCAGGTCCATAGATACAACTGTAGTAGTACAGATATCCAAATCATTGACATCGCTGTTGAAGCGGCGTGTCTCTGCGGCACAGGTATCTGTATCGAGAGAAGGCACTGTAACGATAAGCTGTATCTTATCCTGGGCACCTCCGATTTCAACATCGCTGAGATCTGTCGCAACCGCAGTAGCAACCGGTGCTTTGTCTCCTACGTTTATACTTTCGCCCTCAAGGTTGACTGTCGTTCCTTTGAACATTGTTGTATCCATATATCACTCCTCTTTAGATTGATGTTAATAAAATAATTATACAAACTTTATGTGTAAAAAACTAAAATCCCTTCCCTTCTTTACGGCTTTGATACGCTTCGGGTCTTTTTGAAACACCTGTGGTTTTTTATAGACAGAAAAAGCGCAACTGCCCCGTCAAAACTCTTTTTTACACACAATTGGATAAAATTACAAACTTTACAAATCAGGGTCTCAATGAAAGTAGTGACAGGTGTAGTCGGCAATGATGTACATGTAGTGGCCAACAGGCTTATTGATATCTCTCTGCAGGAACGCGGCTTCGAGGTATTTAACCTGGGGGTAAACACATATCTTGAAGAGTTTATCGATGCTGTTATAGAGACAGATGCCGATGTGCTTCTTGTCTCATCACTTAACGGCGAAGCGGAGGGATGGTGCCGCGATCTTGGCATCCTCAAAAGCAAATACGACTTTAGCGATGTAGTGTTTATGATAGGTGGAAATCTTGGCGTAGGCGAAATGAATGCCGAGGAACTCGGTCCCAAATACCGCAACTACGGTTTCGACCTTGTCTTCCACCAGGTTGACCTGAACGAGGGGCTCGACCAGCTTGAAAATTATCTGAAAGAGCGAAAATGAGTCTGTTGCAGCGAGAACGTGAAATTATCGTACAAAACGAGTTTATAGACCAATTTGATTTTAAAGAGGTCGAAGAGTTTATCAAAAGCGCCAGCAAAGAGCTTTTTATCTCACATAAGTTCAAAACAACAAACGAGATGCTGGTACAGCCGAGAGGCGGCTTCCCCACATACGACAAGGTGTTTCAACTCTACAAAGAGTTTAAAAACTCCGGGGTAGACGTCCTTCCGCTGACGATTGATTCCAATACCCGCCTAAATGACTATGCTACTGCAAAAAAGATGCTTGCCCTTTCGGAAGAGAACGATGTGGATATGTTAAACGGCTACCCGCTTATCAACCACGGCTACCGTACAACACGCAAAATGATCACCCACTATGACACACCCGTCAGTCTGCGCCACGGAACACCGGATGCAAGACTTCTTGTGGAGATCGCACTGGCTTCGGGCATCTTTGAGATCGAAGGCGGGCCCATCACCTACCTGCTGCCCTACTCCAAGAACTTTCCGCTGGACAAAGCATTTTTGTACTGGAAATATGTAGAACGGGTCTGCGCAGCCTACTCGGAACTTAATGAACCCATCAACAGGGAATCTTTCGGACCGCTCAGTGCCACGATGCAGCCGCCGGCAATCGTTCTGGTCATACAGATCATAGAGATGCTGCTCTCTCTCGAGGAGGGAGTCAAATCCTTTTCTGTCAGTTTTTCGCAGACCGGTTCCATGCTGCAGGATGTCGTCTCGTCAAACGTGCTTAAAAAACTATCCAGAAAATATGCGGACAGATTTGGACATAATGATGCAGTGATAAACCTTGTTTACCATCAGTGGATGGGTGCTTTCCCGTACAACAAACACTATTCGGACTCCCTGATCAACACCAGTACGGTTATAGCGGCCATGGTCGGTGCAGACAAGATCATCACAAAAACACGTAACGAAGCTTTCGGCATCCCTACAAAAGAGGCCAATGCCCTGGCTGTCGCCAACGTCAAATATACTCTAAATATGCTCAAAGGCCTGCCTAAAATAAGTGATGAAGCCGAAGAGGAAAATCTTACAAATATGGTCAACGAGATTATGGAAGCAGTATTGAACGACAGCGCTGATACACTATGGCGCAAAGTGTTCAACGCTATCAAAAAGGGTCATATCGAGATCCCGTTCTCTCCTCACATCATCAACGCCAACAAAGTGATCACAGTACGCGACCCGGATGGCAATATCCGTATCCACAACAAGGGCAAACTCCCCATTTCAGACAAAAGTTTCGCCTTTGAACGCTCAAAAATCAGACTCAAAGAGAACGAACGGGTAGTCGACAAGATTATTCAGGATATAGGCATAATGTTATGAAAAAACCGAACAAACTGCTCATAGATATAGGAAGCACCTATTTCAAGATTTGCGAAAACGGCCATATAAGCCACTATTTCAGAAATTTTGACAAGAACATATTTGACGACCTTACCGGCAAGTGCAGCGAGACACTGAAAAAGTATGCAAAAGAAGATATCCATATCTGCAGTTCTGCCAACGGCGGTCTCAGCACACTCATAATAGGACTTACCAACTCTTTCAGCCTGAAATACGCCATCAATATAGCCTTTAACTCCGGGATCAATATCATAGATACCGTTCATTACCTTGAGATAGAAAAATTTACACCGCCAAAAGAGATGATCGATGTTGTGATCGTTGTCGGCGGCATCGATGGCGGAAAAGGTGTTTTTGATGAAAGGCTGCCAAATTACCTGAAAGAGGTAAACTACCAGAATATCGTTTATGTAGGCAACAATACAAACAGGAGCTTCCTGCAGGAGCAAGTCCCCGGAATTAAGATACTTGACAATATTATCAGCAGCAGACTCCAGATGCATGAGGAGGAGCTCAAGACCTATCTGACAGACCTGTACCAGGCAGACATTATGGGAAAAGAAGATATCAAACACTTTTATGATATCACCTCCAACCAGATCTACTCAACTCCATATATTGTCAACCGTTCGCTGCCGCATCTAAGCGACAAGATGAATGTGGCTGATCCTTTTATTCTGATAGATATAGGCGGTGCAACTACCGATATCCACTACAGCCGTGACCTTGTAAAAGACAATATCATCACCGATAGCGAGTATGACCGCCTTGTTTTTAAAAAACTGGGTGTCTATAAGTCCCGCGAAAGCCTTGTCTTCAGCGCCAAAAACAATGAGTTCGTATATGAACTGCTGAACTTCCTGAATGTAACAGAAAATATTCTTGAAGAGAGAAGCGACAAGGCCACCAAGGTCCTGATGCAGCTCTCCATCTTCCTTGTGCTTTATAAAATGTCAAAACATCACAAGGCCTATATAGAACTTGAACTGGAAAAACTTAACAGTATCGTTCTGACAGGCGGTATCACAAAAGTGTTGAGTTTTGACGAAATTAACGAGATCATTCTGTTTTTCTATAAAAAAATCCTCCATTTTCATCATGCACCGGCCATTTTGCTGGACAGTAATTATGAAATCTGGTCATATGGGATGGTAACCCCAAAGGAGCAACCATGACTGTAAATACCGTACGAAACCTGCTTGAAACGGCTGCAAAAGAAGCATCAGACAAAATTGCGCTCAAACACAACAGCGTCAACTACTCGTATGGCGAACTGCTTGAGAGGGTCAACAAAATAGCCCACTATTTTACAACGCTTGATCTGCCAAAAGGAAGCCGCATCGGCATCTACTCCAACAAGAGTACGGAGCAGGTCGTAGCTATACTTGCGATCCTCTCTACCGATTATGTATTTGTTCCGATCACACGTCTGCTGAAACCTGAACAGGTCAAGCATATAATAAACGACTGCGACATCGGCTGCCTGATAACAGATAAAGCAAAGATCAACAATATCAAGGCAATAGAGTTCAAGGGCAGAATAGTCTCTTACGAAGCGACCGAAGGCAGCGATGTCTCTTTCGAGGAGATCTACAAATGCTATACCGGTGAAATAAACTGCAGCATAAAAAGCCATGACAATGCGGCAATCACCTATAGTTTCGGCTCCAGCGGAAACCCAAAAGGCATAGTGATCGATCACCGGGCACTGACAGACGGTGCACGCATAGTATCCAAATATCTGGATATAAAAAAAGAGGATGTTGTATCGGGTGTGCTCTCTTTCAACCTTGACTACGGTCTAAACCAGATCTTTACAACACTCTACAAAAGAGCGACTCTCGCAATTCATAAATTTGTACTGCCGGCAGATTTTTTCAGCCATCTTATCAACGATAAAATAACCGTCCTGCCGCTGATGCCGATACATATCACCCAGATGTTCGATGAAGATCCGCACAGAATTCCAAGCCCTGAACACCTGAAAAATCTGCGCACGATAACCTCTTCAGGCGGCAATATTACAGCACTGATGATCAAGAACATCACAACCCATTTCCCCAAAGCTGCGTTTTACTCCATGCACGGCCTGACCGAGGCGTTCCGTTCCGCCTATCTTGATCCGCACCAGATCCATATCCGGCCGAATTCCATCGGAAAATCAATCCCTGATGTTGAACTCTATATCATCAATGAAGATGGCGAAGCCTGCAAACCGCGGGAGATCGGAGAACTGATCCATCGCGGAGCATGTATCTATAAAGGCTACTGGAACTCTCCTGAAGAGACGGCCCGGCGTTTTAAAAGTATAGATATACTAAACAAAGTAATCCGCCCGGAAGGTCAACTGACAGATGAACTGGTCGTGGCAAGCGGAGACTATGTGTATAAGGACGAAGAGGGATACATCTACTTTGTCTCCAGAAAAGACGATATGATCAAAACCCAGGGCTACCGCGTCAGCCCGCACGAGATTGAAAGCGTAGTTTTCACAAACATCCAGGATATAACGGAGTGCGCAGTCTTTTCAATACCCAACGAGAATATTGAAGAAGAGATTATAATGGTCTACGGTGCAAAACAGGAGCTTGCCAGAAACGAGATAATCTTCGAATTAAAAAAACACCTGCCAAACTATATGATCCCGGAGCAGATTATTTATAGAAAAAGTATGCCGTTTAAATCCATGCATGACCACAAGATCGACAAAGACGCCCTGAAGCAGGAACTGCTCAAAACACTATAACAGGAGGCAACAAGATGGCAAGATATACACTTTTTATTTTTGCAATTCTGTTTTTTACAGGCTGCTCTACCATCAAAGTAGAGACAGATTATGATCCTGGGTTCAGCTTTAATAATGTCTCAACCTACGCTATAGCCCATAAAAGCAGAGAGGATGCCAACACATTGACTGATGAGCGCATTATCAATGCCATCCACACCCAGTTTGAAGCAAAGGGTTACACCAAAGCAAAACGCTCTGATGCAGACCTGCTTGTTGTTTTTCACACCGATGTAAAAAACAAGACCAGGATTGTTCAAGACTATCAATATGTAGGGATTTCACCATATCGCTACGGCTATGGCTATGGCGGAATGACGGCCGTACCGACAACACGTGCCTATAATTATGATGAAGGCAAGCTTCTTATCGATATACTCAACGCCAAAGACAAGAAAATCATCTGGCGCGGCATAGCGACTGACAGCCTTAAAAGCTACGATACACCTCAGGAACGTACCCAATATATAAATAAAGTAATGGACTCCATCTTCAAAACACTTCCTTCCAAGGTACAGCAAAAATAATGCAGTGGCTCAGCCGACTGATAGGAACAGAGCCTGAACCGGTATACCAGTTCGGACATACTTTCAACGGTGAGGTAAATCCAAAAGAGTTCGAACTTTTTACGGCAGCCTCAAAAGCATTTGAGGAGGGAAAAATCATCGATGCCTATAAATTTTTCCTAAACTCTCTTCAGAATTACACTGCCGGCAAACCAAACCCCAACATAATACTCGATATTCACCATGACACTCTTGATTTCAGGCTTGTTCAGGGCTCGGCGGTGGTTGTTGGAAAAGTAAACGATAAAAAGATAGAAGCATACGCGGACATAGTCCTGAAGACTGGCCTGCACGTTGCTATAAAACGCCGGCTTTTAGAGAGAAACTACAATTTTACCTATTCGAGTTTCTATTTTCATGATGACAAAGTGCGTATCAAGATAGATCTGGACAATACAACAATGACGCCACAGAAAATATTTTTTCCCATCAGGGAGATAGCGCTGAATGCCGACTTTGAAAAAGAGTTTATCGCCTCGGAGTTTCCCGAGAGCACACTGCTCGATACGGATGTACTCATCCCTATAGACGATGATATAAAAAAGAAAAAGTATGACTTCATGAGGCAATGGATCACTGAATGTGAAGCATCCATTAAACGCCTTCCGTCAAACGACAACACAGGCATGATCTCCTTCACTTACCTCGAGCTCCTGCTGAAAATAGATTATCTGATCGTACCGCACAAACAGATCGCCCAAAAAATCACTGAACGCCTGACGGAATACTATGGGGACGACAGCACTCTTGTCGAAAACAAGAATGCGCATCTGCAGACATATATCCATACACTAAACGATATGCCATACAAAAACTTCGCATCACAGCTATATGACACGCTGATAACATTTGACCCGATGGAAAAAGCATCTGACGAAGAGGTTGTAAACTTTATCGAAGAGTCCCTTTCGAAGGTAAGATGGTACAAGAGAAACCGTTACCCTCATGTCATACCGACGATCTATAACTACATGGCTTTCTACCTGCTCTACAACTACGGTCTGCGCCCATGCATCCACAGGCTTTTACATCTTTTTGTCGAAATCAATCATAGCGACTATTTCAAAGCACTTGGATATACACCGCTCTACAGCACTCAAAAAGAGCAGTTGGAGACAAGAAGAATAAAAAGCCGTATCAACGAAGTGATCAGGCCGCACAGATCAAAATACAAACAGCTCAAACCGTTTGGAGAGAAGCTAACCTACAGCTCGTTAAACGAGTTCAACCACGGCTTTCTGCTTCAGATCAAACATCTCGACTTTACGGAACTATAGGTGCTGCAATTATGAATACACAACAGATCCTGGACACTTATATAGACAGCATCATTCAGATCAACACCCCTTACGGCAGTGGAAGCGGTTTCATAATAGACGGTCTGATCGTAACCAATTCACATGTTGTCAGCGGGCTGAAAGACGTCGTCATATCCGCCAAAAAGTTCAAACGCCAGAAAGCGCATGTAATCTATGATGATCCAAGTTTTGATCTTGCCTTCATCAGGTCGCCCAAATTTGAGATCGGCACACCGCTGCAGCTTTCAAAATCGGATGTCTCCGATGGCGACACCGTTATTACGGTCGGACACCCTTATGGGCTGAACTACTCGGCCACGGAGGGGATCGTCTCCAAAGCGGCACGGCTGCAGGGTGAACTTGAATACATACAGATCGATGCGGCGATCAATCCCGGCAACAGCGGTGGACCTCTTTTAAATACGGACGGAGAAGTTATAGGTGTAAATACCTTTATAATACTCGACTCCAACAACCTTGGTTTTGCACTTCCGTTCTACTATGTCCGAGATGCAATAGATGCCTTCAAGCAGCTTGGAGAGACAGATGTCATACGCTGCTACTCCTGCAAAAACCTGATAAAAGAGGCAGATATAACAAATGACTACTGCCCCCTGTGCGGAGTCAAGCTGACTGTTGCAAAACAGCGGCGCGAAGGGTATGCGCCCTCAGGTGTAATCGCACTGCTTGAGAGCATACTCGATGATCTTGGTATAGACGTTATGCTTGCAAGGCGAAGCCAACGCAGCTGGCGCTTCGAAGAGGGAACGGCGGTAATTAATATTAATTATTATGATAATGGTGTCATAATAGGCGATAGCTCTCTATGCCGTATGCCAGGTAAAAATATAGAAGATATGTACAACTATCTTCTAAATGAGAATGACACCCTCTCTTATCTGCGCTTTAGTGTAAACGAAAACATTATTTACCTCTCCTTTCTTATCATAGACTCTTCGCTTACTTTTGAAGAAGGAAAGGTAGCATTTGAACGTCTGCGCTCAAATGCAAACAGATATGACGATATCCTGATAAATGAGTTTGGCGCACAGAGGCTCAAACATGACGAAGATCTGGAATGAATAGAGAGGTATCCCCATGGGAAAAGAGATAGAACGTAAATTTCTTGTGAACCTTTCCTTGCTGAACAACCTTCCGGAAGGCTCTGAGATCAAACAAGGCTATATCCCAGCACAGGATGTCACTGTTCGCATAAGGATTATGGATAACAAAGCATATCTGACACTTAAGGGCAAATCAAAAGGCATTACCCGCTCGGAGTTTGAATATTCTATACCAATTAATGATGCAAAAGCTATGCTCGAAGAGCTATGCACACCACCGATTATAGAAAAAACGCGCCATAAAATAAACTTTGAGGATCACATCTGGGAACTTGACATCTTTAAAGGTGACAACGGTGGTTTGGTTATGGCGGAAGTAGAGCTTAAAAGTGAAAACGAGACGCTTAGAGTGCCACCCTGGGTCACAAAAGAGGTCAGTGGTGACAGACGATATTTCAATGCAAACTTGAGAATAAATCCGTATATGAATTGGGACAAAGCCCCGCAACCCCACTGAGTACAGAGCCCAAAATACAGATTTTACAGATTGTAGTGTAGATTCAGATAGACTTTCAAAGTATACTGTCGCTCATAAATCACATACTGCCATGATAGCAATTCTAAAAATCATATATCAGGGCATTAATGAGCAGAGGCGGCAATGACAGACATTTCCAACTTGAAAGATCGGCTTGCAAAAGAGGGTGGGCTTATCGACAGCTCCACAAGTAATATCGAGATCAACAAAATAGTGGAAAATATAATCACGGATATTACGGATGCCGAATACTCTTCTGTATGGATGCACGACTCCCTGACACTTCTAAGAGAGAGGGAATTTGGAGTCAGGAGTGTTTCAATGGAGTTAAAAGAGGGACTTCTATACAAATGCTTTGTGACCAAAAAAGCCGGTATCTACAATTATCTGACAAGCGAAAAAGGGTATGCACCGCATATAGACAATCCGGATAAAATCAAAATGAAATCCAAAATTATGATACCTTTGATATTTCAGGACAGATTTCTCGGGATTGTTACAGCATACTCTTCTGTAAAAAAGATCAAAAACTTTACTAACGATGACTTGGAAATATTTAAAGCAATCACCCCTTTTGTCGTCAATGCTGTCTATAAAATGCAGGAAAACAGCTCAAAAGGCCCAAGTGTAAATATAGACAGAAGATCAAAAGATAACATTGACAACGGCTTGCAAAGACGGAGTGATGACTCTATCAATAATCTTGAACATATCGAGATCTCAAGAAAAGAAACCAAAAATACACATGAGATCCTTGATTTTACTTCAAACATTGTACACGATATAAGGACACCGGCTAACGGCCTATTCGGTTTTCTGGAGATACTCGAAGAGCAGATAGAAGATACGAGACTGAAGGGTTACATAAGTCATGCAAAAAGCAGTGCTTCCCTTATCAATGAGCTGACGACATCTATCCTTGATAGTGTATCGGAAAAGAGAGAGCCTCTTCTTGACGGTACAAAAATTGTGGACACTATCAAGTTTTTTGCAGAAATAGCAGAAATTTTTTCTGCCATTATGTACAAAAAAGAGATCAACTACAATATATTTATAGATCCTATGCTTCCTAAAAAGATAGAGATTGACAGCATGAGAATCAAGAGGGTAATCATGAATCTCATCAGTAATGCCGGCAAATTTACACCAGAGTACGGCGCCATTGAATTTTCGGTAAGATATAAACAAAAAGAAAAAAAGTTGCATATTTTTGTCAAGGACAACGGCATAGGCATTGCAAAAGAGAAACAGAAGGATATTTTTGAAGCTTTTAAGCAGGCTGAAGAGAATACAAAAGATCTCTTTGGCGGCACAGGGCTTGGGCTCTCTATTTGCGCTAAGTATGTTAAAGAGATGGGAGGAAAACTTCTTGTCGACAGTGAACTTGAAAAAGGTAGCACCTTTTATTTTGACATTCCACTGAAAATTGAAGATGAAACACTCTTGCTTAAACCGATAAGCAGTCAAAAGATCTCAGTAGCCATTCTCTTAAACAAGAAAAACCTGCCCATTGCCAACCATATTACGCGATATTTCATAAAAATAGGTATTAATGTAGACAATATCAAGGCTGCAACCAACCTAAAGCAGTTCCAGGAGCACACTACACACCTTATAGTTTTTGAAAATATGCTCGACGGCTTGATCTTTTCCTATGCAAAGAAGAACAACATCAAACTTCTTGTGGTTGAAGAGAATTTTTTATCGCTAAAACAGGAAGACCTTCAAGACGCAATGCTTATCTCACAATATGGCTATTTTGGTGAATCACTCTACACATTTGCCTACACCAATAGAGCGCCAAAAGTATTGATCGTGGAGGATGACAAAATAAGTATTATGCTTCTTAACACAAT
Source organism: Helicobacteraceae bacterium 4484_230 (assembly GCA_002085085.1). GTDB lineage: Bacteria > Campylobacterota > Campylobacteria > Campylobacterales > Sulfurimonadaceae > 4484-230. The sequence continues at coordinate 19,123 of MZGN01000004.1, forward strand.
GCTCGAGGCCGAATATTGTGATATAGACACGGCAGAAAATGGTGAAGAGGGCCTAGCGCTCCTTACCGATGCACTGCACTCCGGCGCACCTTACGATATTGTCTACACAGACCACAATATGCCATTGCTCTCCGGAAGTGAAATGCTAAGAAGATATAACTCCATAAATAAAAAAACTGTGTCACATCCTACTACAACTATTTGTATCTCAGGCGAACATAATGACAAAGACGGTTTATATGATTTTGACTTTTTTGCAGCAAAACCATTTAAAAAAAAGGAGATCGTATCAATATTTCTTGATGCGACGAAAACAAGAAAAGGAGAAATAGATGCAAAGACCTGAAGCAAAAAATATTGAAAAAGAGGTAAGCAGTATCGATCTGATCGTATCAAAGTCGGATGCAGAAGGGAACATTACTTATGTCAACCCTATCTTTATGAAGATATCTGGTTACACCA
>MZGN01000047.1 GCA_002085085.1 Helicobacteraceae bacterium 4484_230
CTCATCTTCTTACGATCTGACTCCGATCATTGTTGTCGATAAAATAACAAGCGGCAAAATCACACTTTATCTTGAAGCCAAAGTTTATGAGGATACAAAAGAGAATCTGGTCATACTCGACAGTAACACTATTTAAGCATATAAGATATAAAATTCCGAACAATACTTACATTTACTCTTTCTTTGAAACCTAGGAAATGCCATATGAACCACCCAGTCCTCAAAGGACTGCTCTTTGCCGCCATACCTCTTGCCTACTATCTGCTAGGTATGCTAAACTACTCCCAGGCTGGAAAAAACGCAATACTCGGCTTCTTCATTTTAACCATGCTCTTTTACTGGAAAGAGGTTTTTCAAAACAGAAAAAAGGTCATTTCAACATTGATCATATTGACTTCGATGATGGAAACAGGAGCACAAACAATCAGAAGCCGGAAGCAGAAAACAGGTTGTCACCTGCTGCGTATTCACCCTGCTCGCAGAGGAATGTACTCCGTATTTACCTCTCACGCAGATAAGATCGTACTTACAAATATGGGAACGTCCCGGGGGGAGAGCAGTTTTGATAAAGAGTTGTTTGCACCATATTGCAAGGCACTGGATGACAAAGCAGGAAAGAAACTGATTATAGTACACATCCTTGGGGCCCACCCTGCCTATAACTACCGCTATCCCGAAGAGTACAACAAATTCAACATCTCTACCGATGACGCTGTAACAAAAGAACTGGCAAGCAAAGGACGCTCGAAAATTGCCATTGTTTTCAGAAACCAGTACGACAACGCAATTTTATATCAGGACTTCATCCTGTCAACTCTGCTGGAAAAACTTCAGGAAAAAAAGCTGCCTTATTCCGCATGGCTGTATATATCCGATCATGGGCAGGATGTCTCCCACAATACGGATTTCTCCGGACACAACTACCTGGCCAAGGAGATGTGGGAGGTTCCGATGCTGTTTTGGAGCAGCAAAGATTTCCTTAAACATGACCTCATCCCCTCATTGTCGACTCCCTATCAGGCCGATGTAATCGACCACACCATTCTTGGCCTGTTGGATATTTCAGGCATATACTACAATCCCTCCCAGGATATATTCAATACAAAACCGGAAAAAGATTAGAATACACCGGCTTGACAAAAACACTCTTTCCGGAGAGAATCTTTACTCTATATGCTTTAAAAACAGATATTACATAAATTATTTGTTATTGTTATGAATCTCTACTCTTATGCACAAACGGTAAGTATATGGTAGAATGTATTATTGAAATGGAAGACTATGATAAAAGACAAGCAACAGATAGAGATTCTCAACCTGCTTTTAGACAGTACAATTGAAGGAATTGTGGTTTTTGACGAGCAGAGGAAAGCTATCCGGTCAAACAAAAACTTCGCCCGGCTTTTCGGCTACAACGACAAAGAGATCATTGGAAAAAATGCATTTGATTTTATCGCTCCAGAATCTCATGAAATGGTAAAAAAGAAAATAATCATCAGTGATCAGGAGCCCTATGAGGCGCTGATGCGCAAAAAGGATGGCTCTAAATTCTGGGCCATACTGCGCGGCAAAGAGAGTATTATTTCCGGCAAGCAGGTCAGAATCTCAGCCATTATAGACATCTCTTCAATAAAAGAAAAAGAGGAGAAGATCCTCTACCTGGCAAACCATGACTCACTGACAGGTACATATAACCGCCGTTTTTTTCAGGAAATTCTTACTCAACGCATAGAGGTGCTTCAGCAAATGGGCCACTATGGGGCAATACTTTTTATTGATCTTGACGATTTTAAAGAGATCAACGATACACTTGGACATGATACGGGAGATACCGTATTGATAGAGATGACACGCAGGCTTAAAGAGTGTGCAGGAAAATCAGACATCGTAGCGAGGATAGGGGGTGACGAATTTGTAGTTCTGCTAAACCTCGACACCTCCGGCATCAATGAAGCAGCCTACAAAGCCGAAATAATCGCGGAAAAAAATCTTGAGCGGATCAAGCTGTCTCTCCATCTTGAAGATAGGGACCTGCGCATCAACGCCAGTATCGGCATCGCCATCATCGACCGGAATGCAACTGTCTCTGACTTAATGAAATTTGCTGACATTGCTATGTATCAGGCAAAAAGAACAGGGAAGAACCGCATTGTCTTCTTCGACAAAGAACTTCAAAAGGACCTTGAAGAGAGGATCCGCACAATCATAAATCTGAGAAAAGCGATCAAGACCAATGCATTCAAACTCCTGTTTCAAAAACAGATACAACTTGGCTCCGGGACGCACAACACTGTCGGACTGGAAGCACTGATACGCTGGGTCGACAACGGCAAGATAATATCTCCGGGATTCTTTATCCCACTGGCCGAAGAGAGCGGTTTGATCATAGAGATCGGTGATTTTGTTTTGCAAAAGGTGTGTCAAATACTGCGAAACTGGAAAAAAAACAATACAAAAAAGAGCTGGAGGATATCGGTCAACATCAGCATAATACAGTTTGAAGAAAGGCTGTTTGTTGAAAAAATTAAAAAACTGATTGAAACCCACAAGATTGACCCGCAAAAACTACGGCTGGAAATCACGGAGAATCTTCTTATGCACAGCATAGAAGAGAACTTCATCAAGATCCGCCAGCTGAAAGAACTTGGGATTACACTCTCGATCGATGACTTTGGAACCGGTTTTTCATCTTTGATGTATCTAAAAAAACTCCCTGTTGATGAACTGAAAATCGACCGCTCTTTCGTCAGTGATATAGACAGCAACGAGAGTGACAGGATTATTGTGGAGACAATTGCATCTCTCGGCAGAAAATTCGGCCTGGAAGTGATTGCAGAGGGTGTCGAGAACGAGAAGCAGCTTCAGGTTATCCGACAGCTTGGCATCACCCATGTGCAGGGATATCTATTTTCAAAACCTGTTGAGATCAACGTGATCGGCAATTGAACAAAATCCAAAAAAAACCGTTTACAATCCCAACAGTTTTTTATAACTCTTCAGATCCACTTTTCCGACCTGCTTCAGATGTAGTTCTATCTCTTCTATTGTCTCTTTGTATCTGTCACTGTCATACATGGCCAGATAAGCAATGAACTTCTCTGGGTCTTTACAGCGCTTCAGCCGTTTTGGCAACGGCTTGGATATATCTTCAGCTTCACCCGAAACCGGGAGAAGAAAGCGGCCGACGGCTATGCCGAAAACAAATGCCAGTACAATATTTATCCAGGTCCAACTCCATACTCTGCTTTCGATCTCATCACTCTCAACTTTATCCAAAAGATCATGGGCTTTGGGCAGCGGTTTAACATGTACCGGGACTGTTTTTGTCCTTAATGTCCTGACTTTCCTCTCTTTTACATCAAAATACGAAAAAGACAGGGCGGGAATAGTAAAATTATGATCACTTACTATGGCGAACTGCTGACGAAACGAACTTCTGAAACCATTGTCATCCAACTCTACAGAACTTTCAATGCCGTCTGTAAATATCGTAACATCATCAATATTCAGTCTAAAATCTTCCAGGCGGTCTATATTGCCATAGCCGCTCAGAGAGACTCTGAACTGTACCGGCTCATAAGCCTCCGCCTCGGGCTTGAGTACATCCGCTTTCAGCACAAAATTCCCCGTATACCTCTTAGGCTGTGCTTTAACATCGACCTTTACACTGGGAAGATATATCTTTTTTGACGTGAAATCAAAGTCTTCAACATTGTCACGGCCTATTACGGTATTTTCGATCGACTCTTTTGTTGTTCGCTCCATAACGACGCTCAAGGCAAACGCCAATACTCCCGCTTTTTTTGGAAAAACAATATAGCGGTAGATATTTACCCGCTTGCCGTCAACTATCTGCTCTCTTTCACTTTCCGTCACCAGGCGATAATCATCTGTCTCTTTGGGCTGATTTGAAACAATAATATATTCATACCCCCGTGTTGAAAAACGGCACCGGTACTCCACAACGAAAGCCTCATACAGAGCCACCTCTTTTTTAGACTGATACACGCTCCATGTATAGCTTGTCTCCGCCTGCAGCAGCAACGGCAAAACGGCAAAGAAGCACCATAAGAGTATACTTTTACCACGGATTTGTCTCATGGACACTCCTTTGATTGATTAGTTCATACTGCTTTGAACTCAAACGGCTGCCGCCTCTGTTTGAAAAATCCAGCTGCAGATCCCTCTTTACTTTTCGTCCCTGCTCTCCTGCGCCCCGACTGGGCTCTGCCTGACTCTGCTGATTGCTTCCGCCGCCCTCTTTTCGCTTTTTTCGATCCTGCCGTGAATCTTCAGCCTCCTGGTCCTGGGCACGTTTTCTGCCTTCCTGACGACCACTCAGCATATGATCCTGCTCTTCAGCTTCGACAATATACATCAAATTCTCCAGAACCTTCTTGTCAAAATGAAGCGCCAAGGAATTTTTAAAAGCCTTTCGCGCTTTTTCAAACTCTTTAAGGCGGATCAGGGCATTACCTTTGTTGTAAAACACGGCTGCCTTAAATACAGGATCATTTGAACGGACAGAGCTGTATAGCCGCAGTGCACGCTCGTACTCTCCGCTTCTGTACCATGCATTGGCGGCATTGAAGTACCCATTCTGCCGTGGCAGCATCTCAAACAACTTGGCGCTGCGGTTATAGTCTCCGTCAGAATAAGCCTTTGCTGCCAACTGGGGGCGGTAGGATTCCCAAAGAGAAAACAGCAGCCATATCCATACCGGAAACAGGATGCCAAAAAGAATGATCATGCTGTTTTTTTGTCTTCTCAAAGCCCACAGCGAAATACCCTGGTATTTTAGCAACTCCATAATAAGCCGTGGTGTCTTTTTAATACGCCTCCACCTCTTACGCACGGCGAAAACCTTTAAAATAGTCTGTCAGCCGCCTGTTCAGGTCAGTCATTCCAAGCATGGCGAACAGCAGTGCCAGCCAAAGCGGATAGTAAAAAAGCTCGTGATAGATATTAACCTTGGTCCGGTTTCCGACATCATCCCTGCCCTGCCGCTCTATCGCACTCAAAAGTGCGGAAACATCTGCTCCATAGATTACGGTCCCGCCTGTCCGTTCAGCCAGTACTTCAACAGCATCGTTACGTGCCGTAACGACGATATTGCCTGCCTCATCTCTCAACATCCTGCCGTCACTCTCTTTTAGTGTTGTGCCTCCAGGGGTCGCTAATAGAACAACATCAATAATCAACCCATTGGATTTTGCCCATTCTGCCTTCCGGGAGTAATCTGCCGCATCACCGCCGTCACTCAGCAGTACTACGATCGGATGGGGCGCGCTGGACATTTTTCGTGCCAGTTTAAGTACACCTTCCATGCTGGTTCCGTGCGTAACCACCAATGAGGTGTCCAGGCCAGAGAAGAGATGCAGAAGCAGTTCATCATCACGTGTCAAAGGTGAAAGAATAATCGGATTGGTCGTAAAAGCCAGAACACCGAAACGATTATGCCTGTCAGCCGTTACTGCCTCTTCAAGCACTTTTCTGGCCGCCTCAAGACGTGTAGGGGCTATATCTGTCGCCTGCATGGAGTATGAAATATCTACAGCAAAAATAACATCACTGCCTTCCTGCTCCATGTCTAACGGCTTTTGCGGCAAAACCGGCCGCGAAAGTGTGACAACGGTAAATAAAACAGCCAGAAGCAGCATAACCGGACGCAGCGAAAACGAAATGGCACTGCCGCGCCTGCGGTGATAAACAATATAGAGAGACAAAAATGGAATAATCCAGAGCCATTGCGGATTGAGCAGCATCATGAAAATGCCTCTTTCCGCCACAATATAAGCAGTAAAAGAAGTACCGGCATCAATATGTAAATAAAATGATACTTCTGCCTGAGATGTCGCCCGGCTTTTATTTTTGAACGTTCCAGCGAATCGATCTCTCTATAGACCTTGTCCAGCTGCTCTTTGTCATATGCCGCGAAAAACGATCCCCCGCTCTCATCCGCTATCTTTTTTAGCATTGTCTCGTCAAATTCACCTTTCAGGCCCATACCGACAGTATAGATTCGAATTCCCTTCTTGCTGGCCAGCCCTACAGCCTCTTTAGGTGAAATAAGCCCGCTGTTATGCCTGCCGTCAGTAAGCAAAACAATAACTTTCGATGCTGCCTTCGAATACTCCAGCGCGCGCACTCCCATGGCAATCCCCTCACCGATCGCTGTATTCTCCCCTGCCATACCGTAATTCAGATAACCCAGCATCTCGGCAACAATCTCTTTCTCATATGTTACGGGAGAGGCGATAAAAGCAAAATCACCAAACAGAACGACACCGGCATTGTCACCGGCACGAAAACGGATAAAGTCCTGCACTATCTTCCTGGCAATATCGAAACGGCTCTCACGTGTTTTGGGATCAAATCCTGAAGCACTCATGGAACCGCTGGCATCCAGCACAAGAACGACATCAATTCCCTGACGGTTGAACGGATCGTCTTTTTCTACCGTAACCGGAGATGCCAATGCCGCAACCAGAAACAAAACAATCAGATAACGTAGTAAAAAAAGCCACCTGAACCAGCCACGGCGTACGGAAAAAAGATCCAGATGGACAAAAAAACGTGGTATGAACCGTTCCCGGCAACGGTAAAGGCAGTACCACAAAAATGGAAGCAGCAAAAAAAGCCATGGATACTCAAACGTCATAATCTATTTTACCCTGAAAAATCTAAAATTAAATTATCTAATAAATCTATGCTGCATTTCAAGCATACATGAACGTGAAAATGAATAATGAAAAAGCATCCATTAACCATTTTTTGGATAAAATCGCCTACTTTTATATACTTTTTAAAAAGGCTTTACTTATGATGGATGTTGTTCAAATACAAAAGATTTTACCGCATCGCTTTCCGTTTCTGCTTATAGACAAAGTTATTTCACTGACCCCTGAAAAAGATCTTGTCGGTTACAAAAATGTTACAATAGGAGAACAGATATTCCAGGGGCATTTTCCCGGGCATCCGATCTATCCCGGCGTTATGATACTTGAAGGCATGGCGCAGGCAGGCGGCATTCTGGCATTTGAAAGCATGGATATGACAGAAGAGGAGGCGGCAAACAAAGTTGTCTACTTTATGAGTATTGACAAAGCCAAATTCCGCAGCCCGGTCCGTCCCGGAGACCGCCTTGAATATCGAATGGTGGTTGTAAAACACAAAGGGCCTATCTGGATTCTTGAGGGCAAGGCTTATGTGGATGACAAGCTGGTCTCGGAAGCGGAACTTAAAGCCATGATAGTGGACAAATAGAGTCTCCATGAACAATATATCTCCACTGGCCGTTATCGCCGTTTTGTTTTATATCATCCAAATCGGAAATAGGCGAAGGTACTGTAATAGATCAGGGCGCCTGCATCTACGGAAAAACCACTATCGGAAAACACAACCATATCTTTTCACATGCCGTACTGGGTTCCATCCCGCAGGACCTCAAGTATCACGGTGAAGAGGTTGAGCTGATCATAGGCGATCATAATACGATCCGTGAATTCACCCTTTTCAATCCCGGAACAGAAGGCGGAGGCGGCGTAACACGTATCGGATCTCATAATCTTTTTATGGGATACGTCCATCTCGGCCATGATGTAATCATAGGCAATCACTGCATCCTGGCCAATGCGGCGACTCTCGCAGGACACGTTGAAATGGGAGACTATGCCGTAATAGGCGGTATGACTCCGATACACCAGTTTGTCCATATAGGTGACTACGCCATGGTGGGCGGCGCCTCTGCATTGGCACAGGATGTGCCGCCGTACTGCATGGCCGAAGGAAATCGTGCCACTCTTCGCGGCCTCAACCTGACAGGCCTGCGCCGCCATATAGAACGCAGCGACATCGATGCGCTCAAATCCGCATACCGGGATCTTTTTGAATCCGGCCAGCCGTTAAAAGAGACCGCATCACAGCTTCTTGCTTCAACGCAGAGCAGCCATGTAAAAAATATTTGTAAATTTGTACTGGAAACCAAACGCGGAATTCCGTATGAGAGGAAAAACTAATGAATCATAGACACTGCAGCTTTTGCGAAGCAGTCGAAACTGAAGAAAATCCCCTGATCGCAGGCAATGGCGTCTACATCTGCAAAAACTGTGTATTTTCAGCCTACAAGATCATGTTTGGCGACGGAGATGATAAAAAATCCAAAACCACACCTGACGAAACTTCAGAATTGATGGTTCCAAAAGAGATCAACAGTTTTCTCGGCGAATACATAATCGGTCAGGAAAATGCCCGCAAACTGCTTTCTGTTGCGGTGTACAACCACTACAAACGCATATTTAAGCATGACATCGTCGACGATGACACGGAGATAGCAAAATCAAATGTTCTGCTGATTGGGCCGACAGGAAGCGGAAAGACTCTGATGGCGCAGACTATAGCCCGCATACTGAATGTTCCCATAGCTATCGCTGATGCCACCAGCCTGACAGAAGCAGGATATGTCGGTGAGGATGTAGAAAACATCCTTACCAAGCTTCTTCAGGCGGCCGACGGTGATGTAGAACGTGCCCAGCGCGGAATTCTCTTTATCGATGAAATCGACAAGATCTCACGCATGAGCGAAAACCGATCCATCACACGCGATGTCTCCGGCGAAGGCGTTCAGCAGGCCCTGCTCAAGATCATAGAAGGCGCACAGGTAAACCTGCCCCCAAAAGGCGGAAGAAAACACCCCAATCAGGAGTTTGTCCAGATGGATACATCCGGGATTCTATTTATCTGCGGCGGTGCCTTCGACGGTATGGAAGATATCATCAAACGCAAACAGGGTGAAAATGTTCTGGGATTCGGTCATGACAAAAAAACAAAAAAAGAGCAGGAAGCGACTATGAGCATGGTTGAGCCGGATGACCTTATCCACTATGGGCTGATTCCGGAACTGGTTGGACGCCTGCCCATCATAGCCTCACTCAATGAGATCAGCGAAGATGACATGGTCCGCATCCTGACAGAGCCGAAAAACTCTCTCATACGCCAGTATACAAAGCTCTTTGCCATAGACGATGTCGAGCTTACTTTTGAAGAAGATGCACTCAAAGAGATTGCCAGAAAAGCAAGTGAGCGCAAAACAGGAGCACGGGGACTGCGTGCAATCCTGGAAGAAAATATGATCGACATCATGTATGAGCTTCCCGATTACAAAGGCTATGAGGTGCTTATCACCAAAGAAGTGATAGAGAGCGGTGAGAAACCGGTTTATATCAAAAAAAATAATAAAAAAATAGCATAGGCAGATAAATGATTTTAAATAAAATTATCGGGCTTTTCTCCAACGATCTTGCTGTCGACCTGGGAACGGCAAATACGCTGGTCATTGCCAAAGGACAGGGTATAATCATCAATGAGCCCTCAGTCGTAGCGGTGAAGCGTGAAAAATACGGTCAACAGAAAGTACTTGCCGTCGGCCATGAAGCCAAAGAGATGGTGGGAAAAACACCCGGAAATATCAGCGCTATCCGACCTATGAAAGACGGGGTGATCGCAGACTTTGACATGACGGAAAAGATGATCCGAAAATTCATAGAAAAAGCACACGGACGCTCTTCTCTTATAAGCCCGCGCATTATCATCTGTGTTCCGTACGGCCTGACACAGGTTGAGCGTAAAGCTGTTCGCGAATCCGCATTGAGCGCCGGCGCAAGGGAAGTCTTTTTGATCGAAGAGCCCATGGCTGCCGCGATAGGCTCAGGCATCGACATACGTGAGCCCCGCGGTAACCTTGTTGTCGATATCGGTGGCGGAACGACAGAAATAGGCGTTGTTTCACTTGGGGGCCTGGTTATATCAAAATCGATCCGTGTTGCCGGAGATAAAATAGACAAAGCGATAGTAGACTACGTTAAACGCAAATACAATCTTCTTATCGGGGACAGAAGTGCCGAAGAGATCAAAATTGCGATCGGAACCGCTCTTCCTTTGGAGAAAAAACTAACCATGATCATCAATGGACGCGATCAGGTAGAGGGAATGCTCAGCTCCATAGAACTGACAAATGAAGACGCTTATGAAGCGATGAAAGAACCGCTCAAAGAGATATCGGAGGCACTTCGTGAAGTACTTGAGAAGATGCCGCCGGATCTTGCCGGGGATATCGTCAACCAGGGCATCATACTGACTGGAGGCGGTGCACTTATCAGACAACTGGACAAATATCTTTCAGATATAGTAAAAATACCTGTATTTATAGCCGACGAACCCCTTCTGGCCGTTGCCAAAGGGACCGGAAAAGCCCTGGAGGAGATAGACCTTCTCCAGGAACTCTTCGAAGATGAATAAAGACGCCTTTGGTATCTTTTTCTTTTTTGCCGCCCTGTTGGGCGGTGCACTCTACTATGGCAGTCTGTTTCAAAAACCGCTGCTTTGGGTAAGTGAAAATATCAAAAATACATACAACTCAACCATAGAATCCATCAATAATACTTTTGAAGAGCATTTCAACCAGCAGGAGACAATTGTCCGTCTAAAAGCGGAACTCAAAAAATATGATAAAAACCATCTGCTTATGCACCAGTTCGCAACTGAACTCAACGATCTTTTTCAGGAAAACAACTCCTCTTTTAAAATAAACCCTGACGTAGAGCTTGTAAGAGCCGTATCTTATGCAAAATTTGCCGATATAAACAGACTGTGGCTCAAAATGGATGACTTCAACAGCTCAAAGGTTTATGGACTGGTACACAAAGAGAGAACAGCAGGAATCGTTATCGACAAAAACGGAAAACCTCTGGCTCTGCTTAACAACGACTTTAAAAGCTCATACGCTGTCTATGTCGGCAACAATAAAGCACCCGGTATCATACGCGGGCAAAATGAAAAAGATCTTATTGTCGAGTTCATACCTACCTGGATAGATATTGCTGTCGGCGACGAAGTTATCACTTCAGGTATGGATAATCTTTTTTTCAAAGGCATTAAAGTCGGAAAGGTTCTCTCTTTGCAACAGTCACAAGGCTATCAAAGTGCTATCGTCAAACCATACTACGAAGCAAAAGAACCTGGATATTTTCATGTAATCAGGAGGGTACGATGAAACAACTGTTACTGCTGCTCATAGCAGCCTGTATTGCGCTGCATGGCAAAGATGATGTCTATATCGGTATTGGTCCCTACATGCAGACACAGCCGTATGAAGATGCCGACCCTGTCGCTCTGGCCTCACCTGTCATCTTTTTTGACAACTCTCTTTTTTATATTCGCTGGACCCGCGTCGGAATGTATATTCTCGGTGACAAAGACAGTGATTTCAGCTGGGGAATTTCACTGACTGCCCAGCCTCAGATCATAGGATATTATGAGACAGACGCGTTCAACTCCATCAACAGCCGCAAACCCACTCCTATTCTTCAGGGTATGGATGAGCGCCTTGACAGTTGGGAGGCAGGAGTGGCGTTTAGTGTTGAGTATCATTCCATCTTTAGCGAACTTCTCGTTCTTTATGACATTCTTGACCGCTACAACGCTTTTAAAATTCGTGCGGAATTTGGAAAAAGCTACTGGCTGCCCAGGCATATCTCAAATATGATATCGGCGAACACTGGCATCTGCTTGGCAATGCCAGGGCGGATTACTTTGCATCAGAAATCTCAGACAGTCCTTTGGTAGATAAAAAATATATGCTTAGCGGAATGATCTCGGTCCTATACTCTTTCAATCTTTTCAGTGAAGAAAAAGCAATGTTAAATCTGCCCGAATAGCGACATCAGGCCAATATCTTTTTCCCTGTTGGGTATTCCCTGCGGCACTGTAGTTTTTTCACCATTTTTTAAGTGCTCCTCAACTATAATAAACAAATTTATTTGGCCTGAATACCGTTACCGGATTCAGGCCTCAAGCAAGGTTCAGCATGCCAAAACGCGATGATATCAAAACGATATTGCTTATAGGCTCGGGTCCGATTGTAATCGGGCAAGCCTGTGAATTTGACTACTCCGGCACACAGGCCGTAAAGACACTTAAAGAACTTGGTTACCGCGTGGTCCTCATAAACTCCAATCCGGCCACCATTATGACCGATCCTGAATTTGCGGATCGCACTTACGTCGAGCCTATCAAAGAAGAGATCATAGCGCAGATCATCGAAAAAGAGAATGTCGATGCAATCCTCCCCACTATGGGTGGCCAAACAGCACTGAATGCAGCAATGAGCATGCATGAAAAAGGTATGCTAAAAGGTGTTGAATTCCTCGGTGCCAAACCCGAAGCCATCACTAAAGGTGAAGATCGCCAGGCGTTCAAGGACGCCATGATCAAACTGGGAATGGATCTTCCCCGTTCACGCTATGCCTACAATATCGACGAAGCTCTTGCAGCGGCCGAAGAGATCGGGTTTCCTATTATTATACGCGCCTCTTTTACACTTGCAGGCGGCGGATCCGGAGTCGCTTACAATATCGATGAATACAAAACACTTGCGCAAAGAGGACTGGATGAAAGTCCGGTTTCAGAGATCCTGGTTGAAGAGTCGCTTCTTGGCTGGAAAGAGTACGAGATGGAGGTCATTCGTGACCGTGAAGACAACTGCATCATCATCTGCTCCATTGAAAACCTCGACCCCATGGGTGTTCACACCGGAGACTCCATCACCGTTGCACCAGCGCTCACACTGACCGACAAAGAGTATCAGCGCATGCGTGACGCCTCATTTGCCATTTTGCGTGAAGTAGGTGTTGATACGGGCGGTTCAAATGTCCAGTTCTCCGTTGATCCGAAAACCGGCCGAATGATTGTCATCGAGATGAATCCGCGCGTTTCACGCTCTTCGGCACTTGCATCCAAAGCAACCGGCTACCCGATTGCAAAAGTTGCAACTCTTCTGGCTGTCGGCTTTACTCTTGATGAGATTACAAACGATATTACCGGTACACCGGCAAGTTTTGAGCCTGTAATCGACTATGTCGTTACCAAGATCCCCCGTTTTACTTTCGAAAAATTCCCTGAAGCCGAAAGCACTCTTACTACCGGAATGAAATCCGTCGGAGAAGTGATGGCCATAGGGCGTACGTTTAAAGAATCCGTTCAAAAAGCTCTCTGTTCACTCGAGACCGATCTAAGCGGTTTTGATGAAATACATGGCGATATGGAACACATTGAACATGAGATCAGACGCCCTAATGACAGACGGATCCTATATGCAGCAGAAGGCTTCAGGCGCGGCTTAAGCATTGAAGACCTGTTCAATCTGTCTAAAATCGACCCATGGTTTCTGTACCAGATAGAAGAGATGGTCGAGATGGAAAAAGAGATCGACCTTGATATCCTAAATGATGCAGATCTCCTTAGAAAAGTAAAAGCAGACGGTTTTTCAGATAAAAAAATTGCGCAGCTTATAGCAAAAAACAGTTCACACACTACCAGTGAAAGCGATGTTTATGCAGCCCGCAAACGCAACGATATACATCTTGAGTACAATGAAGTCGATACCTGTGCTGCCGAATTTGAAGCATTGACGCCATATCTCTACTCTACAACCAACATCACAAAACTCCCGGAGATACAAAAACGTAAAAGTGACAGCAAGAAAGTGATGATACTCGGTGGCGGCCCGAACCGTATCGGACAGGGTATCGAATTTGATTACTGCTGTGTCCACGCTGCTTTTGCACTCAAAGATATGGGCATAGAGACCATTATGTACAACTGTAACCCCGAAACGGTATCTACTGATTACGATACCTCAGATGTGCTCTACTTCGAACCGATTGATTTCGAGCATGTCCGTGAAGTTATCGACAATGAGCAGCCTGACGGCATTATTGTCCACTTTGGCGGGCAGACACCTCTGAAGCTGGCCAATCCACTCACTTCTATCGGAGCGAAGATAGCCGGAACGCCGGCCAGAGTGATCGATCTTGCTGAAGATAGGGAAAAATTCTCTTCCTTCGTCAATGAAAATGGTCTCAAACAGCCGGACAACGGAATTGCCACAACCAAAGAGCAGGCCATGGCCGTAGCCTCGGAACTTGGCTATCCGGTACTCGTACGTCCCTCTTTTGTTCTGGGCGGACGCGCCATGCGTATCGTCTACAATGAAGACGAACTGCGGACATATATGGATGAAGCTGTCTCTGTCTCCAATGATGCACCGGTTTTGGTAGATAAGTTTTTAGACCAGGCTATCGAACTGGATGTCGATGCGATCTGTGACGGTCGGGATGTATATATAGGCTCCGTTATGCAACATATCGAAGAAGCCGGAATCCATTCAGGAGATTCAGCCTGCTCTCTACCGCCCGTCAACCTCTCAAAAGAGCTGATAGATGAAGTCGAACAGCAGACAAAAAAGATAGCTTTGGGGCTTGGAGTTCTTGGCCTTATGAATGTCCAGTATGCCATCTATCAAAATGAGATATATCTCATAGAGGTAAATCCACGTGCATCACGTACTGTACCGTTTGTCTCAAAAGCAACTGGCCTGCCTCTGGCTAAAGTAGCTACACGCGTCATGATGGGTGATCCACTAAGAAATGCGCTGAAATTTTATGACAACTACAATATTGTCATAGAAGAGAATGGCCTGCTCAAACCTCGGCTGAAGGGACATATTTCAGTCAAAGAAGCTGTTTTTCCTTTTAACAAACTCTATGGTGCCGATCTTGTCTTGAGCCCGGAGATGAAATCAACGGGTGAAGTCATGGGAATCAGTTCAAATTTCGGTACCAGCTTTGCCAAATCACAAATGGCTGCCGGAAATAATATCCCGACAGAGGGAACCTGTTTTCTCTCATTTATAGACATGGATAAGCAGCATGCCGGAGAAATTGCACAGGGTCTGCATGAAAAGGGATTTAAACTTGTCGCTACACGCGGAACACAACAGGTTATAGAAGAGGCCGGGATCGAATGCGAAGTTGTACTGAAAATTTCCGAAGGCAGGCCAAATATCGAAGATATGATGAAAAATGGCAATATTGCAATGGCAATAAATACTTCTGACAACAAAACTGCAAAGAAAGATGCCGTCGTTATACGTCAGATAGTGCTTAGCATGAACATCCCATATTTCACGACTCTCAGCGCTGCCCGCGCAACTATTGACGCCCTTTCCAATATGAATGCAGATAACTGGACGGCACCCAAGGCGCTGCAGGACTTTTTAGCCGATTGATGATGAAAGACCCTGTTATTCTTGTACAAACCGACACTACCGTCGGTTTTCTTTCACAAAATCCATCAATGTTATCGAAGATAAAAGCCCGTGACCCAAAAAAACCTTTTCTTAAAATCTATCAGGATATGAAGACGTTTAAAAAGTACGGTCGCATTCCAAATGCATTTAAACATCATGTCAGATCTTCCAGTGCAACAAGTTATGTTGTCAAAAAAAAAGCATTTAGAATCACACATGATCCAATCCATCGTCATATTGTAAAACAGTACGGTTGGCTCTACTCCACATCGGCAAATATCAGCGGCCAACCCTTTAACAGGGAATTTGCCGAACGCAATGCCGATATCGTAATTGAAGACAAAGATGGACTGCATGAATGCCCGCCGTCTACAATTATAAGACTCGGTTTGAAAAAAAAAGAAAAACTACGCTAAAAGGAAAATCTTGAAAAATATCTCTACTATTGGCTCAGCCGCTCTGCTTGGCAGTGTCGGCATAACTGTAATGAGTGTTCTAAGCGGATGTGAGGCACCCCAAGAGGAAGCACAGAACCGATTTTTAGTCATTGAACAGCAAAAGAACGGCAAATATATTGTTGTCGAAGAGATGCCTACCGAAGGGCCAAACCGTGCCATAATCCGCGAAAGAGATGAGAACGGAAAAGTTACGGAACGCTTCATGAATGAAGAAGAGATGCGTGCATTGGCTGAGCAGGAATACAATAAAGTGCAGGCAGGCGAATCTGAACTGAACAGTGCACCGGGATCAGATCCCGGAATGGGTCTTGCCGGCACCATTCTGGCGGTGGCAGCCGGATCGCTGCTGGGCAACATGATCGGTAATGCGCTGATGGGTAATAAAAATTTCCAGCGCCACTCCAATACTGTCAATAAATCTGCCTACCATAGATCAAAAACCTCCGGAAGAACTGCTGCAAAAAGCAATACGAAAAAAAGTTTTTTCGGCGGTTCAAAAAAAGGAACTTCCACAAAGCGCAGCGGTTTTTTCGGAGGCTGATGTGGTTTCTTTACAAACTGTCACTCCGCTGAGTGACACCGACCTTGATAAATTAGGCTTTACCTGGCATACCGACAGTGACGGGAGCAAATATGTTGCAAATGAACTCGTTGAAGTAAGCCATGAAGAGGCAGAGGCATACTATACTGCGGGCAACGAACTTTACGATATGTATGTAGAAGCAGCGGAATATGTCATTGAAAACGATCTTTTTTTTGAGCTCGGCATTCCCTTTAACCTTATAGAACCAATCAAAAAAAGTTGGGAAAATGATGTTCACTGGCATATCTACGGCCGCTTCGATCTTTCAGGCGGCATTGACGGCAAGCCGATCAAACTTATAGAATTCAATGCCGACACTCCAACCTCACTGTTTGAAACAGCCGTGCTTCAATGGGCGCTTCTTAAACACAACCATATGGATGAACAGCAGCAGTTCAACAATATCTATCAGGCAATTGCGGATAACTTCCGCCGTCTTATAACCCTTAACGATGAACCTGAAAATTTTGATACGCTATATGACGGCTGGAAAATTCTATTTTCCTCGGTAGAAGGCAATGATGAAGAGGAGATGACAACCAAACTTCTTCAAAATATAGCAACCGACGCAGGTTTTGTAACTGGAAATGAGTTCCTGCAGCAAGTCAAATTTGATGATGACGGTATATTTAATGCTGATGAAAATAACTATGAATACTGGTTTAAACTCTATCCATGGGAAGATATCGGAACGGATGAGCCTGAATTTGCTATGCTTTTAAACACCATCATGTCAAACCAAAAAGCAATTATACTTAACCCTGCCTATACCCTGCTCTTTCAATCAAAAGGCATGCTGAAAATACTCTATGATCTTTTTCCAGACTCCCCTTATCTTTTAAAAGCCTCCTTTGAGCCGATCGAAGGGGCTTATGTAGAGAAAAAGATGTTTGGACGCGAGGGTGCCAACACTAGGATTGTCGATGCTTCCGGCACTACCGTTACCGAAACATCAGGCCCTTACGGTAATTATAAACCTGTTTATCAGGAGTATACCGAATTTGCAAAAGACCGCAATGGCAACTTTTACCAAGCTGGACTTTTTTTTGCATATGAGTCATGCGGACTGGGCTTTAGAAGAGGCGGAAAAATACTGGACAATATGAGCAAATTTGTAGGTCATGTTCTAAAATAAAAACTGCAAAATTAACCATCTCACACACTTCTGCCTTCGCCCAGCATAACAGCCATCCATTCAGTACGCGGATTGGCTGCAAGAACTATCTTTACCATAATGGTCAAAGGAATTGAGAGAAGCATACCCACCGGGCCAAGCAGCCACCCCCAGAATATCAATGACAAAAATACAATTAAGGTTGAAAGTCCCAACCCATTCCCCATTACTTTTGGTTCAATTATTGAACCTATCACGGTATTAATGATAATATATACAGTCATGACAGCCATTGCAAAGAAAAAACCAAACTGTATCTGTGCCAGCAAAACAGCGGGAACAGCCGCCATGAGAGAGCCTATATTTGGAATGAAGTTAAGCAGGAAAGCTGCAACTCCCCATAAAACTGGATAATCAATGCCTATGATCAATAAAATAATATATACAAGAAAACCGGTAACGGCTGAAATTATCGTCTTAAGCACCATATACTGTTTGATCTTGCTCCCAATTTCACTAATATGTATATGCAGTCTTTTTTCACCGTCGATCTCTTTGAATTTTTGAGAAAACTGGGACGTTTCCAGCAGTAAAAATATTACAGTCAGCAGGACTACCATGCCATTCGTAATTATAGATCCAAAACTTTTCAGTGTGCCGGCTAGATATTTCATAACAATCTTGGGATCAAACGTCGCCAGAAGCTCCTCTTTCGGCACCCTGATCCCATATGACCCAAGCATATCAAAAAATCCTGACAACTGAGCAGTCAAATTTGCTTCATATTGTGGCAAATTCGCATTGAAATCATGCATGGACGACCCAACTAAAATACCAACAATTGCAATTAGTCCCACAAATATTCCTACAACTACAAACAGTGATAAAATATCAGGTAGACCCTTTTTATTAAGCCAGTTAAACAGTGGAGAAAAAATGATTGCAATAAAAAGTGAAAGCAAAAAAGGAACAATAATTACTGAAGCTGTTTTGATACCGGCAAGCACAATAACCAGTGCTGCAGAAACAATCAGAAAAGATCCTATAGATTTTCCTTCTCTCATTTTTAATCCTATGGTATGATTTTCATTATCTTAACACAAATGGATCCAAATGTATAATGACGACACTCCGCACAAAGAAGACATAAACATAGATTATGATTTCAGTATTTCTGAAGTGCTTGCAGAAGCTTGGGAACGTGTAAACGGTTCAAAACTGATCTTTCTTGCGGCAATTTTCATCTACGTAGTAATTGCCGGTGCAATGACAGTAGCTGTTTCATTTATTTTTGATTCACAGAGTTACTACGATGCAGGAATGATGCTTGAAGGATTTTTGAGCGACCAGGCAATTTCCTGGCTTACCATGCCGGTAACGGTACCTATTCTTACAGGTATCGTTATGCTTGGAATTAAACGGGCAGGTAACAAAGAGATGGAGATACCTTCAATTTTCAACTATTACGTTCTGGTATGGCCGCTTGTCTTTGCATCCATCTTGATGAATATCTTTATAATGGCAGGATTTATGCTGTTTATTTTACCTGGTATCTACCTTGCTACGGCCTATATGTTTACTTTGCCATTGATAGTCGATAAGAATTTACAGTTTTTCGAAGCAATGGAAACATCCCGCAAGGCCGTAACAAAACACTGGTTCAAACTGTTTGGACTCAACCTTGCAGTAGTTTTCATTATCGGCATAAGTGCTATCCCTGCGGGAATAGGGCTTTTTTGGACAATACCGCTTGCTTTTATTGCAAATGGGATTTTATACAGAAAGATTTTTAGTTACGAAACCGGCTCTGATAATATTTCAGAAAACCCACAAGGGTAAAAATTAATATTCACATAAATCTTCAAGGTGACTGCACTTGCCTTTTATTTGTAAGCTGCTGAAGATAATTGGCAATATTCATCAATGAGAATGTAACCAGAAAAATCATAAGGCCTGGAAAAAAACTGACCCACCATGCAATATCAATCACCTCTTTTCCATTGCTAAGTATTGTTCCCCAGCTCATCTGGGGGGCAACGATTCCAAGGCCCAAAAAACTCAATCCCGACTCCGCCAAAATCGCCCCTCCTACTCCAAAAGTAAAACTGACAAAAAAGATAGGAGCCAACAGCGGTGCATAGTACTTGAGAAGTATTTTCCATTTGGAAACTTTTGCGATATTCAGTATTTTAATAAAAGGCTGGGATGTGATTGCAAAACTTTCAAAAAGATCTACAAGCACTACAAAAGACCTGTCTACTCTGCCACGCATATATCCTGCTGTAGCACCAAGCAGCAACCCTATAAACGATGCAATAAGAGCACTGCCTACTCCAATCATCAAAGAGACCTGGCCACCGGCTATAACCCTGGCCAGCAAATCCCGCCCCAAGCGATCCGTTCCCATCAGGTGCAATAATGACGGAGAGGATAAAATCAGCTCTTTATCCAGCACATATGGACTAGCAGTGTAAACCAAAGGCCCCATGAAAGAAAAAAATAGCAAAAAAATTAATAAAACTGTGCTTACAGCCGGAAAACGAGTCACTTTGGATCCATTGTTACAGACACCACTCTATCGGCTTTTCTCCAACAGACAAAAGATAGTCGTTTGTTTTGGAGAATGGTTTTGAGCCAAAAAAACCTCTGAATGCAGAGAGTGGTGATGGATGGGGAGCCATTAATACAAAATGCTTTGACTGATCAATTAATGAACTTTTTTGCTGCGCAGGTCTTCCCCATAAAATAAATACCAAATGCTCCTTCTTTTGACTGAGAGACTCTATGGTTGCATCGGTAAATTTTTCCCATCCCTGGTCTCTATGTGAATTAGCCTGCGAAGCACGCACCGTCAAAACTGTATTAAGAAGCAATACGCCCTCTTCTGCCCATTTTGTCAAAGTACCGTTTTGCGGCTCAGCACAACCAATATCATCATGCAGTTCTTGAAATATATTTCTTAGTGATGGTGGATTTGCGACACCATTCTGAACGGAAAAAGCATATCCATGAGCCTGATTGTGGCCATGATACGGATCTTGGCCCAATATTACGACCTTTACTTTATCAAAAGGGGTGCTGTTGTAGGCATTGAAAATATCCTTTCCCTTTGGATAAATCGCATATTGTTTTTTTTCATTTATCAAAAATTTCTTTAAGGATGCAAAATAAGGCTTTGAAAACTCATCTGAAAGGATAGTTTTCCAACTCTCATCTATTTTTGGATCAATCTTCAACAGTATTATCCTTGAATATCTAAAATTAAGGGTATTATTAAAATAGTAACATTAGAATCGTTAAAAACCCGTGAAGACAATCATAAAAAAAGAAGTAAAAAAAGTAAGTAAAAAAGAAGTAAAAAAGATTATTCCGAACCAGGCAGCGACCTACGTTCCCACACCTGCAAGGTGCAGTATCATCAGCGAAGGGAGGCTTAGCTTCCGGGTTCGGAATGGAACCG
>MZGN01000048.1 GCA_002085085.1 Helicobacteraceae bacterium 4484_230
ACACAAACTGATGCTTTTGGTCCAAAAAGGGGATGAACTGCTTGACTACAGGGAAGCGGTAGAGAAATATGACGGGTGCCGAATGATCATAGATGAGGGAGGCAGCCACGGTTTTGACGGCATCGAGAGACATTTTGAGCGCATCAGGATATTTTTTACAGAATAAGATCGCTTTTGAGAAAAGAGAAATGATTTTATTTGTTCAAAACCCCTCTCTTTCAAACACTGCACGCCGAGCGGACTTTATACTCCGACAGCTTCCTGCCTTTGGCATTGACTATATGAACGGCACAGGCAATGCACGGATCAAAAGAGTGAACCACCCTGAGTATCTCCAGGGGCTTTGAGGTGTCTGATAGTTTCAGTCCGACGATCGCCTCCTCATAAGGTCCGCGCAGGCCGCTTCCGTCTTTTGGCGATGCGTTCCACGTTGTCGGCACAACGGCCTGATAGTTGGCTACTTTCGCGTTCTCGATCCTTACATAGTGCGCAAGCATTCCCCGTGGGACCTCAAAGATACCGCACCCCTTCGCATCCTTCGGCAGCGACTCGAAATCATACCTGCTCCACGTCTCTTCGTCGTAATATTTGATGTTCTCTATCATATCACTGACAAAAGAGAAAACCGCGTCACAGCAGACCTGCGCCTCTACCGCCCTTGCGGCGTTGCGTCCGACACTGGTGCAGAAATCTATCAGCTCCATGCCCGTATCGCGCATAAAATCATCCATACAGGGTCCAATCGTTTCACTGCCGCTGATATAGCCGATCAGCATTCTCGCAAGAGGGCCGACCTCCATCGCCTTCTCTTCATAGCGGGGAGCCTTGATCCAGCTGTATTTATCCTCTGTCTTCAACGTTCCGTCCGGGTTTAGATCGGTGTATAAAACCTCGGTCTCTCCGCTGTACGGCTCAAGCGGCTCATCACCCGCGTACCATGCGCGGGTCACATCTTCGGTAATTTTCGTCTCATCCATCGGCAAAACGGTATTGAAATCATGATCCAGGATAATGCCGGCTTCAAAGAGTTTTGCGTCCCTGCCGAAACCGTAGCCGCCGCAGGCCATAAAATTCCCGCCTCCCCTGCCGTCACCCGCCTTGATCTCGTCACGGTAGAAATCTACAAGCATTTTCATATCGGGGATATAGGCGCGCTCTATAAACTCACGTGCCTCTTTCATAATAAAAAGAAAATCGTTTATGCGCTGCGGATTGAGCATATCCATCACGCTTGTGACACCGCCTACTATCATATTCTGCGGATGCGGAGTCTTTCCCCCGAAGATCGCGACAGCTTTACCTAGTTCACGCTGGATGCGAAGAGCGGTAAGGTAGTGGCTGGCATGCACAAGACATCCCTCGGGTGACAGCCGATACGCTGCATGTCCCCAATAGCCGTTGCTGAAGATGCCAAGCCGTCCGGCATTGACATAATTCTGCAGCTTCTCCTTGACGGCCTCGAGATGTCCTGTCGAGATATGGTACGGCTTGGGATGGTATTTCGAGGCAAGTTCTACCGCCTTTTTCGTATCTGCCTCCAGACCGCTTGGCATATCCACATAGTCGAATGAATGAAGATGATAATAGTGTACAACATGATCCTGTACAAAAAGAGAGAGCGTTACCAGGTCTCTGACGATACGCGCATTGTCAGGTATTTCTATACCATACGCATTCTCGACAGCGCTTACGGAGGCACGGTAGTGAACATTGGTGCATACGCCGCATATCCTGGAAGCTATAAGTCCGGTATCACGCGGATCACGCCCTTTTAAAATCGTCTCTATGCCGCGAAAAAGCTGTCCGCTTGCCCAAGCTTCGGTAACGACACCGTCATCATCGACTTCGGCCTCTATCCTGAGATGTCCCTCGATCCTCGTTACCGGATCTATTACAATCTTTTTCTTACTCATCACCTTCTCCCTCAAGCATTCTGTTGTTGGCATACATATCGAAAGCGATCTTGCCTTCGCCGCAGGCAAAACAGCCGTGCCCTACTCCCACCGGCCAGTTAGTTCCCTCGTTGAAACGCAGCTGCGGACAGTTCAGGTCGGCATAAGGACCCTTGCAGCCCATTTTGAAGAGGCACCACCCCTGCTTTGCCCCTTCATCTCCCCACTCAAGAACAAACTCTTCGAGATCATAGTGGCCGCGTCTCTCACAGTTGTCGTGTATCCTGTAGCTGTATGCCCACTTCGGCCTGTTTTTCCCATCGAGCTCCGGAAGCTCATCAAACATAATGTAGTACAGCAGTGTTCCTATGACATTGACGGGATTTACGGGACAGCCCGGAAGGTTTATAACATCATCTCTCCCAAGCGCTTCAGCCACACCAACCGCTCCGGTGGGATTTGGCGCAGCCGCGACAACACCTCCGTCAAGAGCGCATGTTCCCACCGCCAGAACGGCGGCGGCGTTTTTTGCGGTTCGCTGCAGCAGGTCAAGCCCCGTCTCACCCCTGGGTCCGATACGCAGAAATTTGCCATCCATCTTCAACGGAACAGCCCCTTCGACGATCAGTATATATCTTCCGCTGTCATTTTCTATCACGCTGTCAAGCACCTGCTCAGACTGCTCTCCCGCAGCGGACATAAGCAGTTCGTGGTAATCGAGAGAGATATATTTCAGTATCAGGTCATCCATGCGAGGATTTGCGGTCTTTATAAAAGCTTCGGAATTGCCGCTGCAGTCACTGAGTTCAAGCCAGATAATAGGGATCTTGTTTAACTGCTCCACCCCTTTTTTTACTACATCTTCATATGTCGGATGCAGACGCATACTGGCAGTTACCATCGATACCCACCTGTTGAACTCACCGCTCATGTCGAGGGTTCTGATCGCCTCTTCAAGGTTATCCGGGCTGATTTGGTTTTTTGGATGAAGACGGTTGTATTTCTCTATGCGCCTTCTGGCTTTTTCCAGCTCTTGCGCTTTTTCGGCTCTGGCCTTCTCCTCCCTCAGCCTCGCCGCCTCTTGCGGATCTACCGGTGTTGCGGCAATGATATCGGAAATATCTTTTTTGCAGCGTCCGCAGGTACGCCCCGCTTTACTCAGGCCTTTAAGTTCGCCAAAACAGGTAACGGCGTTCTCTTTGATTATGTCGATGAGATCCTGCTCGTAAACACTCTCACAGCTGCAGACTATGCGCCCCCGTTCACTTACAAGACGGTTCTGGTAGAAATATGCGGCATCTACAGCATCGTCGTTCTCTATCATTCTTTTGAGCTGCATCACGTCAATATTGGAGTTGATCCCGATAAAGCGCACGAGCCTGTCGCTGTTGATTATGTATTGATCGATACGATTCTCTTTTTTGGATGAGATAACGATCGTTTCGTTATCTTCGTCTCCGGGGTTGTAAAAAGGCGAAGAGACGTCGGTAAAAAGAAACGAGCCGACCTTGAGCCCGTCTATGCCCGGCTCCTGTATAAACCCTGCGTCATCAGATCCCAAAATCGCCCCTACGGCCGCATCCGCCTGGAGAGTGCACTCTTTTACCCGGCCGGCCATATAGCCGTTTAAACGTATTTCAGCAGCCTCGCCCACAGCATAGATATACGGGTCGCTCGAGCACATTCTTTCATCGACAAGCACACCTTTATTGACATCGACAGAGTCTCTGGCAAAATCAACATTGGGAGAGATACCGACTCCAAAAACGATAAACGGGTCATCTATGGTATGGTTCTTTGTATAGACCCTTGTTATCCTGCCGCCTTCGACCTGCCTGTCCACGATCGCATCGTTATATGAGATCTTGACACGGGGGTCGGATTCAAAAATTCCCTGTATCAGTTCGATAGATGCAGGATTCAGGTCTTTGGAGTAGAGGTGTTTCCCTCTCGAGAGAATGTAGATCGATTTGGCATCGGGCATTTTCATCAGGGTATCTAGCAGTTCCAGTCCGATCGGACCGACACCCATTATGATGACATTTTTGTCTTTGATCTGTTTTGCTATCTTGAAACTGTCATCCGCACTTCGAAATGTCGTAGCATTTTCAATGCCGCTTGTATCGAAAAGCTCCCGCGGTTTCGAACCGGTCGCAATGATCAGCCGGTCATAGGCATAAGAAGCATTCTGCGAAAAGATACGCCTCTCTTTTGTATCGATGGAGACGATCTCCTCTCCAAGCTGCAGCTTTACGGCAGGATTCAGCTCCAGTGCGATACTTTCAACGTTTTCACTGCCGTCGATCAATGAGCAAAGATGGATACGGTCATATGGTGCGTATTTCTCTTTGGAGACGATCAACACTTCGGCTTCCGCACTCTGCTCAAAAATCAAATTGGCTGTATAGGCAGCAGCTATCCCGCCTCCTATGATCACTATACGCATATCGACCTCCTTGGATTCAGGTCTATAAACAATTATACAATGTAATATTAATCAGGGCTCTTAAGATAAGCAAATAGAAGGTGGTTCAATTAATCGGTTGGCTGAAGCCAACCCTGTATGCAAATGGATGAACCATGCCCTTAAGCCCCTGCTTTGCAAAAAATACGTATATTATAATCACACTCTCCACAAAAGGAACTATCAATGCCAAACCGTCTGGAAAAAGAGGACTCCCCATACCTTCAGCAGCACAAGGACAATCCTGTAGATTGGTATCCATGGTGTGATGAAGCATTTGAACGTGCAAAAAAAGAGCATAAAGCTATCTTTATCTCCATAGGCTACAGCAGCTGCCACTGGTGCCATGTTATGGAGCATGAGGTTTTTGAAAATGAAGAGATAGCCGCATTTCTGAATGAACATATCATAAGTATAAAAGTCGACCGTGAGGAGCGCCCGGATATAGACAAACATTACCAGGAAGTACATATGCTGCTCAACCGGCGACCGGGAGGCTGGCCGACCTCGATCTTCGCTACGCCGGAGAACAAGCCTTTTTATGCGGCGACCTACATTCCGCCACACAACCGGGACCAGATGCTCGGATTTAGCGAGCTGATCCGCATCATTGCCCAGAAAATTGCCCAAAACGATCCGGATCTTTTTAAAAATGCCGATGAGATAGAGAGCTTTCTCAAACCGGCTGAACGGCCGTCTCAGGCAACTGTCCTGAAGGAGGAGATAGTCGGGACATTTGTCAAACAGGCCGAGCACAACTATGAACCTGCGTACGGAGGTTTTTCCGAAAAGCCCAAATTTCCCCAGACATCCACGCTGAATACACTTCTTAACATCTTCCTGTTAAACGGCAGCCAAAAGGCAAAAAAGATAGTCGAAAATACCCTTGAAAATATGCAGCTGGGGGGCATGTACGACCTGGTAGAGGGAGGGTTTTGCCGCTACAGTGTCGATGAGAAGTGGCTGGTTCCCCATTTTGAAAAGATGACCTACGACAATGCGCTTCTGTGCGAACTCTATCTCCGCGCATCGATCCACCTGAAAAATGAAAGTTTTCTGCTTACTGCAAAAGAGACAGCCGATTTTATGCTCTCAAAAATGCTTCAGGACGATCTTTTCTACTCCGCGAGTGATGCCGATACTGACGGCATGGAGGGAAAATACTTCATTTATAAAGCGGATGAGGTCACGCAGGCCCTTAAAGACGGAGGTTTCAATGTGGACGAGATCGAAGAGATACTTCACTCTCTGCAAATCACACCGGATGGCAATTTTGAAAGACAGGGCATCATCCGGCTCGCATCGTCAAAAAGGCCTGCATGGTTCGAAAAGGTTCAAAATATTTTACGCTCCTTGAGAGAGAGCAGAAGCTACCCATTCATAGATAAAAAGGTGCAGGTGTCATGGAATGCCATGATGATAAAATCCCTGTTTATGCTTGCTGCGACTGACAAAAAGTATCTCGATCAGGCAAAAGCTTCTCTTGATACCCTGCTAAAGACTATGCTTATCGGCAATACTCTGTACCACTCTGCCCTTATAGGTAAAATACCGAAAGTAACCGCCTTTTTGGAAGATTATGCGTATCTGGGTACAGCGCTCATCGCGGCGCATCAATGCAGTTTTGATGCCAAATATCTTATACTGGCACAACAACTCGCGGATACCGCACTTGAAACTTTCTATGAAAACGGAAGATGGTATTTCAGCAGAGGGGAGTTTGTCACCGATGCCGACGCCACCGACAGCACCTATCCGGGTGCTGTAGGCGTAATAGTCGACCTGCTTCTAAGCTTGGGAAGCCTGGTTGACGAAAAATACCGCACATATGCATTTAAGACACTTGAGTACAACTCTTTTAAGATGGCAAAAACACCAATCTACTTTCCATATCTTTTTAACCAGTCGCTGCGCTACATAAAAGAGGACCATATCGTAAAATCCAAAGACGACAACCTGCGGCAAAACAGCATAACACTTGCCGAAATATCGTATCCCTACCTGCTTTTACAGCCGGATGAAACAGTAGACGAATTTATGATCTGCGGAATCAACAGCTGTTATGCCAACGTAAAAGATGCTGCTGATGTAGATAACGCAATTGGGCATATATAATAGCCATTTAATGCCGTCTGCATTATAATGGAACAAAACATTGAGGCGCATTGTTCCAAATAGCGTCCATAAACAAAAAGGATTTTAATGAGTACAAAAAAAGATACGAAAGAAACAAAAGCAAAAAATACTAAAAAAATCAAAAACACAAAGAATAAAGATCTTTTTGACTGTGAGGCAATGCAAAAAGAGGAAGAGAAGCGCAGAGCCGAAGGAAAAGAGAAGCGTGTGCCCGTCTGGATAAAAGAGGAGGTTCTGGCCTACGAAGATGAGCTGCGTACACTTCAGATAGAACTGCTGAAGCTTCAAAACCATGTCAAAGACAAAGGCCTTAAAGTTCTCATGATCTTCGAGGGTCGTGATGCCGCAGGAAAAGGCGGTACCATCAAGCGGATCACCGAGCATCTTAATCCCAGGGGTGCACGTGTCGTAGCACTTGACAAGCCTTCCGACACTGAAAAAACACAATGGTACTTTCAGCGCTATGCGCACCACCTCCCAAGTGCCGGCGAGATCGTCCTCTTTGACAGAAGCTGGTACAACAGGGGCGGTGTCGAGCCGGTCATGGGATTTTGTACACAAGAGGAGCATAAAGAGTTCCTGCACGAAGTTCCGGAGTTCGAACGCATGCTTGTCAACTCAGATATAATTATGTTCAAATTTTACTTTTCCGTCTCTAAAAAAGAGCAGGCAAGACGTTTTGAAAAGCGCAAAATAGATCCGCTAAAACAGTTCAAACTCTCTCCGGTAGATGAAAAATCACAGCAGATGTGGGATAAATATACGATCGCAAAATACTCTATGCTTCTTGCTTCACATACGGATCACGCACCATGGACGGTCATCCGTTCCGACAATAAGAAAAAAGCACGCATCAATGCGATCAAGCATATCCTGAGAGAACTGGAATATCCGGGCAAGATCAAGAAATCCAGCTTTGACATTGAACCTGAAATCCTTATAAACGGAGATCAGGAGATCAAAAATATGGAAACAGGAATGTCACTCAAACATCATAATGAGAATGGCTGATCTTCCAGCAGCTCTTTGGAGCTGTCTGGCTAATCAGCTTCATATTTCAGTTTAGCATTCTTAATTTTCTATCCGTACACAACATCCTCTACATCTTTCATCTCCGTGGCCTTGACAAACTGCACTTCATCTCCAAGGGCATAAAAATGTGCCATTCCGCAGTCTATCTTGGCCTGTTCTGCAGGACGCAGGGCGTCTGTAAAGAGTGAGCTTTTGGTCTCTACAACAAAGTAAAGCTTCTCGTCCCCATCTTTTTCGATGACTACAGCCCAGTCAGGATTATAACTGCCAAGCGGAGTCTCTATTTTAAAGAAGCCCGGCAGCTTGGCATAAACTTTGACCATAGGATTGTTTTCAAAAGAGACAGCAAAGTTCTTCTCGACATCTGAGTCGTAGATGACATAGTCGTATACTCCTTTTTTACTCTCCTGAAGGTTCTGGTTCAGATAGCCTGCCAGTTCCTGCTCTTCAAAGATCTCCTGGGCATAGTAGCTGTCGCTGCCTATCTTCTCATACTTGATGCCATCCACCACAAAGTGCCGCATGGTTCTTTGTATCATTCCCATCACCTGCTCGATGAACTTTTGTGGGTTGTTTACAATGGCTCTACGGGTCAGGTTTGTCTCGTTTTGCAAATAGCTTACAATGTCCGGCAATTCAAAGTCTTTAGGGTCATAGACAAAGGTAGACTCTTCAACCACATCAGCACCTACACCACCTTGTGTGATCTCCACTCCAGCCTTTAGGTATCTGAAGACACGACTCTTTTGTTACTTGCATCCTTAATGTTGAGATTACCCGCCACTTTCTTGAGTATGGAGATGATCTGTGGTGCAACAGCTTCATAACCATCAGGCAATGTCACAGAATTGGCCTTCAGAGCTATTTTGAGACTGTCTTGGACTTTCCCCTTATCATCAATGTATTTTTGCTCATATAAGCCTTTCCAGAGCCTTTCTGACATCTCTACACCAAGGTAACTCTCTTCATTCTCAGCGGAAGGCACAACAATATTGGCAAAGCTGTGCTCCTCAATGAGCCCGAACTTAATGCCGGTATCCTCCTCGATCTCTTTTTGCAGCTTCTTGGCAAACTCTTCGTAGGACTCGTTTGCCATCACGGTCAGCGTATTGACCTCAAACCCAAAGACCCGAACTCCGTGCTGATTGACACAGAGCCTAAGCCCTCGACCGATCTCTTGGCGTTTTTTAATAACGGAGTTGCTCTCATTGAGCGTACATATCTGGAAGATGTTGGGGTTGTCCCACCCCTCTCGCAGTGCCGAGTGCGAGAAGATAAATTTCAGCTTGTTATCCAGTCCAAGCAGCTTCTCTTTCTCTTTCATAATAAGGCTGTAGGTATCTTCGTCATCCTGCGTCTTACCACTGGTATCTTTGAGCTTTCCTTTTTTGTCGATGGAGAAGTAGCCGTTATGTGAGCATACTTACCCTTTTGGGCATTACCATTCTCGTCGTACCAGCGGTAGTTTGCTACCTTGTCGATGAAAAAGAGGCTCAGTACTTTGATGCCCTGCTTTGTGAGCCTGAGCTCTTTCTCCAGATGTTCTTCGATGGTCTTACGGATCTGGAGGCGTTTTCTTTCATCTTCATCCACGCCACCAATAGCTTGCCCTAATTCTATAATATCAGGTTTGGAAGTAAAGTCAATGTACTCCGCCCCTTCGGCACAGTAGATGTCATTGATGATGTACCCACTGTAGATGTCCCGTCCACCTGAGCGTTCAAAAAGATCATCCCCCTGCCTGACGGTGATCTTCTTGCGAGAGACCGCCCCACCCTTCATCACATCTATCTCCACTTTGGCGGTGATGGGGCTCTTTTTGTTATCAACCGAGAGCAGTTTGATGTAGGCTTTGTTATTGCCATCTTCTACCTTGAACTCCGCTACCTCTATCTGCTTGACAAGCTG
>MZGN01000049.1 GCA_002085085.1 Helicobacteraceae bacterium 4484_230
CCAAGACTTGCTATATAATGACCCACATCAGGGATAAGATCATATATAGGATTTGCACGGATAACCAGATAGACACCGGCCGTAACCATAGTAGCGGCGTGAATCAGTGCTGAAACCGGAGTCGGGCCCTCCATCGCATCGGCAAGCCATGTATGCAGCGGGAACTGTGCCGATTTACCCATTGCACCTATAAAGAGGAAAATACCGATTGTAGTCACAGTCGCTATATCTACGTTAGGAATCTCGGCAAAAACCTTTTCATACTGCAGTGAACCGGTGTTCCAGTAGATCAGGAAAAGTCCTATCAACATACCAAGGTCGGCAATACGGTTCATGATAAACGCTTCATTTGCAGCCCAGCTGGCCGACTCTTTGTGATACCAGAAACCAATCAGAAGCCATGAACAGAGGCCGACGCCTTCCCAACCTATAAACAGTCCGGCAAAGTTATCACTCATTACCAGAACCATCATCGAGAAAACGAAAGCAGACAGATAAGAGAAGAAGCGGTTGAATCCCTTATCGTGATCCATATAGCCGATAGCATACACATGAACGACCGTTGAGACAGTAGTGACGGTCATCATCATCGTTGCACTGACCTGATCGGCAATAAAACCAAACGGAATATAGAGGCTTCCCGTCTCCATCCATGTCATAAGCTCGACATGGATGGGCTCTCCTCCGTTAAACAGATAGAAAAACAGGATAACACTGCTCACCCATGAGGTAAACAAAAGACCCGAAGTGACCAACCCTGTCCACAAAGTTTTTGGTGTAGCTCCAAACAGCGCAGCAAAAAGTGATCCTGCCAGCGGTGCAAAGAGAGCCAAATATAAATACATTTCCATTATCTTATCCTCGCATCGATGTCATAGCATCAAGATCAATATTACTTGTACGTTTGAACCATACCACCAGTAGTCCAAGACCGACAGCAACCTCGGAAGCGGCTATGGCAATCACAAAAAAGGCAAACATCTGCCCTGTAAGATCACCATAGTAGTGAGAGATGGCTACAAATGCTATATTTACGGCATTTAACAGAATCTCTGTCGCAAAAAAGAGCATTAACAGGTTTTTACGGCGCATTACACCGATCAGTCCGATAGCGAACAATATAGTTGAAAGGACAAGGTAATGATTTAAAGTTATTTCCATCATAATTGAGCCTTTTTATTGGATTCGCGCATAAGTTCGATCTCCTCTTCGCTCATCTGTGTAAGCGAATGATCCATCTTTTTGCCGGCAAGAACAATGCCGGCAATCATGGCGACCAAAAGCATAACGGCAGCCAGCTCAAATGGAACGAGATACTTCGTGAACAGGACCATACCGACATCCTGTGTATTACCTACAGCTTCGTTGATCGGATAAAAAGCGCCTATGTTTTCAGAGACGATAGGTGCTACAAAAATTATTACAACCATAAGTGCCGCAAGACCGCTAAGACCAAACACGATCATCGAATTGGCATTTTTCTCTTTGACTCCGCGTGTCGTGTCAAAAAACATCATACCAAAAGCATAAAGTGCCATAACGGCGCCTGTATAGACGATAATCTGTACCACTCCTATAAAATCAGCACCCAGCAGAAAGAAAAATGCTGAGATAAAGATCATGCCGGCCGCCAATGCTGTCATTGCATGCAGTGCCTGACTTGTCAGTACTGCAATACTGAACATCGCGATCGTCAAGAAGGCGAACAGATAAAATGCTATTGCTTCAAACATACCTACTCCTTAATAAGCCAGAGGCGTCTTCTTGACGCTCTCATCACTGCCCGGGATTACTGCACCGAAACCTTCAAACTCTTTTTGAGAGCCGGCCTTCATGACATCGATCGGTGTCAGCATATCTTCAAATGTAACAAAGTGCGCACGCTGCTCAGATGCATTCTCGTAGCGTGGTCCATGGACAATGGCCAGCTCCGGACATACTTCAGCGCAATAGCCGCAGAAAATACAGCGTCCGAGATTGATGCTGTATTCCGTCACCTCTTTGCGACTCTCTTCATCGATCCTTGTATCCATACGTATACAGCTTGCAACACATATCTTCTCACAAAGACCGCACCCGATGCAGCGCTCTGTATCAGATTCCCAGAGACGTAGCATCTCATGTATCGCCCGATAGCGAGGGCCTATAGGCATCTTCTCCTCCGGATACCTAACCGTATGGATATCGAACTTGATCATCTCGCGTAAAACAACCCAGAGACCCACAAAAAGTTCGCCTCTGAAAGTACGCGCGACAACACGTTTGAATTTACCCCATCCTGTTGTGGGGTAATCCGCAATATCTACCTGGAAATAGTTCTGTTGAACATTTCTGTCATTTAATTGTTCTCTGCTCATAAATACCCCTTAAAACATCAGCACAATGCCGGTGATTACAACATTTACTACGGCTATAGGCATCAGGACTTTCCAGCACAGCCACATCAGCTGATCCGGTCTGACATCAGGCCATGCTGCACGCGTCCAAAGGAAAAAGAAGAACAGAAATGCAACTTTGCCCAGCAGTGCCAATGCGCCAAGTGCGCTGCCGTCACCAAAACCACCCAAAAAGATGATCGCCATAACAAAAGAGATGAAAAACATATTTGCGTATTCGCCGATAAAGAAAAGACCCCAACGCATACCTGAATACTCCGTACCGAAACCGTCAATGATCTCGTGGTCGTTGGCGATCAGGTGAAACGGAGTACGTCCGGTCTCTGCAAATGCAGCGATCCAGAAAAGGATAAACGCTACAGGCTGAGACCATACCATCCAGCTTCCTATTCCACCGCTTTGATAATTATTGAAATCGATCAGCGAAAGCGATCCCACCATCATAATCGGAGCCAGGATGGAAAGTCCCGTCACAACCTCATATGAGATGAAAACGGATGCCCCACGCGCAGCAGATATAAGCGAATATTTATTATTCGATGACATACCGCCAAGCAGAGGACCATACAGACCTACAGCCATAATACCCAAAATATACAGGATGCCGATGTTGATATCTGCAACGATCGGATGAACGGTGTATCCAAAAATCGTAAACTCAGGCATAAACGGAATGGCAGCCGCGGCCATAAAGGCTGTTGCGGCTGTAATGACTGGAGCGATCTTGAAGATCGGCCCTACAACACCTGCAGGAATAATATCCTCTTTTGTAAAGAGTTTGATACCGTCAGCAGCTATCTGAAGCAATCCGTACGGACCGACATAGGTTGGCCCCAAACGACGCTGCATAAAAGCAAGAATCTTACGCTCAAAGTAAGTTCCAAAACCTGCAAGCGCCGAAAACACGGTCAAAATAACAACGATCTTGACAATCGTTTCGATAAAAAATGCTGTATCCATTGTTTACACCTTTGCTATAGAAGCAGTACTGAAGCGGTAGCCGCTAAAGAGAGCCTCTGATTGGATTTGTTTGTCAAATGTCGGCAGACATGTGATGTTGCCGTCAATTTTGTTGTCACAGATGACCTTGAGCGTTATTTCGCCGTTGTCTGTCTTGACGTTTACGCGATCGCCTTCAGACAGTTCACCGGACTCCAGTCTTGTCTCACTGACATAGAGACCGCCTTCAGCCTGAAGCTGGTGCGCTTTGTTTGTAAACGGCGTAAACTGTCTGACAGGGTTGACAAGATACACGATCTCTCCCTCGAGCCTGGCAGCCTCGTCAAACTTCTCTACACTCTCGTCTTTCTTTGTTCTGACAGGTGTCATAGAGAGTATGTAACCACGCACTTCTTCGCCACTGTTGGTATAGTAGTTTGGAAGATCGTCAAATCTTTCACTTTTGAAACCGCCGGACTGGGGAAGCTGCTGTGTATAGTCGATCGTATACTCGGCCTCCAGCCCCAGAGCGTTGGCAAGATCATTGAGGACATACCCGCCATAACCGATTGCGGCATTGGTAGGATTTACACGTTTATTGATACCCGTAAGCGTACCCTCCTGCTGGTTGATAGCCGGCATATCAAGATCACCGTCACCAAGAGCGGAGAGAACAAAGTCACCTGCCGTGTTGTAGCCTATGCTGTACTCACCGGCTTCTTCATCGAGATCACAGATAAGACCGACGCCGAGCGTATTGGTAAGTGTCGGGATCATTACCAGGCCAAAGTCTGAGTACTTCTCGAACAGTGCTACCAATCGTGCAAGATTTTTTGAGTTTGGATGAGTATACAGGTCCGGTCCCACTATCAGTGAAAAGCTCTCTTTCTTTTTCAAAAGCTTTTCCAGTGTCGCCTCAAAATCATCCGGTGCCCCAACAAGAGAAAGCAGTCTGTTGTCATCGACCTCTACCTCTTTCTGTACTTTTTTAGGCACCATCTTCTTCTTCTCTTCCTCTACCTCTTCCTCTTCTCCAGTCTCTTTGTTTACCTTTTTGACCATCACTTTTTCGATCACCTCTTCTTTGACCGTCTCTGTTATGGTAACGGTTTTAGTTGAGTGAAACGATGCAAGGTAATCGACTATATCTTTCGGCAGAGCCTCTTTGTCTCCAAAAAGATCGAGAAGCAGATACATAACAGCCTCTTCCTGCAGTGGAGCATGATTGATACATGCCACATTTTTGCTCAGTCCTGAGATCACAGGGTCGGCAACCGGATGAAAATAGAGACCGGCTCCCTTCATCTGGATAGCGTTGTTGAACGCATAGCGTGCATTTGGATTGTCTGATTTGAGTGCTGTACCGACCGAGACAACAAAATCGGTATTGTGAACCTCTTCAAGATCAGAACCGTACAGAGACTTTCGGCTAACGTCCGCATAATCACTTAAAAAGTTTTTAAATATACGCGCATCATCATTGATCAGTTTGTACCCATACTTCTCTTTAAGCTTTTGAAGGATCAGTGCCTCTTCGTTGGTGATCGTAGATGTAAACCTGATCGTATCTGCTTTTTCAAAAGCATTTACTGCGGCTTTAAACGCACCTTCATCTTTGCTTACACCCTCGTTTTGATAATCATATCCGTAACGTCCGGCACCGCACAGTGAAACATAGTTCCACTCATTGCTTACGCGGTATATTTTTTCCTGCGGATTGTCTATGCTGGTATGTTTTACATCATATGTGATCTGGCATCCTGCGCTACAGTGGCCGCATGTTGCCGGAATCTGTTTATGCTCCCAGGCATTTGCCGTATACATAAAGTCGGTATCTACCAGTGCGCCGACCGGGCAGACTGCAGCACACTCGCCGCAGGCCGTACAGTCAAGCATCTCTTCACCGCTGGTCAAGCCTATAAGTGACTTGTTTAGCTTATTCCACATAGCATATGCGTCTTTAGGCATCTGGGCTTTATAATCAGCGTCCAAAGGATCGCCGCCGCGCGGTACTGTTTTAAGCGAGTTATCGCCGATCATATCTTTACAGACGGTAACACAGCGTTCACATACGATACATAAACCCGGATCATAATGTATATGCCCCCAGTCGATCGAAGTACGCTCAACGTCTTTAACAGCATAATTTTGTGAATCAACACCCATCTCAAGTGTATAGTTTTGGAGTTCACACTCACCGGACTGGTCACAGACACCGCACTGAAGCGGATGGTTTACATCATAAACCTCCATAATCGCCCGTCTCTCGAGCTCAATATTCTCAGTTGTTGTCGTAATATTCATACCGTCTTTGGCCTTGGCATTACAGGCATATGCCTGCTTGCCGTCCGCTTCAACAAGACAGATGCGACAAGCCAGTGTAGGACTGCATCGTGTCAAGTAGCAGATTGCCGGTATGAAGATACCATTCGCGCGTGCAGCATTGAGAATAAACTCACCTTCTTGCGTTTTGATCTCTTTACCATCAATAGTAATCGTTATTTCATTTGCCATTACACCCTCTCTATCTTAACTTGATTGTATCGGTAGCTGTCATAGTTTTCTATGCTGTCAAAAGAAGGGTCGAGTGCAACCGTTCCCTTAAACTTGCTATCAATCTCGAACTTGCGCTCAACACGCCGCCCATCTACAACAAATGCCACATGCTCACCGCCTTTGATTCTGGCTGCAACTGCAAACTGCTGCGAACCGATCAGCACCGGTTCGTCGACAATTTGGTGTGCCTTGTCAGTAAATGGATTGAACTGCGAAAGTGGATTACAGCGGTAGATAACACTTCCGTTAAACTCTGGAATGTCGCCAAGCATTTCCAGTTTACCTGATACGTCCACATCCAAATTAGCCAAAACATAACCCCGTACCTGCTCTCCGGTATTGGTGTAGTAATTTGCAAGATTGTCAAATGCAACACCCATGTACCCCTTTTCTGCAGGCAGTTGTTTTGTATAATCAATCACAAACTTGCTTTTAACATCCAGTGCGGTTGCAATATCGTTCAGTTCATAACCATAATAGGGAAGTGCGGCATTCAGAGGTACAACTTTTTTATCAATATTGGTAAAAGTACCCTCCTGCTGATTCAAAGCAGGCATATCTAGATCACCTTCACCCAGTGCGCTTAGAACAAAATCGGCTGCAGCATTGTAGCCAACTGTGTAACTACCCTCTTCACTGTCCAGCTCGCAGATCAGGCTTACACCCAGCGAGTTGGTGGCAGGCGGCACGATCATCACCGAAAAACTGCTGAAACGATCGATCAGTCCTGCCATTTTTGCAATATTTGCCGAACGCTCATGGTTGATAAGGTCTTCTCCTATCACGAGAACAGGTTTTCTCTTGCGGGAGAGTTTATCGGCAAGCCGGGTAAACTCCTCTTCTCCCACACTGCTCTCTCCACTAATATACCCGATATCCAGATCATCAAAAAAGGCTTTGTTCTCTGCCTTTGCCTCATCGCTCAGAATCATATCGCAAATCATTGCCAGCACACCCTCTTCCGAGCCTACTTCGTATTTTACATATTGTGATACGATGTTTCTGATCATCTCATCTTCAATGGGATGCATATAGGCGACATAAGCCTTATTGCGATTCACCGCCTTACTGAGCGCAAAGCGTATCATCGGATTGTCGGAAGAGACCGACGAACCTATGGTGATAGCATAATCACACTCTTTTAAACTGTCCAGATCCGCGCTATATAGCAGTTTCGCACTGTGTGAACTGAAATTGCCTATAAAATCCTGATAGGCCTTTGCCTCTCTGTTTATCAGTTTGTAACCGTATTTTTCTTTCAGTCTCTGAAGAATAGCAGCCTCTTCATTGGTGATCATGGAACTGAAGCGGATCGCATCTGCCTTCTTAAAAGCCTCGATCGTCTTTTCAAATGCTTCCACATCTTTTGATTCAACACGGTTTTCAAAGTCATATCCGAAGCGGCCTGCGCCACACAGCGAGTCATGATCTGCCTCGTTGGTAACACGGTAGATGGATTTCTGACCGACAAAATCGATACCGGCTTGTTTGACTTCATAGTTGAGACTGCAGGCACTGCTACAGTGTGCACACGCAGAAGGGATACGCTGAAGTTCCCATGCATTTGCGCTGTATTTAAAATCGCTGCTGGCCATAGCGCCTACCGGACAGACCGAAATACATTCACCGCACTGTATACAGCGGTTGAAATGGTTGTCTATCACAGACTTGTAACCACCCGGACGAACATACAGTGCTTCGGCACCGACTATTTCATTACAGACGGATGTACACTTCTCACACATAATACAAAGATGCGGATCATAGCTGAGTACGCCCCATTTCTTCTTTTTACGCTTTTGGTCGACAACAGCAAAACTCTGCTGGTCAAGACCAAAATCAAGAGTCTTGTTCTGCAGATCACACTCACCGCTTTTGTCACACACCCCGCACTGCAACGGATGGTTGACATTGTACATCTTCATAATGTTCTGCCGTTCGGTATAAAGTTGTCCGGAGTTGGTTGTGATAACTGCGCCTTCGGTAGGTGGAGTATTGCAGCTCAAAACAAAACCGTCAACCCCGTCAACCTCGACTACACACATGCGGCATGATGCCGACGGTGTTGTTTTTGCAAGATAGCACATCGTTGGGATATAGATTCCCTCCCGGCGCGCAACCTGCAGAATAGACTCACCTCTCTCGGCCTGAACTTTACGGCCGTCAATGGTAAAGTCGATAAACTTGCTCATCTCCGCCTCCATCAGTGTCGCGTCGCTCGTCAACTCCAAGCACTTCGCTCTTCTGACGACCTATTCCAGGCATCCAACCGGTGACCTTCTCTTTTTTGTCGTAAACCCTCATTTTGCGCAGATGATCTTCCATAATCTCATTGTCGGTCAATGTGATTTCGCCTGTCTCGACATACCTTGAAATAACGGAAGCGGCGCGCTTGGCCTGACCAACGGCATTAACGATTGTCATAGGACCATACTCGCAGTCACCCGATGCAAAAACGCCTTTACGATTTGTCATAAAATCTTTGCCGTTTGTCTTGATTGTCCCCCAGGAGGTCATACTGATCTCCCACTCTTCAGGCAGAAGGTCAAGATCTGCACTTTGCGAAACTGCCGGGATAAGAAAATCGGTCTCTATTTCAAAATCAGCATCTTCGACCTTAACGAGTTGCGGACGACCGCCTTCAGGGCATGGAACAAGCTCAAACATATTCATTTTCAGCTTTTTGAGCACATCGTTTTCATCTATCATCTCTTCAACGGCTGAATGGAAAATAAACTCTACACCCTCTTCTACCGCCTCATGATACTCCTCATAAGTGGTATTGCGGATGATCGTCTTTTCGTCACGGCGATAGATCATAATGACTTTTTTGGCATTTGCACGGATAGAACAGCGGACAACGTCCATGGAGGTAAATCCGCCTCCGACACAAACAACCGTTTTACCGGTCAAATCCACCTCTTCGCCGATGCCGTATTTCTCCCAGAGCGAACTTTTTTGGAGATACGTGTTCCGGTAGCGATCATAACGGCATCGTACTCTTTTTCAAACTTTCTCATCATATCTGCAGTAACTCTGGCGTTTACGATAAAGTTCACCCCAAGATCTTTAACGGCTTCAATATCCTGGTTATATTTGCCTATAGGCATACGGTATTCCGGCACTCCAACGGCAACTTCACCACCCAATACAGGCAGCTCTTCGTATACATCGACCTGGATTCCTTCAAGTGCCAGATAGTATGCTGTCGTCAGGCCGGCAGGACCGGCACCGATTACGGCAACACGCTTATCGCCCATTTTTTTTGGTTTGACAGGATGGACAAACCCAAAACCATGATCAGTCTCGTAATCAGCACCTATACGCTTAAGCTCCATAATGGAAATAGGCTCATCCAGGTTTGTACGGCGGCATTCATCCTCACACGGATGGGGACAGACACGTCCGCACGTATGTGCCAAAGGCATTGTCTGTCGGGTAGCTTTCAACGAATTGTCAAGACGAAGATCACGAACGCCCTCTATATAGCCCGGTATATCTACATGGGCCGGACAGGCATCAGTACACGGTGCCGTTATCTTGGCTATGTAACTGACTTCGGCATCGTAATGCTTTGAAGCCTTCTGTTCATTGATACAGGCCATAAAATCATCTTCAAAATGCTCCATAATATCCAGAATCGGATTTGGTACCGTTTTGCCGATCTCACACTTAGAAGTCATCTGCATACTTTTGGAGATCTCTTTAAGATGCTCCATATCCTCAATAGTCCCTTCACCCCGCGCGATCTTGTCCAGCAGGTCAAAAAGAATCCTGCCGCCCCATCGTCCGGGCGCACATCGCCCGCAGGCTTCGGAATAGAC
>MZGN01000050.1 GCA_002085085.1 Helicobacteraceae bacterium 4484_230
TGATAATTCAAAACAACTTATCACACTTCTCACCAAAGGCAGCAGAAAATGTGCGGAATAGTCGGTTATATTGGACAAAACGGCATAAAGAAAGTTTTACTCGAAGGTCTAAAAGAGCTTGAATACCGCGGTTATGATTCAGCCGGTATCGCTGTGCTCCAAAACGACAGCTTTTCCGTCTATAAGGCTGTAGGCAAACTTGTAAACCTTGAAAAGAAAACGGAAGAGTTCGCTCCGGACGGATTTGGTATCGGCATCGGCCATACACGCTGGGCTACTCACGGCAAACCGACCGAACTCAATGCCCACCCGCATCTGGGAGAATCGTCCTATGTAGTGCACAACGGCATCATCGAAAACTACCAGGAGATCAAAAGAGAACTGCTTGCCAAGGGCGTAAAATTTTTAAGCCAGACTGATACGGAAGTGATCGTACATCTTTTTGAACAAAATCTAAAATCTGCCGACAGTGCTTTCAATGCTTTCAAGATGACGCTCTCCAGGCTTGAAGGGGCCTATGCTATTTTACTGGTGAGCAAATTGGAAGAAGATACTATCTTTTTTGCCAAACAGGGCTCGCCCCTTATTATCGGTGTAAATGAGCAAGGTGAAAAGTACTTTGCCTCCTCTGACGCTCCGCTGATAGGACATGCGAAAGAAGTTATCTATCTCAATGACGGCGAATTTGGCTATCTTAGCCCACAGAAGATAGCCCTTTTTGATTCGTGCCATGAAGTGGTAGCCCCTCAATTCTCGACTCTTCCGGAATCAAAACTCTCCGCACAGAAAGAGGGCCATCGTTTCTTTATGGGTGCTTTCTGATACAATGCTTGGGCGGCTGGGCGATACTGCGATCACTTTTGACGAACTGGATTCCGATCTTTTCATCGGAATAAACGAAATAAAATTGTGTGCCTGCGGTACAAGCTATCATGCTGCGCTTGCATCCAGCTACCTTTTTGAACGTTATGCCAAAGTCCGTACTTCCGTAGAGATAGCAAGTGAATTTCGCTATAAAGAACCGCTTATGGCCCCAGACACTCTTTTTATCGTTATCAGCCAGAGTGGTGAAACCGCCGATACCCTAGAAACACTGAAAATGGCAAAAGAGGCCGGCCTTAAAACTGTAACGATCTGTAACGTAGACAACTCTTCAATGGTCAGAATGGCAGATGCCACCATACTGACCCGTGCCGGAATAGAAAAAGGTGTTGCATCAACCAAAGCTTTTGCCACACAGATGGCCGTACTGTGGATGCTTTCGCTGCACATAGCATCTGAGCGCAAAACACTTGCACAAAGCGAGATTGCACGGCATATGGCCGCACTTCGCGAAGTACCATCTGCCGTTAAGGTCGAGGATGAGCTTCATGAACGCCTCAAGCGCCTCTCAAAACGCTATCTGCATGGGCACGGTTTTTTCTTCATCGGCCGGGATGTTTTCTTTCCACTCGCACTCGAAGGAGCACTGAAGCTTAAAGAGATCAGCTATCTCCATGCCGAAGGATACCCTTCAGGGGAGA
The DNA here is from genome assembly GCA_002085085.1 of Helicobacteraceae bacterium 4484_230. GTDB lineage: Bacteria > Campylobacterota > Campylobacteria > Campylobacterales > Sulfurimonadaceae > 4484-230. Next base: position 1,524 of record MZGN01000050.1, read on the forward strand.
TGAAACACGGACCTATCGCACTGGCGGATCCTGGACTCTTTACCATCGCCCTTATGCCTGAAAATATGTTGTATGACAAAACAAAAAGCAATGTAGAGGAGTTAAGTGCGAGAGATTCCACTATTTGCTCTATCAGCCCAAAACCTTTTAACCTGGCCGACGATTTTATCCCTGTCGGTGAACGCAGCCACTATATGCTCGAGTTTTTCGAGATGATGGTCGTCGTGCAGCTGCTCTCTATGGAAGTAGCTATACGGCTCGGTAACGATGTGGATATGCCTAGAAATCTTGCGAAAAGTGTTACTGTAGAATAGTGGCAAGTGGCAAGTGGTAGGTGAAAGATAATGGAGTTGCCTTTAATTTGTCCTAGTGCAGGGGGTAGTCCCTTGCACTAATGCAGCAGTATTAAAATGCTCGTTTAAACTCCGGATAGGCTTCGAGTCCGCATTCACCGACATCAAGCCCCTGAACCTGGTCATCATCTTCAGCACGAAACGGCATAAATTTATTAATGGCGTATATCACGGCGTATGAAACACCAAAAGCAAATATTGCCACAATAACGATTCCCTTTATCTGGCCCATCAGCGTTATTCCCGCATCCGCATCTGCAGCAAAGATCCCTACTGCCAGTGTTCCCCAGATGCCGTTTACAAGATGCACGGACAGGGCACCTACGGGATCATCCATGCGGAATTTATCGAAGATCGGAACCGCAAAGACAACCAGCGCACCACCGATGGTACCGATGAGTATAGGCGTATAGATGCCATAAAGATCCGGTCCGGCAGTAATGGCAACAAGGCCGCCAAGCGCGCCGTTAAGTATCATAGTTATATCGAACTTGCGGTAGCGCATATACATGATAATCCCGGCTATAATCGCTCCCGCCAAACCTGAGGTATTGGTGTTCATAATCGTCAAAGCAACCGTATCGGCACTCTCTTTTGAGGCGATCGAACCGACGGAACCGCCGTTAAAACCGAACCAGCCGATCCACAACAGTAACCCGCCAAGTACTACCAAGGGGATATTTGAAGCAGGAATTACCCGTATTGCATTGCCCTGATAACGCCCTTTACGAGGCCCTATGATTAAAATAGCGGTCAAAAGTGCCCATCCTCCCGTAGAGTGAATAACGGTAGATCCGGCAAGATCATACATATTCAAATCCAAAAAGGTACCGTCCAGAAAATCAGCTCCCCAGGAGATATTTACCACGATCGGATAGATCAATCCCGCCATCACCAGAGTAAATAACGCAAGCGGCAGTATGCGCACCCGCTCACTAACTCCGCCACTCATAATATTTACAGTTTTTCCGACAAATGCCATCTGAAACAGAAAAGCCGCGTAGATACTCATACTACTGTTTTCCCAACTGCCAAATGCCAGCGAATAGCCTACCAGCAAAAATACTATTGAAGCTATGGCATAGATCATAACATTGATCGTCAACACCGACGTTACGTTCTTTGTCCTTACCAGCCCGGCTTCGAGCATGGCAAATCCCGGTACCATGAAAACAATAAGCGTCATGGCAAAAAGTGTAAAAAGTGTGTCTATTACATAAGGATAAGCCATATTATCCATTTTTAGCCTTATATCGCTTCTGTATCAGTCTCGCCGGTACGGATACGAATAATCTTCTCAATATCACTGACAAATATCTTTCCGTCACCTATTTTACCTGTTCGGGCTGCCTCGACAATTGTATCGATCACGGCGTCAAGCTGCTGCTCGTCAACAATAAGCTCCATTTTTACCTTCGGCAGAAAATCTACTACATACTCGGCGCCGCGGTAAAGCTCACTGTGCCCTTTTTGACGGCCGTAACCCTTGACCTCGCTTACCGTCATACCGGTAATGCCTATCTCCGCCAGTGCGTCCTTGACCTCTTCAAGGCGAAACGGCTTGATAATTGCTTCTATCTTTTTCACATACAGCTCCTGAAATGCAGCTCATCAATAATTAGAGATGCGCTATTAAAATAAGTTTGTATAATTTTAGCGTGAAACAAAGAGAAGTTTGCTTAGAGGGAAAAAATGGAGCAGGGTCGCCAAAAAAAGGCTTCCCCTGAAGTTTTATATAGCTTCGATATCAGTCTCGCCGGTACGGATACGCACGACATGTTCTATATCACTGACAAATATCTTTCCGTCACCGATCTTACCCGTACGGGCTGCCTCAATAATGGTATTGTTCACCTGTTCTACCTGATCATCGTTGACAATTATCTCCATCTTGACCTTCGGCAGAAAATCTACTACATACTCGGCGCCGCGATAAAGCTCACTGTGCCCTTTTTGACGGCCGTAACCCTTGACTTCACTTACAGTCATACCGGTAATACCTATCTCAGCCAGCGCATCTTTTACATCTTCAAGTTTAAACGGCTTGATAACTGTTTCAACTTTTTTCATATACTATCCTTTAATAATTAGAAGTTAAAACCGCGCTCACCGTGTGACGCTTCATCCAGACCCATACCGCAGTAAAAAGCGCTAGACCTGCAGGGGTTATCAGTAAAACCAGCGCAGTAAACATCATCACCCATGCCGTATCGCTTGTGCCGAGCTTATCTTTCGCCAGCGCCAGTATCGGCAGAAGCATCAATACTGCCAATAGGAATTTTTTCATCTGCATAACCTCAAAAGCACCACACAGGTCATAAGAGGTACTCTTAAGCCTTTATTGGATAATATAATACGATTTTATCTTAAGCAAGGCTATATTGCATGAGTGAACTGTTAGAAAACGGTGAAATAGAAAACATTAATATTGAAGATACGCTAAAGACAAGTTATCTTGACTATTCAATGAGCGTAATTATCGGCCGCGCCCTTCCTGATGTCCGTGACGGGCTCAAACCGGTCCATAGGCGGATCCTGTACGCAATGGACAAGCTGAATCTGTCAGCAGGGGCCAAATATAAAAAATCAGCCCGTATAGTCGGTGACGTGATCGGACAGTACCACCCCCACGGCGACACTGCGGTATATGATGCGCTTGTTCGCATGGCTCAGCCATTTTCGATGCGCATGCCGCTGGTAGACGGACAGGGGAACTTCGGCTCTATCGACGGAGACAATGCTGCCGCCATGCGTTATACCGAAGCGCGCATGACCCGCTATGCCGGTGAAATGCTCAAAGACCTGGAAAAAGGGACCGTCGACATGATCGACAACTATGACGGTACGACCCAGGAGCCGGACATACTGCCTACCCGTGTTCCGAATCTGCTGATAAACGGCTCGTCGGGCATTGCTGTCGGTATGGCCACAAACATTCCTCCGCATAATCCCAAAGAGGTACTGCTCGCTCTCAGCCATCTCGTAGACAATCCTGATGCTTCGCTGATCGAGATCATGGAGTTCATAAAAGCTCCGGACTTCCCGACCGGAGGTACCATCTATGGCAAAAAAGGCATTTTAGATGCATATGAAACCGGCAGGGGACGCATAAAGGTACGGGCCAAAACCCATATAGAGCAGAAGAAAAACAAAGATATTATCGTTATCGACGAACTGCCCTACATGGTCAACAAATCCCGTCTGATAGAAAGTATCGCAAACCTTGTCAAAGAGAAACAGGTTGAAGGAATATCCGAGATCCGTGACGAATCCGACCGCGAAGGTATCCGCGTCGTTATCGAACTAAAACGCGATGCGATGAGCGAGATAGTCCTGAACAACCTTTTTAAATCGACCAATATGCAGACCACCTTCGGGATAATCATGCTCTCTATCTTTAACCAGGAGCCCCGTGTATTCCCACTGCTTGAGATGCTTGGCCATTTTATCAACCATCGTAAAACGGTTATTATACGCCGTACTATTTTTGATCTGGAAAAAGCGAAAGCGAAAGCACATATACTGGAGGGACTGAAAAAGGCGCTTGACCATATAGACGAGATCATAAAGCTTATCCGCGCAAGCAAAGATACGGAAAGTGCCAAAGAGGGCCTGATAAGCGAATTTGACTTCAGTCCGATCCAGGCACAGGCTATTTTGGATATGCGCCTGCAGAAACTGACGGGACTTGAGCGTGAAAAGATCGAAAACGAACTTCGCGAGCTTCTTGCCCATATCGAATATCTCGAAAGTATTCTCAAGAGCGAAAAAGTCCTTATGGGGATCATCAAAGATGAACTGGGCGAGATGACTGAACAGTATACTGATGAACGCCGCACACAAATCGAAGACAACTATGACGATATAGATATAGAAGACCTTATCCCGAACGAGCCGATGGTAGTGACCATTACCCATCGCGGCTACATCAAACGCGTACCTCTTACCAACTATGAAAAACAGCGACGGGGCGGAAAAGGCAAAACTGCCGTAACGACATATGAAGATGACTTTATAGAGAAGTTCTTTACCTGTATGACACATGACACCCTGCTGTTCATTACTGACAGAGGGCAACTGCACTGGCTCAAAGTCTACCGTATTCCGGAGGGCACACGTATCGCCAAAGGCAAAGCAGTAGTTAACCTGCTGAACCTGCAACCGGACGAAAAGATCAGATCGATCATTCCTACAACCGACTTCAGTGAAGAGAAATCACTGGTCTTCTTTACACAGAACGGTATCGTCAAACGTACAAACCTCAGTGAATTCTCAAATATAAGAAGCAATGGTGTCAGGGCTATCATACTGGATGAAGACGATCAGCTCATCACTGCAAAAATAGCTGATCAGGAAACCAGATACCTGTTCATTCTGACCAAATATGCACAGTGCATCAAGTTCGAGATCGGCAAGACACGTGAGCAGGGACGAAGCACACGAGGGGTCAGAGGTATCAAGTTCAAGCGCAAAGATGATGTCGTGGTGGATGCCAATGTCATCAAGAACGACGAGCAGGAGATACTGACTGTAAGCGAAAAGGGCATAGGCAAGCGCACGACTGTCGGGGAATACCGCCTGACCAACCGTGCCGGAAGCGGAGTCATCGCCATAAAACTCAACCAGAAGACAGGTTCCAGCGTTGTAGGCAGTGTAATGGTGGATGAAAAGATGGATATGATGGCACTGACAAAATCGGGCAAGATGATCCGTGTAGATATGCATACCATATCCAAGTCCGGCAGAAATACAAGCGGAGTCTATATAGTCAAAGGTGACGATGTTGCCAGCATCTCCTGCTGTCCGAAAAAAGAAGAAGACGAAAAAGAGAATAATGACACCGCAGAGTTTGAAGAAGTTCAGATCACTCCGGAACAAAAAGAGCTGGATCTGAAATAGTGCCGGGGGTCCGGTTCTAAGCCGGCCTCAACAATAAAATACATAAATCAATTATCTATGCAAGGAAAAAAATGAAGAAATACAATGTTGCTGTCGTCGGAGTTACCGGAGCGGTGGGTGAAGAGATCCTGCGAATCTTCGAGAAGATCGACTTTCCACTTAACAAGCTTGTTCCTATGGCAAGTTCACGAAGTGCAGGCAATAAAGTAAAGTTCGGCAATGATGAGCTAACCATCAAAGAACTGACCGAAACTGTTTTTGAAGAAGAGGGGATTGACATTGCCCTTTTCAGTGCCGGCGGTTCGGTCTCAGCCAAATTTGCCCCTTATGCAGCCACTGCCGGTGCAGTCGTCATAGACAATACAAGCCATTTCCGGATGGATGATGATGTTCCGCTGGTAGTTCCCGAGGTAAATCCCCAAGACATTGCCAAGTGGAGAAACAGGGGTATTATCGCAAATCCAAACTGCTCTACTATCCAGATGGTGCAGACCCTCAAGCCGCTTGACGATGCTTTTGATCTTCTGCGTGTTGATGTAAGTACATACCAGGCAACATCCGGCGGAGGCAAAACCGCCATGGAAGAGCTGATACAGCAGTTGCAGGACTTTTTTGCGTTTAAACTTGACGAGAGTGAGCACAAAAAATTTCCACATCAGATCGCTCTGAACGTCATTCCTCAAATCGATGTGTTTATGGAAAACGGTTACACAAAAGAAGAGATGAAGATGGTCAATGAGACCTCCAAGATTATGCACAAAAACATTGAGGTCAGCGCAACCTGTGTACGTGTACCGACATTGCGGGGCCATGCAGAAGCCCTTACTTTAACATTTGACAGTGCAGTAGATGCCAACGAAGCACGCAGCATTCTCTCCAAAGCACCAAATATCATCGTGGTAGACAACCCTGCCCAGAGTGAGTACCCGATGCCTGCGGCATGTGTAGACCTGGATGAGACTTTTGTCGGGCGCATCAGAAACGATACATACCGTGAAGAGATACTGCATATATTCATTGTAGCCGACAACCTGCGGGTAGGTGCAGCGACAAATGCCGTCAGGATAGCCCAAAAATGGGTAGAGATGGAAGTTGAAAGCCATTAGACAGTGACTTTCTCAGCAGCCGGAGACCGTCTTGAGAAAAGATACCCGGAAAGTTAAAAAAATTATTTCAGAAAAGGATCCGAATGTTTGAAAAAATATTTGAAAGCAGCCTGTGGGGTTCACGGTTTATTGTTATCCTTGCCGTAATATTTGGTCTGATAGGGGCCCTGCTGCTCTTTGCGGTTGCCAGTTTTGACATATATGATACGGCAAAATATGTTATCAGCACTTACATAAACCATGCCCATCCGGAGCGTTTTCACGAAAATGTGGTAGGCGGGATAATAGGTGCTGTAGACCTCTACCTTATCGGTGTCGTTATGCTGCTTTTCTCGTTTGGCCTGTACGAACTCTTTATCTCGGAGATTGACGCTGCCAAGGATGAAGAGGGGAAAGAGAGTAAAATTTTGGCCATCCACTCACTTGACCAGCTAAAAGACAAGATTTCAAAAGTAATTGTAATGGTTTTGGTTGTCGGGTTTTTTCAAAATGTGGGACATACCGAGTATAACGGTGCGCAGGATATGCTGTACTTTGCACTCTCCATAACCGCTGTCGCAGTCGGACTTTTCTTTTTGGGAAAAGTCGGGAAACATTAACAGTTATATAACTACCTAATTTAAAGGAACAAAATGAGTCAGATATTTGTCGATGCCTGTTTTAGAAAGCCGACACCTCACACACCGATATGGATGATGCGTCAAGCCGGACGCTATCTTCCGGAATACATGGCAGTCAGGGAAAAAGCCGGCAACTTTCTTAACCTGTGCCACGCACCCGATATGGCTGCAGAAGTTACTATACAGCCGGTTGAACGTCTTGACGTCGATGCTGCGATCCTCTTTAGCGATATCCTTGTCGTACCCAATGAGATGGGAATGGAACTGGAGTTCCGCGAACAGCTTAACCCGGAAAAAGCGCTGATCGGATTTACCGGCAGTCCATGGACGCTTGCGACATATATGATCGAAGGCCAGGGAACAAAGACCTACGCTATAGTAAAGAAAAAGATCGCCACCGACCCGGAGTATATGCATA
>MZGN01000051.1 GCA_002085085.1 Helicobacteraceae bacterium 4484_230
GTGTGGATGAGAGGAGGTAGCTGCCTGCTACTGATTATAATTTTAACAAAAGAAGAATAAAGGGGACAGGCTGCTTATTTGATGTGGCTTAACCAGTTGATTTACTATTCATTAAAGCAGCCTGTCCCTTTCACCTCTTCAATTAAATTGCAATACGCAAATTCCCCCAACAAAATTTCACTGATTACTGATCGTATACGTTTTGAAATTTAACAACTCTTAAAGAAATAAGGACTTATAATAATTTTAAGGTTGCAAAATAAAATGGAAACCGCCGGAAAAAGACGGTTGGAGAATATGACTCAAAAACTGGAAGGATATTGTATGAAATTAAAGCATGTAAAAACCGGAATTCTTCTTCTGGCAATTCTTATCGCAGGATGCGGGGGCGGCGGTGGAGGCGGTTCATCATCCGGCGGCACAACAAGCAGTGATGCCGTTTCGAGCTCCTCAAGCAGCATTTCAAGTACTGGTACCGGAAACTTCAGCAGTAGTAGTAGCAGTAGTAGCAGTAGTAGCAGTAGTAGCAGTAGTAGCAGTAGCAGTGCAGTCGGTATCTGGAGCAATGATATAAATTTTACAAACACGATGGCAATAGAAGCACAATCAGTACAGATCGAATCGATCAGACTGCAGGAGATCGGCAACAGTATCGACCGTTACGATCTTCAGGCCGGAAAAATTAAAGCGTCGGATCTGACAGAAATCGGAAGTGCCGATGCCAACCTGAGCAACGGTACGACCCCGTTCGACATTCACAAGACTTCATTTTACCACGCCGGTGTCACGTTTACGACCAATGCGGCCTATCCGGACGGGCTCTTTTTCACCCTTTCGCTGGTGAGTACAGACAAGGAACACCCATTGACAAAAGCGGTGATGATGAAGAACGTTTTTGTCTATCAAAGCGGAAAACACACTTTTTACGGTGACTTCCTCGTCCCGGATGATCTGAAAGAGGGGAAATATCTTCTCGTCGCCAAAGTGTCCAACGACCAGCTCGACAGTCTTGTTTCGAAAGAGCAGAAAATAACGGAGATCCCACAAATCGGTGCGGTGTATGTCGATATCGGAAACCCGACGGAGGAAAGAAAAGGCTATGTTCTCGATATCAACACGACCCGTCATATCGATACACCGTACAACGGACATTTTCTCTATTTCGCCGACAACTTTCTTCAACAGGAAAGCGGCAAGGGGCGTTTTCTTTTCTCCAACGTCGGTACCACCGAAATCCAGGTGGTTATTTCCGCGACACTCCGGTTGAAAAACGGGGGAACCATTCAACTTGGACTGCTGGACCCCGAAAACAAGAAAATTGAAAATTCGGTCACGCTGACACTGCCGGCGGTACATGAACTGAGTCTCGACAATCTGATCAATATTTCCACCATACAGTTGAAGCCGCAGATTTCTCTGGCAGGCAAACGTGCCCAACAGAAACCACCCGGAATGACAACTCCGGAAATCGAAGAGAGGCTCAAAGACGTCCAGGCAATACAACGACAGATGTTCATTCCTCTGGCCCAGAACAAAGCGGCAAAAGGGGAAAAGCGTTACAGTGTAACGCTTGGCTATTATATCCCCAAAAAATCTTATGCGGATATACTTGATTTTTCTTCGGACTTCGCGCTCAGCCGCTCGGTCGAACCGTCAGAAGGAACTGTAGAGTGGAAGATCCGTTTTCTCGACAGCCAGACACTCCAGCAAATGGCGGGAAACATTCAAATGCTGAAAATAGCGAATGGGATATCATCCTGGGCCGAGTCGATCGAAATGCAGTCCACGATCTCGTTGATCGAGCAGATGCCCAAACCGATCGATGCGGCGCTGGTGGATTACAGTAAATCCGCGTACGTGTTCAGCAATGACATGTATTCGACGATCAATCCGGACACAGGAGAGTTGACCGGGGAGTGGAAAAAAACATCGGAACTGTTCGGCGGAGGTTCCGTATTGTTTGCCTATCCGATGACAGCGGCGGTACGGATTGGAACATCCACATTTCTGTTTTTCAAGAACAGCCAGCAGTACATCGAATACGACAACCTCTATCACAGAATCGAAAAAGTGGAAATGATCAAAGACATGAACCCCACTCTATTCTTAATTCCAAATCCAGGATCGGTCGGAAAATGCCTGAGCGATCATCTCGACCTGACCAAACTCGACGCGGCTTTCAGAGACGACTGGGACGTTTACTTCATTGCGGGAGACGATTACGTTCAAATCGCGGAAAACGAAACAACGCACTGGCATGAATGCAAATTCGGCAAAGTCAGTGACAGAGAAGAATGGAATGTGAAATCCGGCATGCCGATAACGGCGGTTCTGTCCGACTACAAACAAAAACGCGGACGGTTGAGATTTTTCCTCAATGGAATCACATCGGGTGTGGTCCTCAACAAGCCGGATGTCTTCAAAGACGAACGCAACAGTTTTGACCAGGAGGTCGGTGACAGCGATGTCGCCTCTTTGAAACTGTATACCGGTTATGGCATCCAGGCGCGGTGGGTCGTCCCAGGTGTGCACGGATATGCCAATGCTGATCTGGATCTTTACCTTTTCGGATACCCGCTGAAACTCTTTTCTGCAAATGCAGAGGCGTACGGGAGTGTCGGCAAACTGCATCCCTATGCCGAAGAGGGCAGCGTGGCCATCAAGGTCAAAAGCGGGACAAACCTGCACTTGGAAATGCTGGGATCCATTTTTGTAGACAGTAACAAGATTTCGGAAATTGATGTCACGGCGAAAATCGACCCCGGAAACGTAAAACAGAGTTGCGCAAGAAGTCCAATCCCAGAACCGTATTTTGACGGCGACGCGCTCGTATCGTGGGAAGAGACATATGAGGTCTTCAATATCCGGATCCCTGCGGGCCCGATCATGCTGTCCGTCGCCGGCGGCATCGACGGCAGCCTTAAAATCACCGCACCCATCGTCGTCGAGGATCATCCCGAAAATCTGAGTGAAAGCGTCAGCATCAAGCCTTCCATCAATACCGACATGGGCGCCTACATGACCGGAGGCGTCGACTACGCCCTAGTGAAAGCCGGTGTCAAAGGAGACGTAAGAATCGCAGAAACAGGAGTAGCCGGAGAATTGAACGCACGGCTCTTTTTCGACGAGCAAAAAACTTCCATCGACTTCGATGTCACAGCCAAAATCGCAGGGCATCTCCGATTGGTAAGAGCAGCACTTCTCCTCTATGCCGGTACAAAAACCCATATCAAATGGTGTTCCTCGTGGGGTGTTCCGTATCCCTGCGGACTGGGATGGGATATCTGGGACATTCCGATATATGAAACACCGTGGCTATACAACTACGAACCGACGCTGCTGGATACGACTCTTGTCGGCTACGAAATTCCATTGAAGTAGAGCGGAATGCTGAAAACGCTTCCTCTCCAGTGGATATTGGCGGCCATCCCGGCGGCAGCCGTCTCCGGTTATCAGGCATTCGACTTCAACGATTCGCATCATGTCAAAACGATCATGCCTTCGGGCATTGCCGTAGAAGAGGTGCATATCGACAAACGGCTGCATGTGCGTTCGCTGGAGATCAACGGTTCGAAGTATATGCTTTTCTGGCTCGAAGACAACGCGTCGAAAACCGTAAATGACGTGGATATCGATTCAATCTTCGCCCCTTTTATAGTGGAGAACAACGACAGCACCGGCTTCAGGATCGGAAGGCTCAAAAGTCTTTCGAAAGACCGTGACGTGATCGACCGGCAGACCGGGATTGTGGACGCACTCCAATATGCAGGAAAAAAAGAAGGGATCTTTATATTTCGAAATGCACTGGGAGGCGTCGAAGCGAACCAGAGTGTCGAGAAGGGGAATTATATCATCCGCTATGGAAAGCAGCTGAGCCGCGGCCGAACACGTAACGATATCGAATATATCGACACCACCGTGTCGATCACTCCGGACGAAAACACCACCTGGCTTGGCGCTTGGATGAACGAACTGATAAAAGTGGATGTGCCTGTACTCAAATCGATGATGTTTGACCGGCGCCGGATGCAACTAACACGAAACATTGCCGCTCTACCGCCGCACCACTGGTTTATGAGACTCGGAGCGGATATCCGGACCTGGCCGTTCGGGAGGATGAAAAAAGAGTCCCGCATGTCACTGAGAGAAGCATCGAAACTCTTCAGGAAAAAAGAGCGGGAAATCCTGTCTATCGCCAATGACAGAGAAAAAAAGGCGGCATGGGTGCGGGAAAACATGGACTTTCTAAGCCATCTGGACACCCTGCTGGAAAACCATGCACTCGACGACAGGGTGAGTCAAACCCTTTTTGCCATCCTCGGCTATGTTGATACGGCAGAAAGTTCGACGATTCTGTCCAAAGTTCTTCTCAATGAAAAGATAAACGACAAAGAACGCTTCCGGTCAATGATGGGACTGAAGAACACCTCCGCACCCATCGACGAAGAGACCCTCGATACACTGATCTCATACGGTCTTTCCGTGGACGGCAGCTCCATGCTGCAACGCGGCGCAGGAATGCTCCTGGGAGCGCTGGCGCATCAAAGGGCGCAAAGAGTACCGTCCCAGACTGAAAAGATCGGTGAGGCAATTGTGAATGCCATCGATACCGGCGACGACAAAGTGGTCGCCCTCAACGCCGCGGCCAATATGAAAAGCGCCGCTCCGAAAGCGGTGGTGCGAAGTGTAGAAGAAACACTCATGGGCGATCCGAATCTGCTCAACCGGCAAAAAAGCGCCCAGGCCCTCGAACGCATTCAAAAAAGCGATCTCACGGTTTCGGCATTCGAGACACTGTACGAAAACGAAAAAGATACCGCTACGAAAGCTGCCATCATCCGCAGCAGCATCGCCGCATCGGACTTCCAAAATAATGAAACATATCATGAGTTTCTGCTTGACATTGCCAAAACACACTCCGAACCTACTCCCAACAAAATGGCCGCTCTAGAAGTCCTCGAAAAAAGAGGTTTCGGCAAAACTGCGAACGAAAAAAAGGCTTTACGCCAGATGATGGTCGGAGTTAAAAACGAACAGATAATGAAGGAACTATTGAAGCTTTATCGTAAATAAGCTTTATATCCTACATCAAAACGGCTGCTTGACCATTACCCACATGGTCGAACCCTCTTCTCCTACTGCCATATCAAAACGTATCGGCAGTTTTGCCGCAAGCGCTCGAATGCTGAAGCCGACATCGTATTTCATATCGCTAAACAGGGTAGAGAGTTCATAATGCGGCGCTACCCGCCCTGCTTCTGCAAAAAGTACAACCTGAAACCAGTCTATCGGAATCGGGCTCCACCGCTGGTCCTGCATGGGGTTCAAAGATGGTATAAGACGGTATTCGGCGGCAAAATAGACGGCGGCCTTGTCACTGAAACGGTTAGAGTCATATGCGCGCATACGGTTCCAGCCTCCCAGGCGTGCACCCTCCCACATTGGCGGACGATGCTTGTCTATAACAGCATTCGGGTTGTCCGGATTCAGTTTTTTAGAGCTGTCCCATGACGGGGAGTAAGCCGTCCATGCGTTTAGTGCTATAACATTCTGACGGGTCCAGCTGAAATTACCAAATTCAAAATAGTGTGAATATGACACATCGAGGGCATTCCAACTCTGCGTTGAATTCCACAGGCCAAAATCGGCAGAAAATCTGGCATTTATGTTGTATCCCCTTGACGGATTGTCCGGATAATCCGTGTTGTCATGCTCAAGATAGAACCTCATACCATTGGTATTTAAACTGGGTTCCTCCGTCAGTTTGTCTGCAGTCCATTTCGTATAAAACAGCTCGGTACCCAAAACAGTCTGCCCTGTCACAAAAGGTACACCGCCGCCACAGTTATCACGATTGACAGCTATGCCCCGCTTCATTTTAATGACAGGCAGTACATCATCCCTGCTTTCACCCCACGGCAGAACATACCTAAAATCTACATCCATCCAGTTGTTATACCCCTGGGTCTTGAGCGGCGTCATTTCAAAAGGTGATTCGGAATCTATGTTTCTGTCCGAATCATTGCTTCCGTCAAGATATAGTCTCTGGTCTGGATAATATGCATACGATCCGTAAAAACTGACAAACATACGTTTGGAAAATGGAGGCTTGTACCCTTTAACAGCCAGAAAGCCGCCGCTTGTCCTGGCCTCCTCTTTTTCTATAGTCTGATCACCGCTAAGTTTTTTAACCTCCAGTTTTTCACCGGCATACAAGGTGGCGACAATTGTCAATTGAGGCTGAAAAAAACCGTTGAAGATACCTACAATACCTCCGGTAAAGCCCATACTTTCAGAATCGAAAACATACGGCAGGGCAATCCATGTAGCCTGTCTTTTTGAAAAATTTATATCCTCGACTATAAATTCACTGGCTGAAGCACATGAACAAATAACTGAAAAAACTGCACACAAGAGTGCTGTTTTGCAAAAACCGCACCTCTTCACTCTGCAGGCTTTTATAATAAATACCGATAAAACATCAATGTAGCGCTATATGCTGTCAAACCATACACCGTTATATCAATGCCTTATTATCATTGTTCCGACAAGTTTGCCTTTTATCTCTTCTATTTTAAGATCAGCATCTATCGGGGATTTCATGTGTTCCAGCACATAAGTCAGATCATGTAAAACAGATGCATAATTTTTAAACAGAGGAAAGACGATCTTCTTGACCTTTGCCGTATGTATCTCTTTTGCCATTGCGTCCAATGCGCATTTGTAGGCACTCTCATTTACAACATACTGCATATAGTAGTCACGCATAATCTTTATATTGTTCAGCCATGCCCTTCGTCCGTCTTCACTTATATCATTCCTCTCTTTGACGCGCTCAATCAGTTCATCTATCAAATGGTCCGTTTTCTCTTCGCGGGACTCGAAAAGACCGTCAAGATCCTCGCAATATTTTCTAAGAAGCTCTACAAGTTCCGCTCCACTCCGCTCTTTTCCACCTGTATTGTACAGATGCTGCGTAGTCTCTGTCGGCCCATAACTCAAAGCCTCCAGTAGCTCCACTGCTGCATTTAGCAGAATATACTTGTCCGGCTGAGTCCGGTCAAAACCGACACCTTTGTTTGAGCATTGCGGCATATCACCTACATATTTCAGTTCCATTAGATCTCCCCATTTGTCAATATTTTGCCATTATAGCAAATACCGTATTTTTACAGCACTAAAAACATATGCAACAGACATGTGCATCATAAAAAAACCGGCAGTTCGCTATAATACTGTCTCAGCAGAAGCAAATATGCCGCTACCAAACCGAGAGGATATGACAAAGTGACTTTTTATCAGATCAAGATGGCGATTTATGCCACTTTTTTAACGAACTATTATGGTTTAAAACTGAAAAAAGCCTCTGGTGCAAAAGAGAAAAAACGGCTTCGTACACAATACTCAAAGACTCTCCTAAACAGACTTCACATTGAAGTCAAGTTGAAAAACCCGGAAAAAATACCCTCCAAAGGGCAGTTTCTGCTTATCTCCAACCACCGCAGTGTGATCGATCCTATCCTTATCGAAGCTGCTACGGAACATCACCATATCTTTGGACACTGGATCTCAAAAAAAGAGCTCTATGACTCATTTTTCTTCGGCCTGTTTGTTAAAAATGCCGGTACCGTTCTGCTTGACCGTGATGCGAAACAGATGGGCAGCTTCTTTGCCGATATAAAAAGATGTGTCAAGGCCGGCGACTCCATCTATCTTTTTCCGGAGGGTACGCGCAGTAAAGACGGCATAGAACTGGGGAAATTTCAGGGAGGCGCACAGCTTATCGCAATGAAAAACCGTCTGCCCATACTTCCCCTGTTTATCAGCACTCAGGCTAATGACACCCTGAAAGCCTCCCTGGGCAACAGCAGGAAAAAAAGCGAAATTATTATAGAAGTAGGCGATGTCATAGACTACAGAGACAGAAACAGGTCACTTGAAGAAAATTACAGGCAGCAGTTTAATATCCCGGCAGCAGTAGTCAAATAGAGGGTACTCAGCGCATCTTTCTGTA
>MZGN01000052.1 GCA_002085085.1 Helicobacteraceae bacterium 4484_230
AATTTCTTTACAATCTGCCCGTCGGTAGAGATGTAGTTTGATGAGTTGACAATAACATCTTCTTTTTTATCTTCCTTGGCACATATTATATTGTCAAGCGGTGTATAAGCCTTCTTTTGTAAAAAAGAGAGTTCTATATTGGAAGCAGTCTTTGATTCTACGATATCGAAGATCCTGTAATTTCCATATGAGCCTGCCGAGCCTACGAACAGTAAAAACTCCGGTTTGTCAAAAAGGCAGAGCCTTGTGAGATTCATTGCCATTTCAACAAGGCCTACACCCATGGGTGTAGCAAAGTCAAAAGTTTCATTGTTGCCTGCGCAGATGATCATCTCTGTGCCTGGATAAAAATGTGTCGATTCAGGAACAGGCCAGGAGTTAAAGTTTCGCAATATAGCATCTGTTACAGCCTTACAGGGATACCGTTATCATGAAGATAGCGCTTAAGCTCCATTATATCAATCTCTTTATAGTGGAAAATACTTGCCGCCAGTGCCGCATCGGCTCCATGGTCAAAAGCCTCTTTTATATGCTCCATCGTACCGGCACCTCCGCTGGCAATAACAGGAATATTGACTAGCGAGCTGATCTGTTCAGTGATGGCAATATCGAAGCCGGCCTTGGTGCCGTCTGTATCCATAGAGGTTAGCAGTATTTCTCCGGCCCCGCGCCCAACAGCTTCTCTGGCCCATTCTACCGCATCGATACCGGTATCGATGCGTCCACCGTTAAGGTAAACATTATATTTATCTCCCGTCCGCTTTACATCTATTGCAACAACGATACATTGGGAGCCAAAGCGTTTTGCACCCTCATCTATCAGCTCGGGACGCTTTATGGCAGCGGAATTTACACTTACCTTGTCGCAACCCACATTAAGCAGTCTGTATATATCGTCAAGCTTGCGTATCCCGCCCCCTACGGTAAGCGGGATAAAAACCTCTTTGGCAACCTCTTCTACGATATGAACGATCGTATCGCGCTCTTCATGGGAGGCTGTAATATCAAGAAATGTCAGTTCGTCGGCACCTTCTTCATTGTAGCGCTTCGCAACTTCTACAGGATCCCCGGCATCTTTCAGTCCGACAAAATTAACGCCTTTTACGACGCGCCCGTCTTTGACATCAAGGCAGGGAATGATACGTTTGGCAAAATAGTCCATCTGTTGTCTTTCTGGCAGTATAATAAACGCAAGTATAATGGATATCCACTTAGAAGAGGCTCTTTTATAAAAAAATAGTTCGGCATTGGGTATCTGTAAGTACGTTTGGATATACTTGCATATGAACAGAGAACGTGTAATTGCTAAAAAAAGATTCGGACAGAATTTTTTAAAAGATGAAAGTGTTGTTCTGAGAATCGTCGAAGCGATGCCCCATAATACAAACAGGATTGTAGAGATCGGGCCTGGCTTAGGTGATTTGACTAAACATATAGTTAATATCAAAGGCGTCAGTGCTTTTGAGGTTGACACCGATCTGTGCAGGCATTTGGAGCGCAGTTTTAAAGATGAGATCACGACCGGCAGACTTGTTTTAAAGTGCGGGGACGTACTTGAAAGCTGGGAGAGTGAGCTTTTGAATGAACAATATGATCTGGTAGCCAATCTGCCCTATTATATTGCGACAAAAATTATTCTTAAGGCGCTCGCAGATACTCACTGCAGAAATATGCTTGTTATGGTTCAGCGTGAAGTTGCAGAGAAGTTCTCTGCCTCGCCTGGAGAGAAGAATTTTGGGGCTTTGAGTGTTATCACTCAGAGTGTGGCAACTGCAGAGATAGTACTGCAGATCCCGCCGGAGGCTTTTGAGCCGCCGCCTAAAGTAGACTCTGCCGTACTGCTCATACAAAAAACGGCAGATCGAAAAAGTGATGTGTTTGAAATATTTCTCAAGGCTGCATTTACGCAGCCGCGAAAAACACTCTACAAAAATCTCTCTGCACGCTACGCGAAAGAAGATATTGAAAAGGCACTGGGTGCCTTGGACCTTTCTCTTTCCATTCGACCTCATCAAGTAAGAACGTCTGATTATCACCAAGTTTATAATATTTTAGAAAAAGGGAGTTTATATGGCAGAAGAGATCCAGGAGGGAGCTCCGCAAAATAGGCAAAGTCGTACAGATTCTGGTCAGGGTGGACAAAAACGCACATCCGGCAGAGGCGGGCAGGGCCGTTCCGGCGGACAAAGTAGAGGCGGCAGCCGTGAAGGGCAGCGCCAGGCATCCGGCAGACCGAGACAGAAGCAGGGCGGCGGAAAGTCTGCCCAGGGCCGCTCATCGGGAAAAGGGCGAAAAAGAAATTCACTTGCGCCTACGGACCAGGTACTTTTAGAGTGTGTGCGCAGCAATCATGAGATCCAGAAAGAGCGGTTGAATCCACATTTTAAATTAGACCTGAACAACAACAACAAGGTTCGTATTACTCCACTCGGCGGTTTGGGAGAGATAGGCGGCAATATCTCTGTGATTGAGACCGACAACGAGGCGATTCTGATAGATGTGGGAATGAGCTTTCCCGATGAGGAGATGCACGGCGTAGATATTCTTGTGCCCGATTTTTCCTATGTACGTGAAATACGCAAAAAGATCGTTGGTATCGTAATCACTCATGCGCACGAGGACCATATCGGTGCGGTTCCGTATCTTTTTAAAGAGATGCAGTTTCCGATCTATGCAACCGCACTGCCTCTGGCAATGATAGGAAACAAGTTTGACGAGCATCATCTTAAAGAGCATAGAAAATATTTCAGGCCGGTTGTCAAGCGCAAAGTCTATAACATAGGCAATGATTTTGGAATAGAGTGGATGCATATGACACACTCCATTCTCGATTCATCTTCACTTGCCATTACCACACCTGCCGGAACAATCATCCATACGGGTGATTTTAAAATAGACCACACTCCTGTAGACGGATATACTGCAGATCTGCACCGGTTTGCCCACTATGGTGAAAAAGGTGTTTTATGTATGTTGTCAGACTCAACCAACTCTTACAACAAAGAGATAACTGCCAGTGAAATATCGGTTGCTCCGGCGCTTGATCGCGTATTTGCAAAAGCAAAGGGACGCATCATCCTGTCTACTTTCAGTTCAAATATCCACAGGGTCCAGCAGGCTATTGAAGCAGGTGTGAAATATAAGCGCAAAGTCTGTGTAATAGGCAGGTCGATGGAGCGTAATCTTGAGGTTGCAATGCAGTATGAATATCTGAAGCTGCCTAAAAATATCTTCATCGATCCGGACCAGGTAAGCAGAATGAACGACAAAGATGTGCTTATAGTCACTACGGGCTCACAGGGTGAGCCCAACTCCGCCCTGTTTCGCACGGCAATCGGAGAGCATCGTCATATAAAGATCAAGCCCAACGATCTTATTATTCTTTCATCGCGGGCTATTCCCGGAAACGAAGGCTCCATATCAGCTATGCTGAACCATCTTGAGCGTGCAGGTGCAAAAGTGGCAAGAGACAGAGACCTGCATGTTTCCGGTCACGCCAGCATAGAAGAGCAAAAACTGCTCCTGCGTCTTGTTAATCCGAAATTTTTCCTGCCGGTGCATGGCGAGTATAACCATGTTATGCGCCATAAAGAGACCGCAATTGTCTGTGGAGTACCGGAGCGCAATATTATGGCTATGAGTGACGGTGACTGCATAGAGATCAGCGCAAAACATATGCGCAAAGCCAAAAGTGTTAAAACCGGTAAGACGTATATTGACAACCAGAACAACCATCAAATTGAAGATGATATTGTCATAGACCGCCAGAAGATGGCAAATGAGGGAATGGTGATGATCGTAGCGCAGGTGAATAAGACAGACTCCCACCTTATCACCAAGCCGAGAGTTACCAGTTTCGGTCTTGTTGCCGACAGACAGGATAAGGCATTTGCAAAAGAGATAGAAGATGTGTTGGAACTGTTCCTGGTAAATCTAAAACCGGGCCATATAGAAAATCCAAAAGCGATGGAGAATGACCTGCGTCAAGTGGTGCGTAAACATATCTACCGCAAAATGAAAAAATACCCCCTCATAGTCCCGCATGTATATGTGATGTGAGTTCGCCATAAGAAACGACAACTGCTTGTCGTTTTGGCGAACGCCATATATTACAAACTTTACCCACCATCTAGGTTTAGAGCCATTCGCATACTTTTTGAGCATAAATTTTGCCGCATTCCCCACTTCTCACGTACTTTCAAATCTGAAATGATGTTAAGGCAACTTTTTCAACGGAAGGATTGTTGGGCATACAACTCCATTTGTGTGGTATAAATAAGATACCAGGTGAGTCCCGGATTGAGTCAAAAATAGCAGTAAAACTTTATATATCCTCGTGTCTCCTGGTTTGTTGGTTTGGCGATATTACTAAAAAATAGGAGAAGACCATCTCCAACCGGAGAGAGGTTGTTTCTCAAATTTTTTTCCATTTCTCAGATAGACTGGAAGGAAAAATAAGATGAAAGAGGATATACTTTTTTATGTCCATAGCAAGCGGCGAATTATAGCTTACGCAATGTGCGGGATGACCTCAGGGTTTCTGTTTTGCTAAGAAATTTTGGGGAAAGCTGTCGCTTCAACGTTTAATCATGCATTCGATCAGACAGCAATGCAGCGCTGCCGTGCTATTATGATTGGAAGAAGTAAATCGAAGGGATAGATTATGCTTAAATATAAAGTTGGATCTTGGTTAGTTGCGGTAATGGCAGTCACAATGATTTCAGCCTGTGGCGGTGGTGGCGGCAGTAGTGGTGTCGGGGGGAACAGCGGGTCACAGGGTTCTTCTTCAAGCGAGGGCCACTCTACGGAAATAAGGTCTGTCACTTGTCTTAACGCAGATAATCTTGAAGCAGGAAGAACGATTCGGTTAAAGAGTATTGTCAACAGCTTGAAAGCCGGTGATCAAAACACTACCATCCTTTACCGTATTCTCTCTGTCAATGACAAAAATGTAACGGATTCATTTTTTGCAAGTGACACCTTCGTGCCGCTACAAGGAAATAATTCGCGAGAGATCAACGCTACACTTCCGATGAAACTCTGTATGCAAAAACTGATGCACTTTACATTCAGGCTAATGACGGAAAGCCGGATTTAGAGGCTGCTTCACTTAAGATTAGCACTACTGACAGTGCGGGTGTTGCCAATCGTTCTGCAGCCTCTGAGCCATCAACCATCCTAACTCTGGATTTTGGTGCTGTTGGCGGGAGTGTAATTCTTAACAGCAGAGCCGTAGCTTTTGTGGGAACATTGAGAATCCAAAATTATATTGCAAAAGCTGAAGATTTCAGGGTATCAGCCTGTATCGATTTTGAAAGTGGCTGTAAGCCAATCGAGATATACAGTGTTGATGACAGTAATCAAACACACTACGATGCATTTATGGCAGTTGGTTCCATGGAGCCGAACCGTTTTAAAGATGCTATCTTTACCGGCGTTATCCGAAAAGAGCTCTTAAATGACATAGCTGCCAAAGTGATGAAAAATAAAGACTTTGTAACGACAATCAGGGTATCCATCGGGGGGATCGATGAATCTGCTACGCAGGATCCTCAAAAAAACAGTATTGCCGCCTCTGTCAAGTTCTCACCAATTTTTCTCAGTCTATCCAATATTGATAACACAAATGACAGAGTTGCACTTGCTTTGAGCAATTATAAACTCAGTATGAAGTCTTACATCAATGATATCAAAAAGATTGATCCAGCCTATAGTGTAGAGGTTAACAGCAGCGGTCTCAATCTCTTCAATCCCAATCTAAATTGGCATTTAAGCGACCCGATAAACAATATTAAGCTCCAGGAGCAGAGTGTCAACATCTATACAGATGATCCAATTAAGTTTGAACCGGTAGTCGGTCCTACCAATATCGAAATGATCAAACCCAATCTGATACCGCAACCTAAAGGAGTAGATGAGCACAACGATCCGATCAATGATATACGGCCTGTCAACGACTATATTTCACAACTGTCGATGGGGAATGGTATCTCACCTGCATTGCAAGACTCCATCGACAACAATGATCTGATAAGGGAAACTGTATCTTATAAAATCTTTAAAGCAAGTTACGTAATACCTGTTTTTCAAACTAGCGATGCCGGTTTGCAAGGAGTGTTGGATGTTCAAGCTAAATTTGACTTTACCGGTGCACGTTTCTCAGCAGGCGCATACGGCGAAGCATTTATTATTAATGAGTGGTATCAGATCATAGGTGTTGAAGTCGTATCGCAGACAACTCCGGCAAATCTTGAACGTACCGGCTATTATTTTGACTTTGAATTTCTGGGCAAAAATGTTTATAGTCAACACAGATTTGTGACGGAAGAACAGGGGGTGTCGACTTCCAAGGCAGATACAATGCACCAACGGATACAGGAAAATGTAGATACACTCAAGAACTTGAATGGTGATATCCTCTCCTACCATGACACACGGGGATGGGAAGACAGCATAGGGGATGAAGGTACGTTCATGGCCGGACCCATTCCGATAGCCTATGGTTACGGAGTATCGGGACAAGCCGGGGTTCATTTAAAACTGGATATTAAAAGCATAGGCATGGTCGATGCAGGTGCGACCCCCTATGCCAAGTTTGATGCATATGCATGGATTGGAGTAGGAGTTACATATCATGGCTACGGTGTTTCAACCGGCGTAGAGGGCCAGTTGCATATTATAGACGAACAGTTTATAACGGGCGGAAGTGCTGGTATTAAATTTATAGTGGGAGATGACGGCATCAATAGCTACATTGGTGAACTGAATGAATTTGTTATAAATAAATTCATTGGTCCATGGGGTGGTCTATATTTTTATGCAAAATGTACAGGGTTAGGAAAATATACGCATCAGTTATGGAGTTCTGAAATAGATACGTCCACATCTATTCTGCTCAACAAGCACCAAACACTTTTCAAGGTTGTCCTCCCTTGATTAAAAAGGGCATAATTATCACGGTACTGTTGCTGCTGATTGCAGCAGCACTCTTTTTTATTTTCTCTTTTTCTAAAAAACTATCCGGTGTATCGCTGCAGTGCGGCGGATCATATAGCTATAGGATTGAACAGAAGCGAACCTATGCTTTTTCATCCAGAAATAAAATGAGGTTTTTTGCGCAAAATCACTCACGCACAATAAATACGGTGATGAGTGGCATTTTGAATGTTCGCTTCTTCCGACATGAACAAAATGCCACCATCGCTTTGATGCAGTTCTCCGATCTATCTATCAAATTGGGTGATCCATCCCTGGAAAATACCCTGAAACATGTTTATACGCAGCTTTTTATAGTGCAGTTGTCTCCCGACGGACACATTACCAACTACTATTTTAAGGGAAACAATAAAGATTCTGCCGGATTGGAACAACTTATCAGTGAGTTTCAGATTGTCGTCAACAATATGCCAAAATATGTCGAGGAAGAAACAACTCCAGAGGGAATTGTTCGTGCCGAATATGAAAGAAATGGCGCAAATACCTGTCTTATAAAAAAACGGCGTCATGGTTTTGTTAAGAAAAACCGGAAAGCGCACAAGATGAGTATTATCCGCTCAGATATCAATGCTTCCATTGACAGGGACTGGATAAAAACATTTCAGTCACATGAAACCATTGAAGTAATATCAAATAAGCAAAAAATAGCCAAATACCTTAAGCACACTACATTGCAGAGTGTAAATCGTCCCATTGACAACTCATTGCAAATATGGCTTTTTGATGGCGACATCAATCAACTTGTCGCCCGCTTTCAAAATGATACAGAAGAAAGCTACATAAAAAAAGCCTCAAAAGAAGCGAAAAAAATATATATTGAAAAAAACAGGATCACGCTCGATTCGCTTCTTTTGGGAATAAAAGGCATCGATCCGACGCAAATGCTTAAGGTTGTGGAGTATCTTACACTTTATCCTGGTGAAGCTCAAAAGCTCCTGCCGGTCATAAAAAATGCGGATTCGGATATAGCTGCTACGTTAATTCATGTACTCCAGCGTACCGGTACGCCCCAGGCTCAAGCTGTTTTGCGAGTCATTGTTCAAGATAGCGGGTTTGGGCAAAACAATCATATCAGAGCGATTATTGCCCTTGGCGGTGTCAGCAAACCAACAGGAGACACGATCGATTTCCTGTGGGAAACCCACAACAATAGAGAGACAGTTGAGGATGAACAGCTCTCCGATACGGCTTTGTTAAATATAGGCAGGTTCGGACAAGATTCATTTTATGCGGATAAAATAAGAGAAAAGCTTATTGAAACCTATCGGGATGTTCCTGATGACAGTTCCGAAAGAAGGACAGTGCTGCTCAGCATGCAAAATGCAGATGCTAAAAATTTTGAAGCAGAAATTTTCGATGCTCTCAACAGCAGTAATCCAAGTGTAAAGTCTGCGGCCGTAAAAGCACTTGCCAGACAGAACAGGGATATTGTAAGAGACAACTTGACTCCACTGTTCAGTACCAGTGAAGCTGCTAGTGTACGCCTACAGCTTGTCAAAACACTACTGACGATCGATACGAATGACCTGATCATGTCGAAGGCAAGAACAAATATTTTGAATGATGAAGATGACCGTGTAAGGCACAGACTCATTATGTATCTTCTGAAATACAAAGAGCGTTATCCAGAAAATATTGATACGCTGAAAGAACTTAGAAAAACCGAAAGAGACAGAGACAATCAGATCCTACTGATCAAAAACGGGTTCTGATTTTTAATCAGCTATAAGACGGATTGTTTTCGCATTCTATTGGAAAGACAAGACGGAACCTCAATTTCCTCGAGAGCCTGGCTTTACAGCTTTGCCTTTACCTGCTTTACATAGTGGGCAATCCGCCGGATCGTACATCTCAAAAGTAAAATCTTCCAGGGCGAAAAATGGCTTGTCTTGTGGAAGTTTGCAGTTGGGGGTGGATGTGGTATCACTGTTTTGGCGCTTGCAGAAACCGCGGTTTGCAAGCGCGGCAAATCCCACTACTTCACCACCCATAGCTTCAACTGCTGTAGCTGCTTCCATTGCCGAACCGCCGGTGGTAATGATATCTTCGCAGATAATCACTTTTTCACCGGGTTTTATCTCAAATCCCCGACGTATTGTCATTGTGCCGTCAACGCGTTCGGCAAAGATCGAGCGTTTGTCAAGTGCTGTTGCCAAAGCAAATCCGGCTATCAGGCCTCCAAGTGCTGGCGCGCAGACAGTGTCTACCTGCAGACCGTTTTCCATAATCTGCTTTGCAACCGCCTCTGCAAGCAGTTTCGCAGTTTTTGGATCTTCAAGTACTTTGGCTGACTGGAGATAGAATCCGGAGTGGTTGCCGGAGCTAAGTAAAAAATGCCCTTCGAGAAGGGCGTTTGCATCTTTATATATCTGCTTGATATTCACTGTTCTTCCTTTGAAAAAAGGTGGGCTATACCTTTAAGATCTCTGCTTCTTTGTTTTTTAAGATATCATCGATCATTGCAGTAAATTTATCGGTAAGCTTTTGAATTTTGTCCTGTGCGCTTTTGGATTCGTCAGCTGTGATCTCTTTCTCTTTTTCGAGACGCTTAATCTGATCATTTGCTTTTTTACGATCGTTGCGGATGGAGATTTTGGCTTTTTCGCCCATTCCTTTCATCTGCTTGACGCTTTCCTGGCGCTGCTCTACAGTCATAGGCGGAAAGAACAGCTTGATCTGTTCACCGTCATTGTTCGGATTTACCCCGATATTCGCTTTGGCTATAGCACTTTCAATATCACCCAAAAGATTTTTTTCCCACGGGTTGACTGTAATAGTTGTCGCATCTGTTGCGATTACGGACGCCACCTGGGACAAAGGTGTTGCTGCACCATAGTAGTCTATCGTGATATTATCCAGTATGCTAACGAGCACCTTGCCTGTTCTGAGGGATTTAAAATCATGACGCAGATGCTCGATTGAGCTCTCCATTTCCATTTCACATTCACTATAAATATCATCCAACATAGTTACTCCTTGACTAAAATAATACTGCTTTGGCGGCTACCGGTTTTTAAAAAGATTCTGGTGCGGCCAAGTTTGAGAGGCAGGTTGAGCAGTTCTTTGACCTCACCATTTTTTGCATTGATCCGATGCCAGCCATATCCTGAAACAAAATATTCCAAGTTTTTGATATTTGGTGGGATTGTAGCGTGAATTGTTTTAAGTTTGCCATCTTTTGGCCAATTTTTCGGCTCTATCCATGTTGTGGGTAGCGTCCTGATACGAAGTTTGTGTTCGATAGTGTTGTCACCCGTAAGTGCTGTCCGGTCAAGATCATGCCTGTCGCTCTGTCCGTCAACCGCGCCGCTGTTCTGGTTGAGTATAAGGTCAAACCCGAAGGTTTCAATCGCCCGGCGGACTTTTCTGTTATATTCTCCATAAGGGTAGGCATAATATTTTGGATCAGATCCCAACTCTTTTTTGTAGGAGGCTGCTGCCTTTTCTGTATCTTTTTTTATTGCATCTGTATCCAGGGAAACCATATGGTGATGGGCATAGCCGTGAAGTCCAATTTCGCCATACTTGCCGGCTTCTCGGATCTGGTCCCAGTTCATGAAATCACGGTAGCCCCTGTCGCTTGCTTCGACATAGACAAAGAGGGTGAAGGCAAAGCCGTACTCCTTAAATATCCCAAGAGCATTTTCATAAAAGCTTTTATAGCTGTCATCAATCGTCAGTACTATCCATTTTTTATCAATAGGCTCGCCGTCCTGAAGGGCTTTGTAAAGCCTTTGAAGGGGAATTACTTTATAGCCGTTATTGTTGAGAAAGTCGAATTCGTCACGTAGAACTTTCAGGGATGTATTGGTAGAAATATGTTCAGAGTCGCCAAAACGATGATAGACAAATATATGGGCATCGGCCCAAATAATCAGCGGGAAAAACGCAAGAAAAAAGAACTTGCGCATAATGTTAGTTTGAGCCGTTGCTCTCTGTTGCGGTAGTGTCGATACTTGGTGCGGCAACATCACTGTCTTCAACCAGAACATCGACAACCGATTCATTTTTATCCTGAGCGTAAAAATAACCCAGTGTGATAGTATTAACGACAAATAGAAAGCCAAGGAAAAATGTTACTTTGGCAAGAAAGCTGGCAGGGCCTTTGGCACCGAAAAGAGATTCGTTAGAACCGCTGTATGCTCCAAGGCCGATACTTGAGCTCTTTTGAAGCAGTACGGCAATTGTCAGCATAACAACTAAAACGATTTGCATTATTAGCAAAAAGCTGGTCATTGTATTCCTTAATGTAAGAATATACAGGGCTTTTTAATGCCCTGGGTGTAGAAAGTGGCGAATTATATCAAAAAAATTATTATTTTTAAGCATAGGTCGCTTCTATATTATTGATTATTATCCGGCTACGGTATAATCTCATAAGTAAAAAAGAGGGTATTGTTTATGAAAAAAGTTTTTGGGCTCATTATTGTTTTGCTGTTTATAGCAGCTATCGTGGCATTTATTGTCCCAAAACCTTTGAACAAAAATAGAGCAGAATCAAACCTTACAATCATGGTGTCGACATTCGCCCTGTATGATGCGGCTGTGCACATTGCGCGCAACTATGCGAAAGTCGATATGGTTGTCCCTTTTGGTGTTGACATTCATGCTTATGAACCAACACCCCGAGATATGATCCGCATAGAAAAAAGTGATCTTTTTATTTTTAATGGAGCAGGACTGGAGCCTTGGACAAAGATGTTTAAAGGCGGCAGTAAACGGATCGATATGAGCAGATATGTCTCTCTTCTCGAGAGTCAACATCATAAAAATGGGGATCATCTTCATGATCATGGAGATATTGACCCCCACTATTGGCTGGATATTGAAAATATGATAAAGGTTGCCGACAAGATAGAAGAGATGCTGATTGGGCTGTTGGGAAAAAGTGCGGCCGTCGACATTCACAAAAATGCAGAGCAGTACAGGAAAAGCCTTAGAATACTCGACGGGCTTTTTCAAAAAAGGCTCTCTTCGTGCAGATTGGATACCATTGTGGTAAGTCATAATGCTTTTGCATATATGGGCAGACGATACGGCTTTCATATAGAAGCTCTAAGCGGACTCTCCCCTGATGCAATGCCAAGTGCAAAAACTGTAGCGGAACTGGCCGATATGGTTAGAAAAAAAGGTATAAAGGTTGTTTTCTACGAGTCTTTTGTAAGCGACAGGTTGATCCAGAGTGTAGCAAAAGAGAGCGGTGCCAGAGTAGAGGTGCTTCAACCATTGGCAAACATTACTGCCAAAGAGGCAAGACAGTTTCAGGACTACAGATTTATTATGAATATGAATCTGAAAAAACTACGTATGGCGCTGGAGTGCAGATGACATTTGGGGCAGCTGTTTTTGAAGTAAAGTCTCTAAATTACCGTATAGGCAGCGAAGAGGTTTTACAGAATATTTCGCTAAAGATATTGAAAGGGGAGTATTGTGCCATAATCGGTCCAAACGGTGGTGGCAAAACAACTCTGGTGCGGCTGCTTTTAGGCCTTGAACAGCCAAGCAGAGGAGATATCTACCTTTTTGGTGCGCCGATAAAGAGATTTAACTCATGGGATAAGATAGGATATGTTCCGCAACGTGCATCGCAGACTGATGTAAACTTTCCTGCAACGGTGTATGAGGTTGTAAGAATGGGCAGAGTAGCAAAGCGGGGTATCCTTACCTTTGAAAGTGCGGAGGATATCGCTGTTGCAGAGGAAGCAATGGCCAAGATGGATGTTGTCGATCTTAGAGACAGACTGATTGGTGAGCTTTCGGGCGGACAGCGTCAGCGGGTAATGATTGCAAGAGCTTTGGCTTCCAGTCCGGAAGTACTCATACTGGATGAGCCGAATAC
>MZGN01000005.1 GCA_002085085.1 Helicobacteraceae bacterium 4484_230
GGCAGCCGTTTTTTACCTGTCGTTATAATGGCACTCTTTCCTGCTGATATCGAACTGAAAGAGTTTCTTTTTGGATTTGGCACTGTTATAGAGGTATGAGATGGAGATCCCGCTGTCCAGAAAACGTTTTGACGTCCGGCATGTACCATCCGTGACTGCGAGGCGCATACGCTCATGGTCCTCTTTTCTGACTGCTTCATCGCTTTTTGCACCTGTATTGATCTCATAGACATAAACCAGGGTCAAATTCTCTTTTCTTACATTTACAAGCGTCGTATATGCATCGATCTTTCTCGGCAGATCTTTTGAGAGCTCTTTTACGGCAAGCTTCAGCACTTCACTGTTTTGAAATTTGTTGAGGTCGACTTCCTGGCGCACCATTTTACCGGTCTGTGCCGACTGGACCGGAGAAGAGGCGTCGGCAATAAGCAATGAGGCGGTAGCAAGTATACCAAAGGAGATTGCAAACAGTTTTTTCATTTAATGCCTTCCTTGTTTTTTGGAAATAATATCGAAAAGATGTTGAGGAGAGCTCTAAAATTGATTTTTAATTTTGTCGGATACGCTTTTGCCGACTCTTCCCGGAAGTATTTAATAAATAGTCTATTGGAAAAAGGAGGAGAAAAATTCTACCAGTGACCTGTATTGCGGGAAGAAAACAAAACCTGCAATAACTACTGTTGAAGAGAAAAGAATAATAAACCGCTGCCTGTCTGTTCTAAGAATATCTTTTGACAAATGTACAAGATAAAGTACAAAAAGTACAAAAAGTGCAAGAGAAAAAAGAAGGTACAGGGCCGGTGCCGAATTCCATTGCTGCAGATAATATGGATTTTGGGCAGGGAACAGGTATAAGACAGCAGTCTCCAGGCTGTTTTCAGAACCCAAAAAATTATAAAGAGGGTATTGAGCCATACTGTTTATAGTTGTCAGCAGTGATAAGATGATAGTTGTAAACAGGTATACGCCAAAGAGAAATGAGAAGATAAAAACCATATATTTTTTATTTACAGGCATTATTAAATCCCTTTTCTGGTATCAGCACGGTTGCCAATATGATTGTCATGAAAGCCCTGTATGGGCCTTCATGCTTTTATTCCGGCAGTAAAACCTTTCCTTCTATAGTGGCAGTATTTCTGGCAGGACTCAGTGCGGTTGTGGCAACCTCTACCTGCCAGCTTTTTACAACACCGGCAGTCAGGTCGTTGCCGCTTCTGGCAGGACCGCTAATTACACTAACGTTGCTTGAAAATTCTATACAGTACGTTCCCACGTCATCCGGTGCCGTTATACCAACCATCTTGACAGTATGGGTGCCTCCCTGCATCTCTACCTGTACAGGAAATGGTCTCGATGGTGCCGACATGGATGAGACCAGTTTGTTGTCGACATAAAGCGAGAAAGTGTCGTCATTGATATTGCCGCAGTCACCGTATGTGATAACCACGTTCGCGCTGTCAACAGTAAACAGCAGCGAATTGCTCTGCATATTGTTTGCCGAAACATAGACATCGCCTGTTATCGCATCATCCGGAACCACAACTGTCAGTTTGTCGGCGTTGCTGCTCAATACTGTTGCCCTTACTCTGTTTATAGTAAATCCGTCCTGTGATGCCTTAAACCAGACCATGTTTTCTGTAGCAACTTTTGAAAAGCCGCAGCCCGTCAAAGTTACGATACTGCCTTTAAAGCCTTTGTTTGGCGAAATGGAGTCTAAAATAATACCATCGGTAGCGACTTTGATCTTTTGTGCAAAAACAGTTTTCTGGCCCTGGTGTTCAACTTTGAGGGTATGTTCTCCGCTGGAGAGAAACTCCAGTGCCCAGCGAAAGTTGACAAGCATTTTTGTACCATCATTGTTGGCGGTCTTGAAGTCACCTTTTTCCGAATCGAGGGAAGTAACCGGTGTGACCTCTTTTTTCCACCACAGGGAGCCGCTCTTGTATGGCAAAAACCCTTTTCCAAGCAACAAAAGGTCTTCGTTTTTTTCTTTAACCAGACACATGGGCTTAACTTCTTCTATTTCCAGCGGATAATCGACATCAAATCCAACTATTCTCGGAGTTGTACCTATGTCTTTTGCTGTAACGAGCAATGTTCCAAAAAAATCTATCTTATCATATATTTCATAAGCAGCTTTTATTTGGCCCGCGCCAGGAATAAGATAAGCAGCAACCTCTTTTCCAAGAGTTTTGACTATCAGCCCTTTTATTTTATCACTTGAGAGCCCAAGGATTCTTGCTGTCATTATTGCAAATTTTTCACATAATGGACCCGGTTTGGATTTTACACAACTGCCAAACAGCTCTTTTAGGGGGATTATGATATAGATATTTAAAGGTGTAGCAAGGCTTTTGCCATTGCCGGAAACGGCATCAGTAATAAAATTACTCCATTTCTCAGCACCAATAAGCTCAACCAGTAAGGCAGCAGCATCCTTGCTTTTTATTTTTTTGCCAATAATTTTTTCCAGAATTTTGTTGAGCACTGGAGCAGCCATACCATCAAACAGTGTTCGACCGACAGTATAGTTATATACACTTGAGGAGTAGTTTGGTGCTGCCATTCCTCCCGTCACTATATCAAAATGGGAGTCTCTTCCTTCCAGTTTAAAATCCTTGCTTAATGATATCAGAAGCAATCCTCCCCATTGTGGACTTAAAATATTAGGGTCAAACATATGTTTGATGTGCGAATAGGTGCGATACAGGCCTTTGGCGTCTGTATAGCCAATATAGTTATCAGAGGGATCTGTGACTTCAATACTTAAATATACTCTGGTCTCATTTTCCACTTCAATATTTGCAGGTGCGATAGGATGCAGTAAAATATCGTACTGTGCTTTTGATGGTGTAATATCAGGCTCTACCAGGGCTCTTGAGATCAGACTGGCTGATTTCACGTTTGATTTCGATAAAGAGCCTCTTAGTTGTGGAGAAAGATATTTTGCAATACTGCTTGAACAACTGATCAGTGCCTCTTGAAATCTAGATATTAATGCTGCATCGGTAAACTGTGCCAGCACTGTCGGATCCTGTTCTATATAGTCTGCAAGTGCTTTAACGTTTTGATCACTCCTGATAGTATTCAGGATGTTTTCCCACTCCTGCCTGCTCTGACTGATGTGATAGCCAAGATTGTAAAATACAATCTTAACTGCCGTGGATAGACTGTTAAGGGTAATTGTTGCATCTGCAGGTAATGCGACAGCCTCGTAAAACAGATGAATTTCATCTGCAGAGTCTTTGTGAAAAGTTGAAATAAAATTTATATTGTTGCTGTCAATCTCGATGCCGTTTAGCCAGCATTGTGCATCTGCATACTTGGTAATACCGTCTTGCTGCGTGATCTGCACATCACTGCAGTTTATACCTGTTCCGGCAGGAATTTCTACTTTCGCTTTAATATCAGAGATTATGGAGACAGCCACACTGTTTGATGCTTTGCCTCCCACTTCCGCATACAATACACCGCTTGAAGCACCATTGGGGACAGTCAGTACAACTTTGTCTCCGGATGCTGTTCCCGATGCTTGAATCCTGCCGGAACTGTTTGAAGAAAATACGATATTTATCTGACCCTCTGAAAGATTCAGGCCGTACAGGGTTAGAGTGTCACCAGTGCTTAAACTGCTCTGTACCGGAAAGATGACCGGATTGACCATGCTGTTTTCAACATTTACATCAAAACCGTTGCTCAGTTTTGAATCTGTTCCGTATAGATACATTGTACCGCTTACTGCTTCGTCAGGAACAGTTATTTTCAGGTAGTTGCCTTCTGTGTCTATCTCTGTCGGTATAACAGCTTTTGTACCGCCAACAATAGGGAAAAGTACTTTGGTACCCGCTTTTATATTGAAACCGTTGATCAGAAGCTCTTTTCCGATCAGACAGATACCGTTTAGTGTTGTATCGGCATCGATTACAGTCTGAACCGACATGATTCCCTGGGCCTGCTTGTCAAACATATACTCTGGTGCCTGGGCAGAATGTTCATTGCTGTCCAGGCCTGTCGGAATGCCGTCATTGTCGGCATCAAGATCCATGAAGTCATACAGGCCGTCGCCGTCCGTATCTACAGGCTGCTGAAAACTCTCTCCAGCTTCGCTGCCGTCAGGAGTTCCGTTGTTATTCGAGTCCGTATCAAGGAAATTTTCAATGGCATCATTATCGAGGTCAAGTGCACCTTCTTTGCGGTCTGCCGGACCGTCGCCGTCTGAATCCACATCCCACCAGTTTGGAATATTGTCTGAATCCACATCCCACCAGTTTACAGAGCTTCTGCCTGCTGCCTGGGGATACGTTATCATTAATGGAAAGATTTCGTTAAAATCTGAAATATTGTCGGAGTCACTGTCACTTGAAAATTTATTGCTTCCTATGACATCCTCCAATCCATCGGAAACGCCGTCAAAATCCGAATCGGTATTGATAACCAGATAATAGCTGTAGTCGTAATCTTTTGAATTAATGGACGGATCGGATATTTCAATATAGTAATCTCCGTCTATAGGAAGCTCTGCGCCTATTCCGCAGGCCACGCCTTCAAGGCCGTCTATTTCCAACGACGTAATGACTTTCCCGCTTTTGTCCAAAAGTGTTGCTTTTGGAGAGAAAAACTGTTTTTCCGGAGTAAATACGTTGCCGTCACTATTGACACTTCCTTCAAATACCATTATAGATATTCTCTGATCCTTTTTGCCGTTAAATTTGAAAAAATCGGAATCAAGATAATAGGAGGCGCCTTTTGCAAGATTTCCTGCAATAATAATTGGATAGCCGGCATTTTGAACTGCATTGGCTTCACCGATATTGTTATTGAACTCTTTTTCATTGAAAACCGTCAGCGACTTGACTGCTCCGTCAGATGGTGCCGGATCATTAATATCGGAAATCCCATCCCCGTCAGAGTCTTGCGTATAATGGTGGACCGCTCCTGCATACTGCGG
The DNA here is from genome assembly GCA_002085085.1 of Helicobacteraceae bacterium 4484_230. Taxonomy (GTDB): domain Bacteria; phylum Campylobacterota; class Campylobacteria; order Campylobacterales; family Sulfurimonadaceae; genus 4484-230. Next base: position 4,949 of record MZGN01000005.1, read on the forward strand.
TTGTGTTTCATAGTCTGTCGGAGCGGTAAAAGTCGGCTCATTGCCTCCTCCGCCCCCACTGCTGCCTCCTCCGCCTCCACAACCGAGGAAAAACAGTGACAGGATAATGCTTTGCGCGACAAAAATAGGTATTTTCATTTCTGATCCTTTTTTGACTCAGGTTAACCTATTATCGCGCAAGCAATCTTCAGGTCGCATTAATCAGGATGGAAAGGAAGTTTAGCAGGAGAATTAAGAAAAACAAACAGATATTTGATGGTTGGTGGCGGACAGACAGGGATTCGAACCCTGGGAGGTATGACCCTCGCCGGTTTTCAAGACCGGTGCATTCAACCAGCTCTGCCATCTGTCCATAGAATTGAAATCTGCCATCTGTCCATAGAATTGAAAAGTATTTTTATATAAGTTTGGAGGTGCCACCCAGATTTGAACTGGGGATAGGAGCTTTGCAGGCTCCGGCCTTACCACTTGGCGATGGCACCATGTTTTTGTTCCGGTGGTGCCCGGAACCGGACTTGAACCGGTACAGTGTTACCACCGAGGGATTTTAAGTCCCTTGCGTCTACCAATTTCGCCATCCGGGCTTTATAAAAAAATACCCCAATTCAAACATCTTTTTTACAAGATATTTCAATTGGGGTGTCTAAATGGAGCGGGAAACGAGGTTCGAACTCGCGACCCCAACCTTGGCAAGGTTGTGCTCTACCACTGAGCTATTCCCGCACTAAAACAAAGTATTAAGCTTTGTTGGGCCGAAAGTATAGCAAAAAAGTTTTTCCATGTAAAGGGTTTTTGAGATAAATCCGGAAAAAATTACAATGAATTTGCTATAATCGCACAATTCATAATTAAAAACAGGATAAAAAAATGCGCAGTGATATTATAAAACGCGGCTTTGACAGAGCACCGCACCGCAGTCTGCTCCGTGCGACCGGCTTGAAAGACGAAGATTTTGACAAGCCGTTTATCGGAGTTGCCAACAGCTATATAGATATTATCCCGGGACACTTCTTTCTTCAGGAGTACGGCCGTATCGTCAAAGAGGCTATACGTGAAGCAGGAGGTGTACCGTTTGAGTTCAACACTATCGGTGTAGATGACGGTATTGCTATGGGCCATGACGGCATGCTCTACAGTCTGCCGAGCCGCGAACTGATAGCCGACAGCATAGAGACGGTCATGAACGCCCACAAGCTCGATGCGCTTATCTGTATCCCCAACTGTGACAAGATAGTTCCGGGTATGATCATGGGTGCCCTGCGCGTTAATGTTCCGACTGTATTTGTCTCCGGAGGTCCGATGAAAGCAGGGCACAAAAAAGACGGTACGCCCATTGATCTTGCTACGGCATTCGAAGCGGTCGGTGAGCATGCGGAAGGTAAGATCACCGATGAAGAGCTGTACGAGATAGAGTGCGAGGCATGCCCGTCGGGCGGTTCATGTTCGGGTATGTTCACTGCCAACTCCATGAATACGCTGTGTGAGGCCATGGGAATAGCGCTGAGCGGAAACGGAACAGTCCTGGCCATGACACCTGAGCGTATCGAGATGGTCAAAACTGCAGCCAGACGCGTCGTCGAGATGGCAAAAGCCGATGATGCCAAATACAACCTGCGCAATGTTCTTAACGAGAAGGCCGTACATAACGCGTTTGTCGTAGATATGGCCATGGGCGGCTCTTCCAACACGGTACTGCATATGCTGGCCATCGCCAAAGAGGCAGGGGTGGATTTTGACATTACGGAGATCAACAAGATTGCCGAGAATGTTGCACATATCGCTAAGATATCGCCTTCGCTGACTACGGTTCATATGGAGGATATCGACAAAGCCGGCGGTGTCAACGCGGTTATCAAAGAGGTCAGCCGCCGTGGCGGTCTGCTCTATCTTGACAACCCGACCGTTACAGGTGAGACCCTCGGTGAGAGGATCGCCGATGCCGAGATAAAAGACCCCTCCGTCATCCATACCAACGAGAACGCCTATTCACCGGTAGGCGGGCTCTCCATTCTGTTTGGAAACCTTGCCGAAGAGGGTGCAGTCGTTAAAACTGCCGGCATAGAACCGGGTATGCGCCAGTTCAAGGGCAAGGCAGTCTGCTTCAATTCACAGCAGGAGGCCATCACTGGTATTATGGGTAAAAAGGTCAAAAGTGGAGATGTGGTCGTTATCCGCTATGAGGGTCCTAAAGGCGGACCGGGTATGCAGGAGATGCTGGCTCCCACCTCACTGATTATGGGGATGGGACTGGGTGAAAGTGTTGCACTGATTACTGACGGCCGCTTTTCCGGCGCGACCCGGGGTGCATCGATAGGCCACGTCAGTCCTGAAGCTGCCGAAGGGGGTCTTATCGGCCTGATCGAAGACGGAGACGAGATCGAACTCGATGTCGATGCCCACCTGCTGCAGCTAAACGTTGACGGAGAAGAGCTGGAGCGCCGCCGACTCCATTTCAAGCCTGCAAAAAAAGAGATTCCGTCAAAATGGCTGAAGCGCTACAGCCTGCTTGTCAGCAATGCTTCCAACGGTGCAGTTTTAAAGACAGAGCTGGACTAGCCGTCTCCTGCTGCCCGTTTGCACCTTGCTGCCGGGCAGTTTCTCTTGCCCGCCTTTCCGCTTTTTTCGCCACTCTTTAAATAATATAACCATTCTTAATATAACAGCCTATATTTATTCCTTAAAGCTTCCTTCATTATATTAGTTATAGTATGTAAATAAGGTAACGGTCTAATAACAGACAAAGGGGTGTGTTATGTATATTAAATTAATATCCGGTGCAGCAGCTGCAATTCTGCTGATGCAGGGTTGTGGCGGCGGAGGAAGCAGTAGCGGAGGAAGCAGCAGCGGGAACGAAGTCAACTATCCTGCGTGTACGGGAGCAGAAGGTGAGGTGTGCAGGATCGGCAAAAGAGAGGTTGATACAGACAATGATGGAAAGGCTGATGCTGTCTACTTGTACGGGTATGACAGCAAAGCCAACCATATAAGTTATAAGTATGACAGCAATATGGATGGGAAAGCGGAGTGGTCATATTATTACAAGTATGATGAAAACGGCAGAAGGATCAAAACAACCGACGATAATGACGGGGATGGAAAAGCCGACAGGATCCAGTTTTATACATTTGACAAAAACGGCAGGGTGGCTACCCACTCATATGATAATGACGGCGATGGGACGGTTGACAGAAAAGATACCAATGTTTATGACAGCGCAGGGATGCTGTTGCGTGTGGAGCAGGATGATAGAAATGACGGCAGTGTAGATATCAGGACCAGCTATGAATATGATGACCAGAGCCGCATGACAAAAAAAACGGTAGACAGTGACGGTGACGGAACTCCTGATGCCATTATCCAGTACTTTTTTAATGCTGAAGGCAGGCTGGTCAAGACCGAAGAGGATAGTGACGGTGATGGCAATGCTGACAGATATTGGATCTATAAATACAATGCTGAGGGGAAGAATATAGAATACTCCGGCGACAGCAATGCAGACGGAACTGCAGACTGGTCTTATAAATATGCCTACAATGCCAATGGCCAAATGATACAGCAGTCGTATGACGGTGATGGTGACGGGGTTCCGGAGTGGACCAGGGACTATACAGTTAGAGAAGACGGCAAAAGAGTCGTAAATCTCTATACGTTACACTCCAAACATAAAATCACCCACGTACTCTATGACGGTTCCGGGTTCAACACCGAGATATTGACGGATGAAGACGGCGACAATATAATCGACAAAAAAGAGACCAATGTCTACAATGCTTCCGGCAGGCGCATCCGCATAGATGTCGATGAAGGAAACGACGGCACCGTCGACAGTACGATCTCTTATGAGTATAACGATCGGGGCCGTGTTACAAAACAGACGAATGACGACGATAATGACGGCACGGCAGATAGAATCAACAGATACTATTATGATGCAGACGGCAGGCAGATCAAAGCCGAGTATGATACGGACGGTGACGGAGATGCGGACAACCGTTATATTACGACGTATGATGCTGATGGCAGGAGGGTAGAGTATTCAGGTGATACGGATGCCGACGGAACTATGGAGTGGAGCTATAAATATACCTATAATGCGGAAGGTAAAAAAACGCAGGAAACTTATGATAGTGACGGTGACGGCACCGTGGACCGAATCACCTCATATGTCTACAACGCAGACGGGCGCAAAACAGAGCAGAGTGTAGATACGGATGCGGACGGTACCGTTGATGAGACTATGACTTATACTTACGACAGTTCCAGCGGAAAACTGACCCTTATGGAGAAAGACAGTGACGGTGACGGAAGCGTGGATATGACCGAGCACTGGACTTATAATGCATTTGGCTATACAAAGGAGCATACATATGATGACGATGCCGACGGAACAGTGGACAGAAAGCACTACTATTTATATAATGCAAATCGGCAGCAGACCGAATACGGCTATTATTCAGATGTAAATGCCGCACCTGACTGGAAGAGACAGTATGAATACAATTTGAACGGGCAGAAGGTCAAAATGGTTTACGGCACAAAAACCACCACATATGTGTATGACGGTTCAGGTATGATGATAACCGAAGAGTTTGACAACAACGGTGACGGAACAGTCGACAGTAAAAAATTCTACAGCTATGTTAAAAATTACACGCGGGCCGGATACACGGAAGATACCAACAATGACGGGGTTATTGATAGCAATACGACCTATGCATACGACAGTTCCTGGCGGCGTATCAAAACGGAAACGGACACAGATATGGATGGCCGGCCGGATATTGTCTCAACCAATGAGTATAATGAAGACGGAAAAAAGGTCAAATACACTTATCGCAGTCCAGATTCGTTATACAGCAGTACATATACCTATGACACAAAAGGAAACAATATCACCAAAGTATATGATAAAAATGATGACGGTACGCCTGATTATACATATGCCTATTCATATGACAGCAACGGCCATCAAACCGTAGTCGAATATGACGGCAATGCAGATGGGAAAGTGGATAAAATCACAGAAGGGAAGAGTTATATCAAGAAAAACCGATACGGACAATGACGGGCAGATAGATAAAACTGAGTCATGGGAGTATAATGAGAACGGACGTACGCTTAAGCATAGTTATGACGATGATGCCGACGGCACGGCTGAGAGGTATTACTCCTACCGGTATGATGCCGGTGGAAAACAGACTGGATACGGTTACGACAAGAACGGTGACGGTTTGGAGGATTGGTCCTACCAGTATAGTTATAACAGCTATGGAAAACAGATAGAGCGTGACTACAGCATTAGAAGCAGGACAGACGAAACAAGGTATGAGTATGACAGTTCAGGCCGTATAACCAAAACGATTTTCGACGAATACAGCGACGGAGAGATCGACAGGGTCGAAACCACCTCCTATGTAAATGTTAATTGACCAACAGGAACGCTCCCTGCAAAAGCGGGGGTATTTCGCTCTTTAGGGGCGGTGCTCAAACTCAGGAACGATCTTTTTCAGTGCCGCCACCTTATCCTCGGCGCTCAGCACTGCTTCAATATCTTTTTCAAGTTTTTCAATAGGGTAGTCCGTTTTTCCGGTTGTGAAGATGGAGCTGTAGCGTGTTTTTTTCTCACTCTCGTCTATCAACAGCTCTTCATAGAGTTTTTCACCTGGACGCAGTCCGCTGAAAACTATTTCAACCTCATCTTCCTTGCCGTAAAGTCTGATCATCTGGCGTGCAAGATCGACTATCTTTACGGGTTCACCCATGTCGAGGATAAAAAGTTCACCCCCTTTGGCAATTGCGGCCGCCTGCAGAACAAGCTGGCAGGCTTCGGGGATGAGCATAAAATATCTCGTTATCTCAGGGTGCGTTACCGTTACCGGCCCGCCGTTTTCTATCTGCTGCTTGAACTTGGGGATCACACTGCCGCTTGAACCCAGTACATTTCCAAAACGTACCGCAACGATCTCCGTATTTTTCGCATCGACATTGTTTGCATAGAGTTCGGTCACCCGTTTTGTTGCCCCCATGATATTTGTCGGCCGGACCGCTTTGTCCGTGGAGATGATGACAAGCTTGTCCGCTCCGAAGGCCACACTCAAATCCACAACATTTTTGGTTCCTATTATATTGTTGAACAGCGCGGCCTCTATATTTGCTTCACAGATCGGTACGTGCTTGTAGGCGGCCGCATGGATGACGATCTCGGGCCTGCAGTTTTTGATAACACTCCCGAGTGCATCCCTGTCCGTTACCGAGACAAGTTTCAACCCGGCATCTTCTATCTGCTCACCGATCCGGTAGAGATTGTATTCGCTGTTGTCCAGAAGAATGAGCTCTTTTGCCCCGAAGTTGCGGCACTGTCTGGCGATCTCAGAGCCTATGCTTCCGCCGGCACCGGTGATCAGAATCGTTTTCTCTTTTACAAAAGATGAGATGAGTCCGATGTCCAGATCTTTGGGGTGGCGTGCCAGAAGATCCTCTATGGAGAGATCTTCGAGTTTTTCATGTTGTGAGCCCAGTATCTTGACCTGCTTGATCTCGGTTATGCCCATATTGTTCAGGCGCTCTGCAATGGCCTTAAGCTCGTCCGTGTTGGGTGTACCGGTTATTATTGCGGCCTTTATCTCTTTTTGCCCTACAACCTCTTCAAGCCTGGATTCACCATAAACCCTAATATTGCTGATATAGGTATTGAGTGCATGTTTGTCGTTATGCAGAGCCGCTATCGCCACCGGATAGTACGGGATCTCACCGTCTATGGCACTGCGTATTATAGAGGCTGTTTTGGTGTTTACGCCGATTATCAGTGTCGGCTTGATATCTTTTTGCGGGGAGAGGAAGAGGTCTATTATAATTACACTTCTCGGAAAAGGTGTGAAATATTCCTGGAAGAGCAGGTAGATGACGGTAAAGCCCAGATATGCAAGCAGGTGGGCTTTTATAATATTTTTGGCTTCGCTGAACCCAAAAAAGCGCCAGACGATAAAATAGACCCTGAAAAGAAAAAAGAAGCCGATCTTCAAACCTGCCAGTGTTGCAAAAGTAAGCCAGAACGAGCCCAGAAATTTTGGATCTATATGAAAGTTAAAACGAAGTTCATAAGACATATAGAGTGTCATCAGCGAGAGAAAGAGGTCTGAGACAACAAAAAAGAGTGCCCTGGTCGTCGAAGTCGGTCTCAGCACCCTTTTCACAAAAGTACCTTTTTTATGATTTTGCAGACACGGTTCACGTCGTCACGGTTCATCTGCGTACCGCTCGGAAGGCACAATCCCTGTTTAAAAAGCTTTTCACTGGTCCCGTTTACATGTGACAAAGAGCCTTTGAACAGCGGCTGCAGATGCATGGGTTTCCATAGCGGACGGCTCTCAATATTCTCTTTTTCAAGTGCTTTGCGGACTGTGTCGGGATCGGTTTTTGCAAGGGTGAGTGTGGTCAGCCAGCGGTTTCCCCTGCTGTTTGGCAGTTCCGGCATAAAGGCTATTTCACTAATCCCGGAAAGTTCTTCTTCGTACCACCTGAATATTTTTCTGCAGGCATCTGTGCGCTTTTCAAGAACCTCCATCTGGGCTGCTCCGATCGCAGCCAGGATATTGCTCATTCTGTAGTTGTATCCAAGTTCCTTATGCTCATAGTATGGAGTATTCTCTTTCGCCTGGGTCGCATAGAACCGGGCTTTTTCAATCTTTTCACCATACGGACCGACCAGCATGCCGCCGCCGGAGGTGGAGAGTATTTTGTTGCCGTTGAAAGAGTAGATGCCGAAGTCCCCGAAAGTACCGCTTGCCGTGCCCCGGTAGGTTGAGCCCAGACTTTCGGCGGCATCCTCGATCAGTATAATGCCGTGTTCTCTGCAGATAGAGGCTATGGTATCCATTTCGGCGCACTGCCCGTAGAGATGGGTGACAACAAGTGCTTTGGGGGGTTTGGGTGAATTTAGTATGGCTTCTCTCAAAAGCCCGGGATCGAGGTTCCAGCTTTTCAGGTCGGAGTCTATAAAAAAAGGAGTTGCACCCTGGTACAGGATCGCAGATACGGATCCTATGAAAGTAAAGCTCGATGCAAGTACGATATCGCCGCTGCCTATACCGCTGACACGCAGTGCCAGGTGGATGGCGGCCGTACCGCTTACGGTGGCCAGGGCATGGGGAGTACCGGTGTAAGAACATATGCTCTTTTCAAAACGGTCCACAAACGGTCCCAGCGGTGCTATATAGTTACTCTCAAAAGCCTCTGCTATATAGGCCTGCTCTTTGCCGGACATATGAGGAGGTGAGAGAAACAGCCGTCCATTCATCGAAACTCCTTTTTTATGACTGCGGGTACACCGGCTGCCATTATGCTGCCGGGCAGGTTGTGTATGACTGCCGCTCCTGCGCCCACTTTGACATCCGGGCCGATACTCAGACACTGTATCACGCTGGCGCCTATTCCGATGTGTGTGCGTTCGCCCACCTTGACATCCCCTCCTAGAGCACAGTTGGGGCTTATATGGGCAAATCTGCCGATGACGCAGTCATGCTCTATGACGGCCGCACTGTTTATGATCGCACCCTCTTTGACAACTGCTTCTGCATTGATTACCGCACCGGGCATAACAACCGCACCGCGTTCAATCACTGCCGATTCCGAGATTATGGCAGAAGGGTGCACAAGAGAGATGACCTTCAGTCCGGCATCGGTCAGCCTCTGAAATGATTTTTCTCTGTGGAGGTTGTTTCCGATGCCCAGGGCTACCGGAATGTCCGGCGTTGAGGCAATGAACTCTTCAAGGCCCACTGCTTCCTCTTTGGGCGCGTCATCGATCCATAGGATCGATCCGAAGCCGTTGGATGCGGCAATGTCCGCCACTACTTTTCCATGCCCGCCGCCGCCGTAAATGGCAATTGTGTCAATTCGTTCCATTGAACTTCTCCATGGTGACATGATCGGAAGCGCTGATATCTTCACGCCCAAGGACCTTCTTTAGAGTCATAAGCAGTATTTTAAGATCAAGCATAAAAGAGAGATTCTCTACATAGTAGCAGTCGAGTGCAAACTTCTCTTTCCAGCTGATGGCATTGCGGCCGTTGACCTGGGCCCAGCCCGTGATTCCTGGTTTGACATCGTGGCGCCTTCTCTGCTCACCGCTGTAGAGCGGAAGGTACTCCACCAGCAGCGGCCGGGGTCCGATGATGCTCATATCCCCTTTGAGGACATTGAACAGCTGTGGCAGCTCGTCTATGCTTAGAGCGCGGATCGTCTTTCCGATTCCATTCAGCCGCTCTTCGTCGCTCAGAAGCTCTCCGTGTTCATCTCTTTCATCTGTCATTGTGCGGAATTTGTAAATATTAAAGATCTTTTCATTCTGTCCGGGCCTTGGCTGTGTAAACAGTATCGGCGCACCCATTTTGAAATAGATCAAAAGTGCCGTAACGGCAAGAAAAGGGCTTGCCAGCAGCAGCACCGTCAGCGCAATAAGCCTGTCAAGCAGCGGTTTTAGTATTTTGACGTACATACAGCTAGATCTTGACCCTGTAGATTTTGGCATAAGGTGATGAGATCACCTGTTCGAACAGGCTTTTGTCATACTGCTCAAATACGAACATTCTGACAAATGTCGAGTTCAGGTAGCTGTCGTCGAGAACAAGGAAGCGGCCGTAGTTTGCCATATAAATAATGGAAAGTTTTCCTTTGGCTATTACAGGCTGTCTTTTGACGTCGACAGTGCCGTTGTTTCTGCTTCCGACCGTGTAAAAAGACTTTACCGGGACTTTCTGCATGCCTATATGCAGCATACCGCTTTTTTTATTCAGCAGCACTCCGTTTCCAAGGTTCAGAGTCTCAGTGGTATCTTTATGCCCGCGTGACATATAGAAGAACGGACGGAGGTGTTTCTTTCCGGTGTCAAGATCTATATTGCTGAAGATCCTTACGGTCGGAAAAATATCCATCATGCGCCACGGCAGATAGAGATAGACCTCCCTTGTCTTTTTCGGCATCTCTATATCCCCGTAACGTAGAGTCTCAAGATAGGTCCCCACATCGACCTGGTCCTCCCTGCCGTTTTTAAACAGCGTGTCGGCAACAATAGAGTAGTTGGAGTCCACGTAGGTCTCTACGGCTATTCGGCTCAGGCGTGCCGCCTCAAGCTGTGAGGGTGTCGAGAGGATCTCTGAGACGATAAAGTTGTCGTGGTTGTGTTTTCCACCGTCGATAAGAGTATTTTTTTCGCCATAGTACCAGATCGGGTATCCGTAGTCCCACCATGCTATTACATAGTCCTTGTCGCTTCCTTTGGTTTTGAGTGTGTCAAGTATTTTGACTTCACGGTTGCCAAATACGGTCGGGACTTTATAGCCGATGATATGTGTTATGTTGGGATAGAGTATGGCGCCACAGAGCAGAACCAGCATTGTGTTGCGGGCTGCAGGGATTTTGATATAGGAGGTGGCGACATAAAACAGGTAGACAGCGCTGATAGCGGCGACCGGAACGGCAAAGACCGTAAAGCGCAATCCGCCCCAAAGCGAAAAAATACCTATTCCGATCAGAGGCAGTGCCAAAATGAAGGAGCGGTGGCGGATAACGAGCAGAAGGTAGCCAAGCAGAGCTATGATGACTCCCGGGATTGAACCGCTGATACGGTTAGCCATCGTCTCGAACGGAATGCGCCCCGCTTCACGTACAGTCTGGGCCACTTCATAGAACTTCAGCCCGCCGCTTTCATCGACCCCGCGGAAAAAATAGACGGAGAATTTGGCCCACACCAGGCTGAACACGTTGCCGCTGTACAGAAAAAGCAGAACAGCTACGGCCGAGGCGATTACCAGTTTTTGCCGGTTAAATGCAATGCGCCCAAAAGCAAAGTAGAGCAGGATGATGAGCGGCAGTTTGATAAACCAGGCTATGCCCATCAGCGCGACCGAGATCAATACTATAGACTGGTAGGTAAAGGTTTCTTTGCGGTGAAACAGCACCATATAGAGCATATAAAGCAGGCCCATTGCGTAGACAAGCGAAAGCCCGCCGTCATACAGAAACGGATAGGCAAAAATGATCAGTGCGCTGATAAAGGCATTGTTTAAATTTTCATATTCTATGGTTCGAAGCAGAAAATAGAGGATGAACATCGGTGCCATTGCCGAGAACATGTCGGTATCGTAGTAGCCGATCATGGTCCGGTTGTAGTACGACCAGGCGACAGAGCCTATCAGTGCAGCCAGGAAGCCGACAAAAGTGAAATTAAAAAGACGTCCGATCAGAATGATCGGTATTACGACAAGCCCGGCCACTACCGCAGGCATATAGAGTATGATGGTGTCGAGTGAAAAAGGAAGGATTTTTGCGGCGATCACGGTAAAAAAGACCACTCCGTAGTCGAGCCAGTCGGGTACCCTGGGGTTGTACTGGTGCAGCCCGTCGAGAACCTTCTGTGCCCCGCTTGCCCAGATGTAGCCGTCGTTGGTGTTGATCATCAACTGGCCATTCCATTGGTATGTGGGGACGTCCCCCATCTGGTAGACCCAGATCATGCGGATGGCGATGCTGAAAAAGTAAGCCACCGCCATCAGTAGTAATATAAGTTTTGTAGATGATTCAAACGGCGAAATCTTTTCGTTGTTCATAGTAAACCTTCCAGAGTATGTTCAAATTTATCAGCCAGCGCCTCGATGCTGTAGTGCCTGCAGGTATAGTCTCTGACATGCCTGACTGACGCGATTCTCTCTTCTTTATCCATTGAATTATAGTGCAAAATCGCTTTAACCAATGCTTCCGTATCTTCCGGCGGTATGGTCATGCCTGCACCGGCCTCTTCTATGGGGTTGTTAAAGGCATTGGAGGCGATAATGACGGGAGTGGATGAAGCAAGGTAATCGAATATCTTGTTCATGCTGATGCCGTAACGGTAGAGGGGGGAGTCCATAACCCCGATATAGAGCAGATCGCTGCTCTGCAAAAGTTCAGGTATCTCGCTTTTCGGGACTGCCGGAGAGATTTCTATGTTTTTCAGACCGTTCTTCTCTATGAAAGCTCTGTATTTTTCTGTCAACTCCCCGCTTCCGACTATATGAAAACGGATCTCCGGATGAGACGGCGAGAGTATCATGGCAGCTTCGAAAAGGGTGTCGAGTACATTCGCTTTTCCGATGGTCCCGGCATAGGTGATGTGAAACAGCCCGTCATCTCTTTGGCGGATTTTCCTGCCGTACGGTTTCATATCCACACCGTTGGAGATCCAGACGATCTTGCCGGCATCTATGCCGAGCCCGGTTATGTAGGTGTATGCCCCGGGAAGGAGGGTGATGATCTTTTTCGCTTTTTTGTAGAGGAACTTCTCCAGTTTCGCCAACAGCAGTATGAAAGGGTGCCATTTGGAGATCCCCATGTCTATCAGAGTCTGGGGCCAGAGGTCCCGTACTTCCATCACAAAAGGGACTCTGTAGAGCCGTGAAAGTTTATATGCCGCATATACCGCAAAGAGGTGGACGCTCGAGCCTACGATAATGTCCGGTTTTGCAAGACCAAGCGTCGGAATGATCGTCTCTGTGCGCCGCATAAAGGTGATCATATTGCGTATGCGCCCCAGGCCGCTGCCCCTGTACGGCGGGGTTTTGAGCCATATGAAATCCACTTCGTCGAGCCTCTCTCTGATATAGAGACTGTCGCCGTAGCTTCGCATCTCCTCCAGTTTGGCATAGTGGAAACTCGAGGCGATGATCGTGACCTTGTGCCCCTTTTTGACAAGCTCTTTTGCAAGGTCGTAGTGGCGTGTTCCGCCGCTCATATCCGGTGTAAGGGCATGGTGGTTGACGATCCATATATTCATATGCCGGACTCCTGCTTCCGCAGCAGCAGAGAGTAGAGGTCGAGCAGTTTTTGCTCTTCCATGCCCCAATTGTACTTTTCACGGGCTGCCTTCCGCCCGCTGTCTCCCATCTTTTCCGCCTTTTCAGGGTCGGCCAGAAGACGGTTTATTGCCTTTGCGACAGACTCCGGGCTCTCGGGATCGACACAGATACCGCAGCCGGCATCGTCGATGATCGATCTCCAGAGCGGAAAATCAGAAGCGATGACCGGTACGCCTGCTGCCATATATTCAAACATTTTGACCGGAAGCGCGTCCAGGTAGTTTGGAGTCGGGTGAAGTGTCACCAGTCCGGCCCTGGAGCGCGAGAGGAGATCTCTGATGCCGTTTCGGTCCAGAAACCCGGGAAAGTCAACCTTTTCCCATCCGCGATAGCCTCTCACCTCTTTTTCGACCTCCGGTTCCTGGAACTTTCCGGCAAGCGTCAGCCGGCACCCCTCTACCGACTCCATCGCCCTGACCAGCTCCTTTATCCCTCTTACCTCCGTAATATAGCCGACATAGCATACGGTATCGTCACGCTCTCTGTAGGCCACCGTATTGCCAAGTTCGTCCAGAATGGGGTAGTTGTTGATATCTTCCGTCTGCATATTGATCGCAAGGAATTTGTCACGGATAAACGGTGTTGCCGCGACAACGGCATCGAAACGGGAACAGGCGTAGGCCTCATAGTGCTGAAAAAAGAGGGCTGCAGCTTTGCGTACACAGGGGCGCAGATAGGTTTTGTTTCTTATCTGCACCGGAAGGTCCTCGTGGGCATCGAAGATTACTTTTTTGCCGGCACGTTTCAGTTTCAGTCCGATACGGAGCAGTTCTGGGTCATGCAGATGGTATATATCCGCATCGAGTGCCACCGCTTTTTTATAGACGGCGTTGACTGTTTTGAACATTCGCTCCATACGGCCTGCCGGCTTGCCGGCATCGATGATGCGAACCCCGTTTTTTGTCTCGTCTCCAAGACCGTCTGCAACAATGAGGGAGAGTTCGTACTCTTTTGCGAGAGAGCTGCACTCCTTGACAAAGATGCGGGTATCGTAGCGCGGGTGGGCTGAGGTTATATGGACTGTACTAATTGATTTTGACATTGTAAACATGCTCCCATTTCGCAATATTGAATAATTTCCATTTTTGCACATCGTCCAGGACCGTGATGTCAATTTCCTGATTTAGCAGCTCCTGCAATACTGCGGAGCTGTTTATGCTCTCTTGCATTTCGTTCTCAATTCTGCCCAGCCAGCTCCCGGTCGGTGCCTCAAACCCAAATTTATTTTTCCTCCACACTATGCTTTTTGGCAAAATTGTATCAACGGCTCTTCTCAAAACATATTTGGTCCAGCCGTTATGTATTTTATAATGGCCGTTTAAAGAGACAGCTGTCTCCAGCACCTTGTAGTCAATAAAAGGCAGCCTTGTCTCAACAGAGTTCCTCATGGAGTTTTTGTCTTCATATCTCAACAGATGGGGCATCTGGGTCTTGAAGATCTCGTCATGCTGGAGATTGAAGATATTTAAATAATTTTTACTGTTTTGCTCCACTCTTTTGCTGTCAATAGAGTCGACATACTCTTTTTTTATAAATCTGCTTCTCTTTTTCAGCCTGTTCAGCCTGACTTTTGAGTTGGTAAAATATACAATATAGCCCACAAGCTGTCTCAGCGTCAGTTTTGAGTTTTTCACAGCGTTGAAAAAACCTTTTATCATGCCTGTATATCCCAGACTTATCAGGTGCGCAGGATAATATCTTTCATAACCCAGAAGTGTTTCGTCCCCGCCCTGGCCGTCAAGCATGACCTTGCAGTTCTCCTCTTTCGCTTTTTTCATCACAAAATACTGCATAAAAACCGACGGGCCGCCAAACGGCTCCTCCTGCGCATATACTACTTCATCGATATGTTCTGTAAAATCATCATTTGAAGGTTCGACAATCTTCAGGGAGAGGCCGCAATGCTCTGACACCTCTTTGGCAAATATGCTTTCATCGCCGGCGGCCTGGGTTGATTTTGCATGTATCGCAGTAAATTTTTCATCTGAACCGCTGCTGTAAAGGGCTGATGCTACGGCCGCAATGGATGAGCTGTCAAGCCCGCCGCTCAAGCATGTACCTACTTTTACATCTGAGCGGAGTCTCAGTTTTACAGAGTTCTCCAGGCTTTTGCCGTATGCCTCTGTGGACTCTTTCTGATCCAGTTTTATGATATTTTCATCCAGCCCGATATCATAATACCGCTCTGTTGCAAAACTGTTGTCATCAAGACGGAAGATAAGATTGTGGGCCTGTTCCAGTTTAAATATATTTTCGAAAAAAGTCTCATTCGTATGGTCTTCAAAACCAATAACCAGATAATCGAGCAGTATTTTTTTGTTGACATACCTGTCGGTATAAAACTCCAAAAGCTGTTTTATCTCGGAGCCGAAGATGAACTTGTTGTCTACCTCCGTATAGTAGAACGGCTTTATGCCAAATCTGTCACGGCTGCAGAAAACTATGTTTTTTTCTTTGTCATAAAGTGCAAATGCCCACATGCCGTTAAACATTTTTACGCACTCTTTCCCCCATTTGTCATAACTTGCAAGTATGACTTCGGTATCTGTCCCCGAGTGAAACAGATAGCCCTCTTTCGCGAGCATCTCTCTAATCTCAAGATAGTTATATATTTCACCGTTATAGGTGATTGTATATCTGCCTGACAGATATGTCATCGGCTGGTGCCCTTCCTGGCTGAGGTCCAGAATTGAGAGCCGTCTGTGACCAAAAGCGATGTTCTTCCCGAAATAAAAACCCTCATCGTCCGGACCCCGGTGGGATACCAGGTCATTGATGGTTTTAATGTCTGAACGGTTTACTTCTTCAAAAGTTTTATTTATGATCCCGCTTATGCCGCACATCGTCAGAATCTCCTTCGGATTCCATGGGAGCAGCTCTGCCTATGCATCCCGCTCTCCTGTTTCGAGCTGTTTAAGTATATAGTCTTCCGCTCTGCCGAATTTCAGATCGGGCAGGATCTTCTGCAGGCGTGAAATATCTGCCGTCGAGATCCTGAGCTCTTCTTTGTCGATCGTTTTATAACGGATCTCTATCTGATGGTTCCGGAGGAAGTCGAGGATATGTTTGACAGAAATACCGTTGGATGTACCGACATTGACGATTGGGGTATCTCCTGTTTTGAGCAGTGCCTTGTAGACAGTGACAACATCGTCTATATGGATGAAGTCGCGGAGCGCATTGCCGTTGTTGTAAAGCGTAAGTTCAATGTTTTCACGTGCCGCACGGATGATCTTTGAGATGATCGAAAAACTGTCGTTGCCGCCGTACATATTGAAAACGCGGCATATCGTGTAGTCGTAACCGTTTTTCTTGCAAAAGGACTCGACAAGTTTTTCATTGGTTATTTTAAGCGATGCGTGCAGGCTTGTCGGAATCAGTGGATCTTCTTCTTTGCAGAAGATATTGTTGCCGTAGACCGAACTGCTGCTGGTGTAAAGCACTTTCAGGACCGTAACCCCGCTCTTTTCAAGATACTCCAGGACTTCGGCAGTGCACATCAGTGCACGCTGAACATATGCAGTCGGAACGGAGGCGTCATAGAGCATGGTTGATCTCTGAAAATTGTTGAAAATCACGTTTACGGAATCTGTTTTGCCTAGTCCAAGCCTTTTGAGATCTTCTGCCGGATGTTGTGACGAGATCAACCTGATGTCCGGCAGAGCTTTTGCCAGCGCTATGGAGAGGTTGGCGCTTTTACCGATGATTATCGTCATGGATAACCCCTTCAAGCGTCTTCAAAAACTCCTGTTTTGCCGTTTCGTACCGGAAAGGCCGGGATATTTTTCTGTTGTACTGAGTCTGAAGGGCGGGATCTATCTGCCGGTAAAGGCCTATATCGAAGATGCGGGTATGATCTACAATCACCCCGTTGACGCCTTCGCTGACCAGCTCCCTGTTGGCTAAAAT
The DNA here is from genome assembly GCA_002085085.1 of Helicobacteraceae bacterium 4484_230. GTDB lineage: Bacteria > Campylobacterota > Campylobacteria > Campylobacterales > Sulfurimonadaceae > 4484-230. Next base: position 21,748 of record MZGN01000005.1, read on the forward strand.
GTCTGAGCAGACAAGTGTGCAGTTCGATGCGATTGCTTCCATTACAGAGATGGGCCGGCCGTCGGTCACCGGGACCGATATTACAATGCGCGAACGCTTCATGATGGCAGCATGCTCCTGCTGGGAGATATGTCCAAGAAATTCCGTCTTCTCTGCAATTCCGGCTTCTTTTACGATCTGTTTGAAGCGGGGCGTATTGACGGGATCTTCCGCACCTGAGAGCAGCAGCTTCCAGTGAGGCTCTTTCTTTACGAACTGTGCAAATGAGCGCAGTATCATTTCAATGTTGTAGAGATCCTGGTGTGAGCGCGGTGAGTAGATGATCTGCTCTTTATTTTCGATCTTCTCTTCAAACTCTATGAATTCACCTATGCCAAAATTAATCGGGAGCACCTCTCTCTTAAAGCCCGTCAGACATTTGATCACCGAGATCATGCCTACGGAGTTGATGGAAGAGAGTACGGACGCCCTCTGCAGTGAGTACGTTGTCATCCGGTGTCTGATCGGACCGGTATACGGAAACTCCATTACATCGCTTCCCCATGCGGTCAGCAGGATCCTGCAGTGCCGATGCAGAAGGAAAATATAGTAAAACGCTATCAGGCCGACCTGATGGATATGTACCAGATCCGGCTCTATCTCTTTGACGATCTTTTTTGTATAAAACGCGTTGGCAACCGGATGTTTTTTCCACTCGTAAACAGCTTCTGTTTCACATGTTTCAAATATCTCTTTTTTGTCGGTGATCACATAAATTTTGTATTTTCCGCGCATCATGTCAATAAATTTTTTTGTATGAATCGATGCACTGGAGATAATCAGTATTTTTTTCATTTCTGTCCAGTCGTGTTTATTACGCTAATTATACAGCAAGCCCCGCAGTTTCTCCGTATAATTTAAAAATGTCTGCCGATTTTGGCTATGACCTTTTTCGGCAGTTCAAAAATCAGATAGTTCAGCTGGGGCATAAAACTCCAGCCCAGCAATTTGGCAATTTTCTTTGCAGATACCCTGTTCGATTCCCCAAGCTGTTCGGCTGCCCACTCCCGCCTTGCAGCAGCTTCGGCGGGATGTGAAAAGAGAAACGGATATGCCTTCTGTATACTTTTTTCAGTTGACGAAGCAAGGTTATGCTCCAGTAGTAGGGAAAATTTTTGATACGCCGTATCGTGCTTATAGTCTTCCTCCGTATACTCCTGGTATGAGCCGTAAATAGAAACTTTGCAGCCGCAATATGCTGCATAGACGATATGTGAACCGACCGCATTTGTCGTCATATATTCAAAGCTCCTGAAGATCCTGTGCATACGCAGCAGGGCGTTTGTGTCTGTAGAGTCTGCGCCTGTGATCCACGGGATGCCATGTTTTTCAAAAGCATCGATCCACAGTTTTTTCTGGACACACGAGTGGTGAAGACAGGCAACTATCACATCGAAATCATCTGCCAGTGCAGCGATCTGGTCCGCATAGAGCTCTTCACTCCAGGCGTGTTTGGTGTATGGCAGCGAATGGGGCGGCATAACGAGCAGTGAGTTGGGGATCCTCTTTATGTGTTTCGTCTCGGCCGTGTCGACATACAAAAAAGGCATACCCACCGCTTTGGCCTCGATGCCGTGTTGACGCAAGAACAGTTCGTGCTCTTTGGCTGCCACAAGAAAACGGGTATACCGGCTGTTTCCCGTCAACTGTTCTACATATTTCAGCGGTGCATGCAGCCATCCGTGTTTCCAGCCCGTAAAGCTTTTGGGCTTAAACGGCAGCCCCAGGGATCTGGCAATGATACGTGAAGCGCCGTAGTAATCTGCCTCATCGCGCATTGTAACCATTCTGACCGGCGGCAGCAGGGACTCTATCTGTGCCTTTACTTTTTGTGCATTCGGCTTTTTGGAATTTGTACTCATTTCAGACCCCATGGCATTTTATAAAGGCGTGCGCTCAGTATCCATACCATGACAAACATAATGAAAAATGAAATTGTTGTCGCCTGGGAGGCGCCGATCTCGCCGTTGGAATGAATAAGCATATAGCTTATCACAACATGCAGCAGGCCGGAAAAAAATGTCACTGCTGCCAGAATATATGTCTTTTTGAGATAGAAAATATAGTTCACAACCATAAAATACATCCCCTGGAATGCATATCCGAAGGCAACCCATGGAACGACCTCGGCCGCACTTGCATACCTGGCATCGAGAAACCTGGCAATGACCCACGGTGCCCCGAAGGTTATGATGGCCGCAAGCAGCAAGAAAGCGGCAAAACTCAGATAGGTGAGCTTTACCAGTTGCAGCTTCTGGGCTTCATTGATTGTTTTGAGCTTCCGGTACAGATAGGGGCTGAATGCCTGGTTGAACGCCATTGCCGCAATACCGATGATCATACCGAACTGATATCCGACCGCATATATACCTGTTGCGGCACTGCCGAGGATTGCCGTCAGGAAAAAACGGTCGACCCCGGTCCTGAACCATCCCGAAAGTGCATGGGGGATCAGCGGTATGCCAAACTTGAGCGCATCTTTTATATATTCAGGCTCTATCTGCAGCGTTAAAAAACCCCTGCGTACGATTACCGCAAGGCTGATAAATGCAAAAACGATCGCCGCAACTGCCTGACCGGCAAGCTGACCCTGCCATTTCAGTCCGTAGACAACTACAAGAAGCAGGACCATCGACACCGTTGCCAGTGTCAGGGCGATCTGGTAGATGCCGTACTGTTTCGCCTTCTGCTGCACCTGCCACAATCCCAGGTTCAGCATGGTAAAAAACTGAGCTACGACGGCCGCAAGGCCGACATAGAGCCAAACCACGGGAAGTCCTATTATGGAGCCGAACCAGTCGCCGGCAAACAGAAGAAGCACAAACAGCAGAGAGGCTGCCACCGATACGATCAGCAGTACATTGAAGACATAGACGCGAAGCTCTTCTTTGGTAGAGAACCTGAAAAAATTGACATTGACCGCACCTGTCATGTTCAGGTGTACGGCAACGCCCAGCAGGCCGATATAGGCCATGTATGTCGCAGCCGTTCCGTAATCTTCCGGTGAGAGGTAGACCGTCAGTACAGGCAGAAGCAGAAAAGGGACCGCCTTGTTGATCAGTACGGTCATCATATAGACGAAGGTATTTTTAAAAAGAACGGAGGATCTGATCTTATACAGCATCTATAAGTATATTCCCTCTCTGCCTATTCGGGTTCATAATCTTCCCGGGAGGTAAAAATCAGCCGGCCCTCTTCAAGCTTGTAGCTTCCGTATGCATCTTCCGGCTCACTGTTCCCGTCGAAATCCAGCCTGTTTCCAGAGACATCGACCCATCCCGTCTGTTTTGCCGGTACGCCTGTCATCAGCGCAAAGTCAGGGACATCTTTCGTCACGACCGCCCCCGCGCCTATAAGTGCATAACGCCCGACCGTCACACCGCAGACTATGGTTGCATTTGCCCCGACGGAACACCCTTTTTTAAGAAGAGTCTTTTTAAACTCCTCTTTGCGGACGATAAAAGAGCGTGGATTGATGACATTGGTAAAAACCATCGAAGGTCCCAAAAAAACATCATCCTCGATTTCCACACCCTCGTAAATGGAGACATTATTTTGCACTTTTACACCGCTGCCGATAGTTACTTTGGGGCCAACGACACAGTTTTGGCCGAATGAGCAGTTTTCTCCGATGGATGTGTTTGACAATATATGGCTGAAGTGCCAGATTTTTGTTCCGGCACCGATTGTGACGTTGTTATCCATAAAGGAAGAAGGGTGAAGGTAGAAGGTAGAAGGGGTTTGATTTGACATAATTATACTTTCTGTTTTTTTGAATTGATTAGGGCATTTAACATTTTTTCAACTTCTATTGACAACAAATCCAGATTTTTATAATCTGTTAGATAATTGAAAGACAGTGCCAGTTCCAGCTGTGTTTGGAGTTCATAAACAGAGCCAAGCGAAATATTTAAAAAACGGATAAATTCTTTATCTGAATTTCTTCCTCTACCCTCAGCAATATTGCTCGGTATAGAAACAGCACATCTTTTAATTTGAGCTGTTAATCCATATATTTCATCTTGAGGAAAAGTCATTGTCATTTGGCAGACTTGTCTGGTCAAATCCATTGCCTTTTGCCAAACTATCAAATCACGATAACTATTCCTTCTTCCTTCTTCCTTCATCCTTCTACCTTCTACCTTACCCCATAACCTTTTTGCAAAACGGATGGTAATCCCCTTTAAGCCCTATGGCGTCGAGGTTTCTTATCGTAGATACCGTATTAATGGAGCCGTAGGCCTCGTCCAGTCCGAAGCCGCTGCCTTTGAGGATCTCTTCGTAGCTTCTCGTGTGCAGGTCTGTAAAGCCTCCGCTGAACTCAAGCTCTTCGCCGTCAACGGTGATGGATCTGTAGGTTCTCTGCCCCTGGGCTTTTATCTCTTGTGGTATATAGTCATAGTTTACGGAGAGGAACCATCTGACGCGGGCATTTTTCAGCTGCATAAAGCCGGCATTGGCGCAGGGGGTTTTCAGATGGACGATATTCTCCTCTACATCGCCGAAGATCCAGCAGAGCATATCATAGAAGTGGACCCCGATATTGCTGGCTATACCGCCACTTTTGCTTTCGTCGCCTTTCCAGGAGATGAAATACCATTTGCCTCTCGAGGTGAGGTAGGTAAGGTCGATATCGTACATCTTATCCGGGTTTTGTGCCAGCTCCCGCTGCACTCTCTCTTTCAGGGCAATGATAGAATCGTGCAGGCGCAGTTGGAGGATGTTATATACTTTTTTGCCGGTCTCCTGCTCTATGACTTTGAGCTGGTCGATATTCCACGGGTTCAGTACCAGCGGTTTTTCACAGATAGCATCCGCCCCACTTTTGAGCGCAAAGCGGATGTGGGAGTCATGCAGATAGTTCGGCGAAGCGATCGACATATATTCGATGCGTTTGTCATGCTCCCTGTGCCATTTGTCCACAAAACGGTCAAAGCGTTCAAATTCCGTAAAAAAACTGGCTTCGGGAAAGTGGCTGTCGATGATGCCCACGCTGTCGCATCTGTCCAGTACCGCTACCAGCTCATTGCCTGTCTCTTTGATGGCCTTCATATGGCGTGGTGCAATATAGCCGGCTGCGCCGATCAATGCAAAATTTTTACTGCTCATAGTGTTCAACTTTAAATTTTGATGTATTTCTAAATGGGTAATATTATACAGAAAATAGATTAATCAGCGGTGTTAAAAAGAGTGTGATGATGGTGCGCTCGAGAAGACTTGAACTTCCACGTCATTGCTGACACTAGAACCTGAATCTAGCGCGTCTACCAATTCCGCCACGAACGCATAATTTAAGAGAGTGGTGCGGACGAGAGGACTTGAACCTCCACACCGTAAGGCACCAGATCCTAAGTCTGGCGTGTCTACCAATTCCACCACGTCCGCATTTGTAGTGTTAGATGATGAATTTGAATTATTAAAGCTAACCATTCAACATTCAACATTTATAATTCAAAATTATCAAGGTGGCACGCCCTAAAGGATTCGAACCTTTGACCTACGCCTTAGAAGGGCGTTGCTCTATCCAGCTGAGCTAAGGACGCTCGTTTAACGATTATGGCACGCCCGATAGGATTCGAACCTATAACCGTCGGATCCGAAGTCCGATACTCTATCCAGTTGAGCCACGGGCGCACAACTTATAAATAATCTGTTATTTTGATATTTTGATTTTTATAAAATGGGGTGGATGATGGGTCTCGAACCCACGGCCCCCAGTGCCACAAACTAGTGCTCTAACCAACTGAGCTACACCCACCATAAAAATATCAAAAAAAGTGGTCGGGGTGAAAGGACTCGAACCTTCGGCCCCTTGGTCCCAAACCAAGTACTCTAACCATACTGAGCTACACCCCGACCTGTTCAGCTAAAACGGCTAACTCCGAATTAGTGAGGCGAAATTATAGATAAAATTTTTTATTTTGTCAATAGCTGCGCGCTTTGTATTGCGCCAAAGCTGTTTTGGCGCTTCGTAAAACTGTTGCAGAGGTGCCAATGTGGCTTAAAACTGTATCATTCCGTCAACAGGCGAGGATGCCGTTGCGTACGGGCGTTTCGGGATCCGTCCGGCAAGATAGCTCATGCGGCCGGCCTGAACGGCATACTTCATAGCCTCTGCCATCATGATGGGATCTTTCGCCTGCGCTATGGCGGTATTTGTCAGGACAGCGTCCGCCCCGAGCTCCATCGCGTAGGCCGAGTCGCTCGCGCAGCCTATACCCGCATCGACGATAACCGGCACATTTACGGCCTCTCTGATGAAAACTACATTGTATGGGTTTTGTACACCAAGTCCTGAGCCGATAGGTGCCGCAAGAGGCATAACCGCATCCGCGCCGGCATCTTCGAGTCGTTTTGCCATAATGGGATCATCGCTTGTGTATGCCATGATGGTAAAGCCCTCTTTGGAGAGTACTTCACAGGCTTTGATCGTCTCCAGAACATCCGGATACAGTGTTTTTTGCGTATCACCGATCACCTCCAGTTTGATCAGGTCGATCCCGGTCGCTTCGCGCGTCAGCCGGAATGTGGTGATAGCCTCTTCCGCGGTCACGCACCCGGCAGAGTTGGGGAGGAACTTCACGTTCGTTCCGGCAAAAGTATCGCGCAGGTTCTCTTTGTCCGGATCCGTAATATTGAGGCGGCGCACCGCAACCGTAATAAGCTCCGACCCGCTCGCCAGCGTTGCCTTTTTTGTAGCTTCAAAATCACTGTATTTTCCGCTGCCCACGATCAGACGGCTTGCAAATTCATATTTTCCTATTTTTAAATTACTGTCCATTTTTTATCTCCATGTAAATAACTCGACTGCTTTATATCATAGCGACCCTGTGGGTAATCTTACTCACGGATTATGTTTTAAGATTTAGAGCTAAAATTAAATTTGTTCTCTTTGTTGTTCGTTTTTTACGATTTTAGAATTAGATTTGTTTCTTAGCTTCAATGTTCTTTTTTATGACTCACAATTTAGCTGCACGCTGTATTGGACTGTTAGTCCTGATGAGTTACTTTTTTGATATGAAAAAAGTAATAAAGAAGAAGAGCAGAAATTGGATTTCTTCTCTCTGTATGTTCTTTTTTGTACCGGCAAAAGAAGAACCAAAAAACCTCTCACTACGGCTTCGGGGTCAACTGGCTGTTGACTACCATCCCTCCACCCTGTTTGTCTCTAAAAATGCCAAACTCACTCCGAAGCTGTCTTATGGACAACTTCTGCGCTCAGACAATGTCATTTTCTTAACGAGCCAAACAGGCTTCCGGTCTGCCCTGCAGATGCAGTGAACTACTTAAGCGGTAACGCATTTATTTAAATTTAAAAGCTTTCGCTTTTGTTTTTTACCGGCACAAAAAATGAATATAGAAACATAGATTAGCAAAGAAAGAAATCCAATTTCTCTTCTTTCCCCCTGTTACTTTTTTGATATGAAAAAAGTGATAAAAGGTTTGACTTAAGATTGACTTTGTATCCCATATGGGATACAATAGGAAAAAAGGATCTGTGATGTCTAAAACACAAACTACGATCCGTCTTGAAGAGAGCGATTATAAAGAGGCGAGAGAGATTTTAAATTTTATCGGCATGAGCTATTCCCAGGCGGTAAATATGTTTAACCGGATGATAGTATTAAATAAAGGCCTGCCTTTTGAAGCGAAGATCCCCAATGATAAAACGGTAGCTGCGATGAAAGAAGCGCTTGAGCTGGAAGGTGAGTATGTTACGCTTGATGATCTGAAGAGAGAACATGAAGCTGTTTCGAACTAAAACTTTTAAGAAAGAGTATATAAAAATAAAAATTACCGATACGCAATATGTTAAATATCTGAAATATATTGTAGCACTTTTACAAGAGGAAGAACTTCCTGCGGAATCTAGAGACCATAGCCTAAATGGTGAATATACGGGGTTTAGAGAATTTCATATCGGGGGTGATCTTTTGGTTATTTATATAATTAAAGACAATATTTTAAGATTGACGCGTATAGGTACGCATTCACAGCTTTTTAAATAAAACAAACAATAATAAAGTGAGCCTATCAGGCTCGAAGCCGGCTTTTCAGGCAGAGGAAGGGTGTAGAAGTGGGAGCTTTTACTTCAAATAGATGAGTCACTTTTCTGATATAAAAAAAGCAATAAAGAAGAAGAGCAGAAATTGGATTTCTTCTCTTTATATTCATTTTTTGTATCGGCAAAAAACGAACCAAAAAACCTCTCACTGACGGCTTCGGGGTCAACGGGCTGTTGACTACCATCCCTCCACCCTGTTTGTCTCTAAAAATGCCAAACTCACTCCGAAGCTGTCTTGTGGACAACTTCTACGTTCAGACAATGTCATTTTTTTAACGAAACAAACAGGACTCCGGTCTGCCCTGCAGATGCAGTGAACTTATCTAAGCGGTAACGCATTTATTTAAATTTAAAAGCTTTCGCTTTTGTTTTTTTACAATAACAAAAAAACATAGAGGCTCTGCCGAGAATAGATGCGTCACCACTTGCTCTTTTTAAAACATCTGCAGAGCGAAGAAACAACAGACATTTTGCGTTAAGAAAACAGTATTGTTTGAGAAAGGGCATACCCAAACACCCTATACGGTCTCAGCACTTCAGAGAAATTCTCAATCAAGGCAGTTGCTTCCCTGCATAGCCTTAGCTATGGATGGAAGTGACTAACGCAGAGTGAGGGTTTCTCTGAAGTGCCCTCCGGGAGATGATCTGAAGCACGATCTTCATCCTCTTTTCTTTTTAACTTGACTACGGCCAGGCCTTCAAAGAAAACATGACAAATCTCATGCTTCATATCACCTCTGAGATCCGCATAGGGTGTTTGGATATGCCCT
>MZGN01000053.1 GCA_002085085.1 Helicobacteraceae bacterium 4484_230
GGCATAAAGATCCTCTCAAAAACCTATCATAAAAACAAGATCAAAATGGGCCATCTCAAAGGAAACCGCTTTTTTATCCGCCTGAAAAGGGTAACACCTATGGCGGCCAAAAAGATCGATGAAGCGCTTGAACAGATCCGCAAAAACGGTATGCCAAACTTTTTTGGGTATCAGCGTTTTGGAAACGACGGTGACAACTACAAACTGGGCATGGAGATAGTTCAGGGTAAGAGAAAAGAGAAGAATGTAAAGCTTAAAAAACTGCTTGTAAGCTCATATCAGAGCCATCTTTTCAATCTTTGGCTAAGCAGGCGTATAGAGATCAATATTCTGCTTGAGAGCTTTGGCATGAAGGAGCTCTCGGGACTGCTCAATATGGATGAAGAGACGATTGCCGCACTGCAGAAACAGAAGCACCCTTTCAAGCTTATGCAGGGTGATGTAATGATGCATTATCCTTATGGAAGGGCTTTTGTCCTTGACGGCGAAGAGGACAGAGTATGATGAAGAGATAGGTGTAGACGGGGCCAGACGGTTTGCCTGGATATTTCCGGAAGATATAGAGGGGGAGTATAAGGAAGACGAGGCATGGTTTGAGCTGCACTTTACGCTTCCAAAAGGTTCTTATGCTACCGTACTGTTGGAACAGATCGCAAAAAGACCGATAAACGAGGAAAAAAATGGTTAAAAAAAGAGACATCACAAATATAATTTCGCAGCAGTTCGGGCGTTTTGCCTCAAAAGAGTTTCCATCTTGGTTCCAAAATATTGTCAACCAGGGATATGTCAAGCTGATGGGGCTGGATATGAAGGAGTTTAATGAGCCCTCTTCATACAGCTCGCTCAATGCACTTTTTACAAGAAAATTACGTGAACCAAGAAGTTTTGCTGTTGAGCCTGATGCACTTATTTCGCCTTGTGACTCACTGATTAGCGAGTGCGGTGATCTCGATGACACCAAAGCACTTCAGATCAAGGGGATGTCATATTGTGTGAATGAGCTTTTAGGTGACAAAATTGACAGTGATGAGAAGGCTCGTCTGAAGCATGGCCAGTTTATAAACTTCTATCTTTCACCAAGCGATTATCACCGCTATCACATTCCTGTGGATCTGCAGGTTTCAAAAGCAGTATATATTCCCGGAAAACTTTACCCGGTCAATATGCCTTCGCTTAACAAGCGTATAGATCTGTTTATAGAGAATGAAAGGGTTGTTCTGGAGTGCGAAACGGTTGGCAGGAGACGTTTTTATATGGTTCTTGTAGGCGCACTGAATGTCGGCAAGATGCAGGTTTCGTTTGAATCACGCATTCAGACGAATGCTTCCGTTAATGAAGTGCGGTTGTACCATTTTGAAAATTTGCATCTGAAAAAAGGTGATGATTTCGGCTGCTTTGAGATGGGCTCGACCATAGTTATGATCGGTGAGCCTGATATGCTTGAACTTCAGATAAAAACCGGCGAAAAGGTAAGATTTGGGCAGACTATAGCGAAACTGCTATAGTCGTATATTTAGAGGTTTTTGATTTTAAGTTTGATCAGAAGCTTTCCGTCTTCTTCAAAAATCTCTATGTTTGTATCGATAGGGAATTTCTGCTCCTGCAGTATGCCCTGTATGGCGTGGAAAATATGGGCAAAGTTTTCAAACATAGGTGCTACAACATAGTCTATTTTTTCTTTTTTAAGCTCTTCTGTCAGCGCTTTAATCACGCGAAAATAGACCGCTTTGTTTACCGATCTTTGAATTATATAATCTGACATCATGTTTATATTTTTGATGAGCGCAGAGCGCTCTTTGTCGCTTATCAGCATATTTTCACTCGCATGTTTCAGATTATTTTCAATTTCTGCTTCAGCATGTTTTTTATAGATTTCGACAATGTCATCTATATCGTCACAATACTTTCTTACGCCTTCAATGATCTCTTCATTGCTCAAACGCCTGTTTTGAACGTCATATGTATAAACTTTATTATCCAGTCTGTCGTTGTTAAAGGCAGTAAGCAGTTGAACAGCGATGTTCAAGTAGATAAATCTGTCTTCTTTATTGTTGTCAAAAGTTATTCCCGTCTGTGTGATAATCGGTTTGGGACCTACAAATTTAAGCTGCACATCTGATCCTTTCTAAATATACTTGGTAAAACAATATTATATCATGAGCTTGAAAAAAACAGCTATTTTTAACTTCCGATGATTATAATATCCAAAAAATACCTAATATCACGATACAGGACTACAATGGGAGCTTTGCCGTTTACTCATCTTCATCTTCATACAGAATATTCGCTGCTCGACGGGGCCAACAAGATCTCGAATCTTGTGGAACGTGTTAAAGAGCTTGGCATGAAATCAGTAGCAATGACGGATCATGGAAATATGTTCGGTACCATCGACTTCTATCAGCAGATGAAGAGTGCCGGCATAAAACCCATTATCGGCATGGAGGGTTATATACATAATGGTGAGGAGATAGGAGACAAGAGTACCAGGCAGCGTTTTCATATTTGCCTTTATGCCAAGAACCAGAAAGGGTATGAGAACCTGATGTACCTCTCTTCAAAGGCGTATGTGGACGGGTTTTACTATTATCCTCGTATAAATAAAAAGCTTTTAAAAGAGCATACGGAAGGGCTGATCTGCTCATCGGCGTGTCTTCAGGGAGAGGTGAATTGGCATCTGAACCTTAAAAATGAGCGAAATGTAAAAAATGGGGCGGAAGGGTATGAGGGTGCCAAACGGGTTGCGCTTGAGTACAAGGAGATGTTCGGAGACGATTTTTACCTTGAGATAATGCGCCACGGCATCGGCGATCAGCTCTATATCGACGATCAGATCCTTCGGCTTTCAAAAGAGACCGGCATCAAACTGGTGGCCACTAACGATACCCACTATACCTATCCCGGCGATGCGCAGTACCATGAGGCATTTATGTGTATCGGAATGAATAAGCTCTATGATGATCCCAACAGGATGCGCCATTCTGTACATGAGTTTTATCTTAAATCACCGCAGGAGATGGCACGGCTTTTTGCAGATATTCCCGAGGCGCTCGAGCATACGCAGGAGATAGTAGACAAGTGTGAACTGGAGCTGAAGCTGGGCAACCCGACGCCTCCAAATTTCAAATTTACCAGGGAGTATGCGGCAAAAGACGGACTCAATATAGAGCACGAGGATGATGCCCCGCTTGAAGAGGGTGCTGATGGAGATGCCGGAAAAAAATGGCTCTCTGCCGCTGACAAGAATGATGCCGAATACTTTATATACCGCTGCAAAAAGGGGCTGCAGGAGCGGTTGAAATATGTTCCTGAAGAGCGCCATGAAGAGTATAGGCAGAGGCTGGAGTATGAGATGGACATCATAAACTCCATGAAATTTCCGGGCTATATGCTGATCGTATGGGATTTTGTTAAAGTAGCGAAAGAGATGGGTATTGCCGTGGGGCCGGGCAGGGGGTCTGCCGCTGGTTCTCTTGTTGCGTATTCGCTGGAAATAACCGATATCGACCCTATGAAGTATGATCTGCTGTTCGAGCGTTTTTTAAATCCTGAGCGCGTATCGATGCCGGATATCGATATGGACTTTATGCAGGCCCGCCGCGGCGAGATCATCGATTATGTCGTAGAGAAGTACGGCCGTAACCAGGTAGCCCAGATCATCACCTTTGGTTCACTTCTTGCAAAAGGGGTTATCCGCGATGTAGCCCGTGTTTTGGATATGCCGCTTTCGCAGGCTGATAAGATGGCAAAGCTTATCCCTGATGAACTGGGCATCACTCTTAACGGCAAGATGAAAAACGGTGAGCTGAAGCCCGGGGCATTCCAGAAAGAGCCGAAAATAAGGGAGTTGATTGAGTCGGATCCGTCAGCCGAACGTGTATGGGAGTTCTCGAAAAAACTGGAAGGGCTCAAAAGAAATGCCGGTATGCACGCAGCCGGGGTTGTTATATCGAATGACGAATTGTGGCACAAAACACCTATCTACAAGCCCTCAGGCGAGGAGACGTTCGTTACCCAGTACTCGCTCAACTATCTTGAAGACGTCGATCTTATAAAGTTCGACTTTCTGGGTCTGAAGACGCTCGATGTGATCGACAGTGCTTTGAAGCTGATCAAATTGCGCCACTCTATAGAAGTTGACTGGCATGATACGGATGTGAACGACCCGGGTGTCTATGAGGTGATACAAAGCGGTGCCACTGTCGGAATGTTTCAGATCGAGAGTTCGGGAATGCAGGATCTTAACAAACGGCTCAAACCATCAAATTTTGAGGATCTTGTCGCGGTCCTGGCACTGTACCGTCCGGGGCCGATGGAGTCTGGAATGCTTGATGACTTTATAGAGCGAAAGCATGGCCGCCAGGAGATTACCTACACATTCAAGGAGATGGAGCCGATACTTGAGCCCACCTACGGTGTTATCGTCTACCAGGAGCAGGTCATGCAGATCGTGCAGACGATCGGCGGTTTCAGCCTGGGTTATTCGGACATCATCCGCCGGGCCATGGGTAAAAAGAAAGATATGGCGGCATACAACGCCGAGTTCAGCGAAGGTGCCCAAAAACAGGGCTATGACTATAAGACGGCAAGTGATCTCTTTGCGCTGATAGAGAAGTTTGCCGGCTACGGTTTTAACAAATCGCACTCTGCCGCGTATGCGATGGTTACCTTTCAGACAGCATGGCTGAAGACCTATTATCCAAAAGAGTTTATGGCGGCGCTTCTTACGTCCGAGAGAGACAATACCGACAAAGTGGTTAAGTACATAGATGAAGCCAAGCGTATGAATATCGAGCTTGTACCGCCTCATATAAACAAGTCCCATATGGAATTTTCACCGACAAGTGAAGGGGATAGTGACTATATTCTTTTTGGATTGGCGGCGATCAAAGGGGTCGGTACTTCGGCAGTACAGTCCATCCTCGAGGTAAGAGAAGAGGGTGAGTTCAAGGATCTGCAAGATTTTGTCAACCGTATCGAACCGCAAAAGGTGAACAAAAAGGTGCTTGAATCCATCATAAAGGCAGGCGGTTTCGACTGTTTCGGTTTTTCCAGAAAAGCGCTGCTCGACCAGATAGAGGTGCTTATAGATACTGCGAAAAACTCATCGACTTTGAGAAAAGAGGCGCAGTTTAGCCTTTTCGGTGACGATGCAGAAGTTATGACGGTAGACCTGGTTCTCAAGAATGAGCCGGAGTATGACCTCAAAGAGATTTTGGAGTTTGAAAAAGAGACGCTCGGTTTTTATGTTTCGGGCCATCCTCTGGATGACTACCGTGAGGAGATCGAAGGGCTGAACTATACGCTCTCGTCGGAGATAGAAAATATAGCGGACGGCTCGACGGCCATATTTATAGGCAAAGTCGAGGAGATAACGAAGAAGATCTCCAAAAAAGGAAACCAGTTCGGTATCGTGGAACTGATGGACTTTCACGGTGATATAGAGATGATGCTCTTTAGTGACAAGCTCGAAAAACTTGAGGAGATGGACCTTCAGAAGCCGATTGCATTTAAGGTCAAAGTGACACAGCATCATGATTTCGGCGCGCGTATCAGTGTCATGAAGATATTTACGCTAAAAGAGGTAAAAAAAGAGGCAAAAAAGGTCGATACGAAGATCGTTGAACAGCCGCCCGAGCCTTTGATGCTAAAGTTGCATCTTGACAAAAATACAGAGCTTCTTGAAGAGCTTTATCGTCTTGCAAGGAGTCATCCGGGCAAGCGGCCTTTAAAGCTGATGATCGTTTCAAGGCTGCAGAATATCATCATAGATTCTGCTATACGTGTAGACGGCAGGATCATCAAAGAGCTTGAGAAATTTACAGATGTCGATGTTGCATAAGGGAGTTAAAAATGATAGAGAGTGAGTTCAATGCGGGGCTGCTCGATTTTCTGGACGGTTCACCTACGCCTCTGCATGCAGTCAAGAGAATATCGGAAGCACTTGACATAAAAGGTTTTCAAAGGCTTGACGAAAGTGACTCCTGGAGTCTTGAGGCGGGACGAAAGTATTATGTGACCCGCAACGGTACATCCATTATCGCTTTTACCCTTCCGCACTTTCTTGAGGGATTTGTTATGCTTGGGGCACATACGGATTCGCCTAACCTGAAGATCAAGCCCAATCCGGTTGTGATATCGAACGGTTTTGTTCAACTGGGCGTAGAACCGTATGGCGGGCTTCTGCTAAATCCATGGTTTGACAGGGATCTCTCCATAGCGGGAAGGGTTACTTTTCTTGCGAGTGATGGGGAGGCAGCATCAGAGATTATAGATTTTGTCGAACCGCTGGCGATGATCCCTTCTCTTGCAATCCATCTGGACAAGGACGCGAACAAGAACCGCAGTATCAATCCCCAGACCGATATCATTCCCATTATAGGCTGCGCAGAAGAGCTTGACTTCGAGCAGATGATACTCGATCATCTTTCCGATAACGGCACAGATGCCCAGAAACTGCTGTCGCACGATTTAAGCTTTTATGATACGCAAAAAGCCGGTTATGTCGGGCTGGAGCGTGAGTTTATCGTGTCGGCAAGGATCGACAACCTGATCAGCTGTTATGTAAATACAAGGGTTATGTGCAGTGTAGAAGAAGATGATGCAAGGCTGATGGTTTGTTTGGACCATGAAGAGGTTGGCAGTGAGACTACCGCCGGGGCGGCAGGCTCTTTCCTGGAGAGCGTACTGCGCCGTATCACAAAAGGTCACGAGGATTTTACAAAACTGATGCGCCGCTCATTTCTCGTCTCATGTGACAATGCCCACGGGGTCCACCCCAACTTTCCTTCCGTTCATGATGAAAACCATGCCCCAAAGATCAACGGCGGCCCGGTTATCAAGGTGAACGCAAATCAGCGTTACGCTTCAAATTCGGAGACTATAGCGAGATTTGTCCAGGCGGCGGAACATGCCGGAAAGAGGGTACAGTACTTTGTTTCACGCAGCGATATGGGGTGCGGTTCGACCATTGGACCGGTAACTGCCGCTTCTTTGGGTGTCGATACGGTAGACATAGGCCTTCCCACGCTGGCCATGCACTCCATACGGGAACTTGCAGGAAGCGGTGATGCTATGGAGCTTTATGAGATTCTGCTGCAGCTGCATGAAAAGGGGATCCGGTGAAGAAAGAACAGATCGATGTCACCGGGGCAACACTCCCTTTTTTCAGATATGAAGAGAACGGCATTACATACTACGAGTTCGACTCATCCGAAAGCGAGCTCCCCGTCCCGATGGTAAATGCCCTGCGTGGGCTTGAACTTCTGAAAGACCGGAATGAGAGGCTGAAGATGATAAACATGCAGGAACCGACAGGACTCTATCCTTCTATAGCAGAGCGTTTCAGCTGGAGCACAGAGGTCCTTGAGGACGGGAACGTGTCTATTTTGTTTTGCATCAGGGAATAGAATGTGTAGGATGCGTTTTCCAACGCACCAATACAATACCAGACACCAAATTCAAGGCATGTCGGAAATACACTTGTATTTTTAGATCCCTGTCTCCGCAGGGATGACACAATTCATATATTACCGTTTTTCAGAGTCAACTTTTTTTCGTCACTACTGCGAAGGCAGGAGTCTAAATATTAAAACAGTTATTCATTATGTATAGTACTAAATTAAAATGAAATATGGTACCATACAGAAAAGATCCAGAAAGGTTTTTTCATGCATTTGAGTGAAGATATTAAACCAATTAGTTATTTAAAAGCTAAAACTGCTGATGTTATCAAAGGAGTAAATGAAAATCAGAGAGCTGTTTTTATTACTCAAAATGGAGAAGCCAAGGCAGTGGTACAGGATATAAAAAGTTATGAAAATATGCAGAACACTTTGAGCCTCTTAAAATTAATAATCCAAAGTGAAAATGATATTGAAGAAAAAGAATTGTATCTGAATTGCAACATATCGGCATATTGAAGTATCGAGAAATTATTTATAAAAGATGGCGTATAGTATTTAAAATTGAAGAATCTGAAGTTTCTGTTTTATTGGTTATAGATAGCAGTAGAAACCTGGAAGATTTGATGTTTCAGAGACTTCTCAATAGCAATAATAACAAGCATGAGAAGACATAGCAAATTACTTTGTGGAGAAATTATCGCTCACGACAAATGCTGCATGCATTCACAAAACAGGAGTGTGCGCCTGTTAGCTTACAAAAAAAAGAGAATAAAATGTTTTTAAAAGCTTTAATCGCAGGACTGTTGATCGCATTCGGCGAAGTGATAAATGGAAATATACGGGTAAGAATTTTGAATAAAAGGCTGGGTAAAAAGCGGGCCAAGTTGATTAGCTTTTTTTCCGGCATTATAGTTATATTTGTGATTTGCTGGCTTATATTACCTTGGATTGAACCAAACAACTATCAAGATTGTATTTATATAGGTTTCATCTGGTTGGTAATAATGATGTGCTTAGATATCTATTTTGCAAGATATGTTTTTAAATTGAAATGGAATAAGATAATTGATGATTTTAATCCTATGAAGGGTAATTTGCTTAGCATAGGAATGGTTTTTTTACTTTTTTGTCCAGCCATTGTATTTTGGCTTTGTTAAAGAGTAATTGCCGGAAATATACCTGCTTTTCAGACTCCTGTCTCCGCAGGGATGACAAATTCATATTTTACTGTTTTTCAGAGTCAACCTTTTTCGTCACTCCTGCGAAGGCAGGAGTCTAAATATTGAGATATTTTACTGAAAATAGAGGATTCTTAATGCCAACTATACTCAAAATAAAAGGTAATTGTTTTTTCTTTCATGGTTGGATCATGTATTTATCTTTTTTTCAATTACAGGATCTCTAAAATAAATTTTTAATTTTATCTATCAATCCCTCCTTTACTTTCTCAGGCTTCAGAGACTCTGCCTCAGCTTCTTTATAAACATCAGCCGGAAGTACATTGTCAGGCGTACCATCGACATTGACGACGTTTAACTCGGGGTGGATAAGTCTTCTAAGCTCACGTTGTACCACCATTTTTGTCGTCATTAAACTCATGGCACAACCGTGGCAAGTGCCGATAAGCTCAATATAGACGGTGCCGTCTTTTGTGCCTAGAAGAGTAATGCCTCCGCCATGAGAGCTTACATAGCTGCTGGCAGTCGGAAGTTGGTTTTTTACTGCTTCATAAATATCTTTATCTGAAAATGGCATCATAATAATCTGTCCTTCTTTTAAAATATGGTGTATCGAAAGTGTATAAATCCAAGGATTGATTCCATGTCGGTAACCACACGTTCCATGATCTCACCCTCTTTGCTTCCACTGAAAAGCCGTGCCATGATGTAGCCGTTCATCAGGCCTATGGTTACTCTTCCGTCACTTTTTTCATACACAGCAATACTCAATGGCATTTTTACCGCCATAAATTTCGTAGCATCAGCTTTAAGCATCTCGCCGGAAAGCTTTCCGTTGCAAAACTTGATGATTTTGACCCGACCGATATCTTCACCGCCATGTTCAAGTACCTCCTGGCGTTGATCGATGATGGTAGTCACATGCCAACCCTCTTTGTTGTTGATCCTGTCACTGATAAGCATAACGGTCTTCTCAAAGTCATAAGGGGAGCCGATCTCTTTAAAGAACATTGTCGGTGCGGCTGTTTTGAAAGCAATGCCGACGACAAACAGACCAAAGACCAACCCCAAAACAGTTCCAAAAACAATACTTCTTTTGTTCATTTTACTCTTCCTCTAAAATACATATTTTTTCTTCTCCGCAGGCCTGTAAAGTCTTCATAGCTACAAACCCCACAACCCCTGTCGTCAATACTATCAGGATGATCGATCCATAGAGCGTGACAGCATTATGCATTGCCATATGTAAAAGTAGTGTAGCAATAGTTATGGCAGCGAGGGGGAAGGTGTAGGCCCACCACGAGATAAAAAACTCCGATCTATCATACATCCTGACCATAAACAGAAGCAGCAAAAAGGTAAAAAGAGCAACAGAATACAAAAACATGCTCAGCATATCAATACTGCCTGATGTTATACGGAAATAACTGATAAAACCGATAGCCGGAGGTGCAATAAAAATAAATAGTGTCGGTATCAGTTTTTTGGCAAGTGGATGGTGAAAGACGATTCGGTACATCACAATAGTAAAAAAGACAAGCCAGAAAAAGATCCCTACGGCAAAATAAAAAAGTGAGACAAACATCGGAGCAGCCTCAACGCCCACCACAGGAACAAGTACATTTCCTACAATAGGGATAAACCATGCCGGATTACTGTGTACGATCTTGAACTCGTTATAGATCCAGTAGCGGATGATGGTGAGCGTAAAAAAGAGTTGAAGCAGTGCACCTATATACCAGAATAAAATAGAAACTGTCGGAGCATAATCATAATAAGCGATGGAAAGCAGAAGAAAACTGATGGAGATGGCCGCCATAAAAGAACTTTTTCCTCATACACAATGTACGGTACTGCCAGGAGATGATATGCTTTTGCATAAACAATAGTGAGACCAGACATTCCCATGATGACGGCAAAAAGCTGTACCGGAAAATGTTCAAGTGATCTTTTTTTCAATAGTGTCGAAGCCTCCATATATTTCCTTTACTAAATAAAACGAAAGAAGTATATCGGTTAATTAATTGATAACGATTATCTATATTGTGTAATAGTTTTGTGTAAGTTATATTTAATATAAGTATTGATTTTTAAAGGTGCAGAAGAGTAAAATTATAATGTTAACTCAACTGTTGGCATGTAAAGTAGTGTCAAAAAAGGAGAAGTGATGGATTATGAAATTTTTCAAAAAGCCCCGGATGCTTTTGGTATCGTATTGCTTATTGCTTTTAGACAGTTTCTGTATGGATTATACGATGCCAAAAACTAAGGCATTTGAAATATTTTCCCATGAATATGAGGCGTGGTTTGAAAAACATTCACTACTTTATGATGCCGAGATAGAGGCAATCGGAAAACTTTTGCCCCCTTTTAAAAATGCTATAGAGATTGGGATAGGAAGTGGACAGTTTGCTGTGCCGTTTGGGATCACGACTGGGATTGAGCCATCAGTCAAAATGGCTGAGATTGCCGAATCCAAAGGGATTAATGTCATCAAAGGTGTTGCTGAAGATCTTCCGGTCGGGAACGAAACCTTTGACTTTGTTCTGATGGTAACGACGATCTGTTTTGTCGATGATCCGCTGCGCAGTCTGCAAGAGATCTACCGGATCCTGAAGCCGGACGGTTATGTGATTATCGGCTTTGTTGACAGGGATTCAGCATTGGGTCAACAGTATGAAAAAAACCGCCTCCACAGTCGTTTTTACAAAGAAGCCCGTTTTTACAGCACCGATGAAGTAATCAGACTGTTGGAAAAAGCCGGATTTTCCGAGATTGTCTGTACTCAGACTCTTTTTGGAACTGATCTGGAGCATATGAATACCGTAGTAAAAAAGGGATATGGTGAAGGAGCCTTTATAGCTCTTCGTGCCCGGAAATAAAATATGCAAGATAAATAGATATGGTAGATAAGGTACCAGGCGATACCTGTACCAAGCTTGCATTTCAGATCCCTGCCTCAGCAGGGATGACGCAATTTATATTTTCGTTTAAAGAAAAATTCCACTTACTGCCTGAAGTCGCAAGAGCCTCTAAAAGTAAGCTCTAATTCGCTAAAATACATCCCTTATATCAGTCTCACAGTCAAAGGTTCAGTCATGGGGAAAAGCAAAGATTTTTTACGCAGAATAGTCGAAGAGGATTTACGTTCGGGTAAGTACCGGGAGATCGTTACAAGATTCCCTCCTGAACCCAACGGCTTTCCGCATATTGGACATGCCAAATCTATCAGTATCAACTTCGGCATCGCCAAAGATTATGATGGGCGCTGCCACCTCAGAATGGACGATACCAACCCCACCACAGAGGATACCCGCTATGTAGAGGCACTCAAAGATGCCGTAAAGTGGCTTGGGTTCGAGTGGGATAACGGCATCCGTCATACTTCCGATTACTTCCCCAGGCTTTACGAATATGCCGTTGAACTCATTAAGATGGGCAAGGCGTATGTTGACAGTCTGAACGAAGAGGAGATACGCGAATACAGAGGCACCGTGACATCAGCAGGTAAAAGAAGCAAGTATGCCCAAAGAAGCATTGAGGAGAATCTGGACCTTTTCGAGCGTATGAAAAAGGGTGAGTTTGAAGAGGGAGAGCATATACTCCGGGCCAGGATAGATATGGCCTCACCCAATATGAAGATGCGTGACCCGCTTTTATACCGTATACGCCATACGCACCACTATAGAGCGGGCAATGAGTGGGCTATCTACCCGATGTATGATTTTGGCCACTGTCTCTCCGACTATATTGAAGGGGTTACCCACTCCATCTGTACACTGGAGTTTGAGAATAACCGTGATATTTACAACTGGGTAATAGACACGCTGGGGCTTCCGCCGCCAAGACCCTACCAGCACGAGTTTGCAAGACTGAATATAAACTACACCGTGATGAGCAAAAGAAAACTGCTTGAGCTTGTTGAAAATGGAGTGGTCAGCGGCTGGGATGACCCCCGTATGCCTACCATCGCGGGGTATAAAAGAAGAGGGTACACACCGGAGTCCATTTTGAATTTCTGTGAGCAGGTGGGGATCGCCAAAGCCAACTCGGTTGTGGATGTTTCACAACTTGAATTCTGTATCAGAGATGATCTGAATAAAAAAGTACCGCGCGTTATGTGTGTGCTTGACCCGCTGAAAGTAACCATTGAAAATTATGATGGTTCCGAAGAGATCGATGCTTCATACTACCCGGATGATGTGCCTAAAGAGGGAGGGAGAAAACTGCCTTTCTCCAAAGAGATTTATATCGAGCGTGATGACTTTATGGAGAATCCTCCAAAGGGTTACTACCGTCTTACACCTGAGCAGCCGGTAAGGCTTAAGCACGCTTATATCATCTCTTGCAGGGAAGTTGTCAAAGATGCCGGCGGCAAGATCATAGAAATAAAAGCGGAGTATTACCCTGAGTCTAAAAGCGGCTCCGACACCAGCGGTATCAAGGTCAAAAGCGCTATCCAGTGGGTAGATGCAAAGGCTGTCGGAGCAGTTGAAGTAAGACTGTATGACAGATTATTTAAAAATGAGGCACCGGAGGGAATAGAAGATATAAACCCGGACGCTTTAAAGGTTGTTAAAAATGCTCTTGTTGAACCTGCCGTGATAACTGAGAGACCTGATGAGAGATTCCAGTTTGAAAGACAGGGGTATTTTTATGCCGACCCCGTTGACTATACAGATGAAAAGCCTGTGTTCAATAAAATTGTCGGTCTTAAAGACTCCTGGGCTAAAAAAACGAAAGCACCCGAACGGACACCTAAGCCTCAAGCCAAAAAAGTACAGGTAGATGGTGAAGTCGCACCCATGAGTGAAGCCGAACAGGTACTGTTTGACAAGTACACCCTTGAGCTTAAGCTGAACAATGAAATAGCCAACACTCTGGCTCGTGACGGGCAGCTGTCTCATTTCTATGAAGAGGCGATATCAGTGGTCAACAGTCCGGTGAGTGTAGCCAACATTGTAGCAAATGAGGTGGCCAGGGAGCTGAAAGATAAGCAGGCAGCTGAGCTGAAATTTAGCGCAAAACAGATAGCCGGGCTTGTTGAAATGATTGATGACGGGACTATTTCAAGCAAAATTGCCAAACAGGTATTTGAAGAGATGGCCAAATCCGGAGAGAGTCCGGCACAAATAGTTGAAGCCAAAGGACTGGTGCAGATAAGCGATCCTGCAAAAATAGAGCCGATTATCGATGAAATAATTGCAAAAAATCCGGACAACGTTGCCAAGTTCAGAGCAGGAAATACCAAGCTTTTGGGCTTTTTTGTCGGGCAGGTACTAAAAACTACAGGGGGCAAAGCAAACCCGAAAGTAGTAAATGAGCTTGTAGCTGAGAAGTTGAAATAATAAACCAACCCAAAAGGCCGGCAATGTAAAATAGCTGC
>MZGN01000054.1 GCA_002085085.1 Helicobacteraceae bacterium 4484_230
TCTTCTCGCGCTCCCTCTTTCGCCATGACATAAAGCTGTTTTGCTGCGTTTTCCTGGTACTGAGCCGCTTTGTACTTGGTATATACCTCATCTCTTTTCTGCTGCGATACCACACCGTCTTTATATAGTGCTTCTATACGCTTGTATGTCTTCTCGAGCAGTTCTGTCGCCACCTTGGCACGCTGGTATTCATCATGTGCGGCCTGTATCTGCTCTTTGCGTGCCCCCTTGTCCGCCTCTTTTGCCAAAGCTCCGGCTGCCGCTTTTGCAGCTTTGGCCTGTTTAAGCTTGGCATTGACTTCGGGAGAAGCAATAGTAAAGACAAGATCACCTTCTTTTACTATCTCGCCTTTTTTTACCATAATACTCTCTATGCGTCCCGGAACCTTTGAAGAGACGCTGTACGACTGCGCATCTATCTCTCCCTGAAGACGCAGAGGTTTTGGCTGATACACTTTGTAAAACACATACAGTGCCGATAAGGCGATAGCCAACATAACTAAAACAACGGTTATTTTACTCATTTTATTCATTTTCTACCTTTCTGCCCTGCTGTGCCATCGTAATAAACAGGCCGCTATCTCCGCTGAGAACCAATAACTGGGAGAGTTTTTGTATATACATATATGCTACATTCAGACGTTCCGTTTTGATGCCGGCCAGAAAAAGTTCGGCATCTACCATCTCCAGTGAAGTTGAAAGGCCCTCACTAAACGATTTTTCACGCAGCCTTACATTCTCTTTTGCCAGCTTCAAAGATGAATCAGTCATCTTTATAGAGTGTATAGTTTCCGAATGCACTGAGAGTCGGCATATAACTCCCCTTCTCTATCTCTACAAAGGATTCGCTTTGTCGCCGTTTGGCATCGAGAATATCCAAAGCCGCATACCCGTTTTTTGCCCTCTCTACATAATACTCCTCCATCTTCAGGTCATCATTGATAAAAAGCTGTGACGACAGAGAGATACCCTCTTCTTCTTTGAGAAGTTTTTTCAGTGCCGAAACCGCGATCTCATATTTGTGTTTTGCCTTCAGTGTCTCACTTGTCGATTTATCATACTGTACCTGTGCATTAAGAAGTTCCACCTCTGCGATCTGGCCCTGCTCTTTCAGTTTTTTGGCATGATGCCAATGCATACTGAATGCCTGTTCTACCTCCTGGCGCATCTTATAATAGGTTTCACTCATCAAAGCACCATAATAATATTTGACAAGCAGTATAAATGATTTTTGGAGTTCAAGCTTGAGCTTTGCCCTGGACTCATCTATCTGAGCCTCACGAATGTCTTTTAGATGAAGAGTTTTTCCTCCCATATAAATCGGCCATAAAATGGACAGATTTGCAAGAAAAACATCCTGTTCGCTCAAGTCTATCGTAGCATCATCGGAACTGATGGGCGGCAGAGGTATCGGAAGAGAACCTCCAATATTATTTAGAGATTCACTTAAATCAAGATCTACAGGTTTTGAGAGGTGGGTATAAGAGCCGTGCAGATCGACTCTGGGCATATATGTCATAGATGCTGCACTCTCCTTCATCTTCCTGGCATGCAAAACGCCCTGATCTGCCGCCTTGAGACCTTCATTTCTCTCCTGCACAGCCTTCCATGCCTCTTCTATATTGAAAGTATTTGCATTTAACGATATACAAAAGAGAATAAACAGTAATATAGGGTATCTTCTCATATTTTAGGCCTTTTAGATTTTAGATGTTGAGAATGTATTATCGCAACTGCCATCGCATCAGAAATATCGAGCGGCTTTATCTCTTTTTTTATACCTAAAAGACGCTGTACCATAAAAGCGACCTGATCTTTTGAAGCTTTTGCCTTGCCTGTAAGTGCTTTTTTCACCTGTAGCGCCGTATATTCCGCGAACTCTCCGTGTTCCTGCAGCAGTTTGAGCATAATAGCTCCGCGAAACTGTGCCAGTTTCAACACAGTTTTTGGATTATGGGCATAAAAAATATCTTCCATAGCCACCTCATCTATCTGATGAACAGAAAATATCTGTTCAATAGCTTCTATCATCTGCGGGATCTGGTACTGCAGTTTCTCTGCTTTCATTTTTATCAATCCGGCTTCGACAAGCGATATCTTTCCTTTATGCAGAGATATAATCGCATATCCGCAGTTGCGGGTTCCGGGATCTATGCCCAAAATATTAATACACTCTTCTTTTTGATAAACCAATTTCAAAGTACCTTTTTCACTCTAATCACAATCTATTCACATATGTGAATTCATTTATTTCACAGCTGATTTTATCATATTACAGGGATTTTTAATGTATTATATCTTTACTTTTCACATATATATTCACTGTCTTTTCTTATGGGGAGTGCAGGCTGAAAAGTACAACTTTATCACATACTGACAACAAATATATAAAATGAGACTGTTTTACTCAAAGCTATATTCAAGGAATAACAATGAACATCGGCAAATCCATACTGAAAATGTTAAAAGACGAAATTACCGATGTTGAGTATAACCGCTATATCAAACAACTGGAGTATTGTACAGAATCCTCCAGAAGCGATCTCGTCTGTTTCAAAGCACCGAACCCGCTGATAGCGAACTGGATCAAAAATAGATACGCAGAGAAAATCTCTACCCTGTTCGAACTCAAAACCGGTATTAAACCGGCTGTTACCATTGAACTGAAAAACAGTAAAAAACAGGCAGGAAAAAATACAACTGTCTCAACATCTTCAAACGACAGCGCAAAACAGTCTCTTCTGAATCCATCTTATACTTTTGAAAATTTCGTAGCCGGCAGCTCCAACCAGTTTGCCTATACGGCAGCGAAAAATGTAAGTGAAAAACCTGCAGATATATATAATCCTCTTTTTATCTACGGAGGAGTCGGACTTGGCAAAACACACCTGATGCAATCCGTCGGCAATGTTTTACAAAAACACGGTAAAAATGTCATCTATACCTCTGTAGAGCAATTTTTAAATGATTTTACGCGTAATATGCGCAACCATACAATGGAGCGTTTTAAAGATAAATACCGAAAATGTGATGTACTTCTTATAGATGATGTGCAGTTTTTAAGCAATAAAATACAGACCCAGGAGGAGTTTTTCCACACTTTCGAGGCTCTTCGAAATGAAAAAAAACAGATCATTCTTACAGCCGACAAACATCCGAAACAGATAGCCGGACTTGAGGAGAGACTCAGAAGCCGTTTTGAATGGGGTCTGGTAGCAGATATTCAACCGCCTGAACTTGAGACAAAGATCGCTATTATCAAGAAAAAATGTGAAATAAACGGAGTACATCTCGATAATGAAGTAGTAAACTATATAGCGACCATTATAGACAGTAATGCCCGTGAGATAGAGGGAATACTCTCAAAACTTCACGCTTATTCCCAGTTGATGCATCAACAGATCACTACAGAATTTGCCAAAAATGTACTAAAAGATCAGTTGAGAGAAAAACATGATACTATAAATATCAACCAAATTATGACCAATGTCTCAAAAGAACTTAATGTAAAACCATCGGAGATCCGCTCCAAAAACAGAAGCCGCAATATAGTATATGCACGCAGGGTGGCCATCTATCTTGCACGTGAGCTGACACCGATGTCTATGCCGCAACTTGCACAGTATTTCGGTATGAAAGACCATACCGCCATCAGCCATACCATGAGAAAGATAAATCAGCTGCTCAATGAAGATGAGAACTTTAAAGTTAAAATCAAAGAACTTTCAAACAAGATAACCACAGCTCCGGCTTTAAAATAACTCTCTCTCTTTTGAGGTAGAAGAAAAAAAAGATATAATTTGCATTGTGAAGAAGTGTGAATAAAAAAATTGTTTTTTTCACGTCTCAAACAACTGCCCTGCGGCCTAACAAAGAGATATTCACCTAATCACGCTGAACTATTATTATCTATTAAAATTTAAATATAAATAGGAAGTTCGAATGAAAATCGCTATTTCAAAATCACTGCTGGAAAATATGCTGTTACAGGCTCAACCTTTTCTGGAGAAAAAAGATACTTCACAAATCACCTCACATGTTCTTCTTGAAGTAAACACGAATACACTGATACTTAAAGCAACTGATCATGAAATAGGTTTTATAGCACGTACAGACAATATTCAGCTTGAAGAGACAGGAATTACGACTGCCAACGGTAAAAAACTACTTGATATTATTCGTATATTGAAAGACGGGGATATCATCCTTGAAACACAAGATAATATACTTTATATCCACCAGGGACACTCAAACTTCAAACTCCCTGTTTTCAATGCACGGGAATACCCCTCTTTTCCTACTTTCCAGGATAAACCTAAAATAGAAATAGATTCTCAAATGCTTATAGAATCTCTTAAAAAAATCACTCCGGCAACAGATACAAATAACCCAAAATTTGAACTAAACGGCGCATTGATCGATATAAAAAAAGATAATATAAATTTTGTATCTACCGACACAAGAAGACTTGCTTTAGTAAGAATTGAAAAAGAGAATGAGTCCGAACTCTCCATTATTATTCCTAAAAAAGCGATTGTAGAGATACAAAAACTTTTTTTAGACAACATAGAGATATATTATGACAATACCTATCTGCTCATCAAATCAAAACAATATACATTTTTTACAAAACTGATTAACGGTAAATTTCCTGAATACAACCGTATCATTCCAAAAGAGACATTGCATAATATAAAACTGCCGAAAGCGGCTCTTATTGAAGCAATAAAACAGATAACTACCATATCCAACGATATGAAAATAACATTTGAAAATTCATCTATTATTTTTGAAAGCCTTAGTGACGACAATATAGAAGCTAAAACAGAAATAGATTTTGAATGCGGTTTCAAAGAACCTTTTACCATGGCCGTAAACAGCCGTTATATTCTGGATTTTCTTGCACATATCAACTCTATTGAATTTGAGATGGGATTTAATGAGCCAAGTATGCCTTTTTTACTAAGTGACGGAAATTTTAAAACTATTATTATGCCGATCGTGATCTAAAGAGATTGCAAATCTTCCAGGCCGTATGCGGCTGCATCGGCTTGAAACTGCCGCTATCAACATCTTTTTAATATTTTTTTGTTAAAATAGAAACAATTTTGCTTATAGGCGCCTCTTATACCTTTTTTATTTGATATTAGGATTATCTGAGACAGCCTTGCTTTGGAGTGATAATGGAACAAAATTACGGTGCAAGTAATATCAAGGTCCTAAAAGGACTCGAGGCAGTTCGTAAACGTCCCGGTATGTATATAGGTGATACAGGCCACAGAGGACTTCACCATCTGGTATATGAAGTTATTGATAACTCCATTGATGAAGCTATGGCAGGTTATTGTGATACTATTACCGTAGAACTGACAAAAAAAGGGACTGCAAAGATTTCCGATAACGGCCGCGGTATACCGACAGATATGCACCCTACGGAAAAAATGTCTGCAGCGACCGTCGTACTGACGGTTCTTCATGCCGGCGGAAAATTTGACAAAGATACCTATAAAGTATCAGGAGGTCTCCACGGGGTAGGTGTATCTGTTGTAAATGCGCTTAGTTCAGATCTTCATATGACCGTTTACCGTGACGGCAAAATACACGAACAGGATTTTAAACAGGGTGTTCCACAAAAACCGCTTGAAATTACGGGAACTACACGTAAACACGGTACAACGATTGAATTTTCACCGGATCCAACGATTTTTACGGAAACACTTATTTTTGACTATGATTTTCTCTCAAAACGTTTTAAAGAACTTGCCTATCTCAATCCTCAGATTAAAATTGTTTTCAAAGATGAGCGTGACGGCAAAAAAGAGGTATACCATTTTGAAGGCGGCATAACACAGTTCGTTACGGATCTCAATAAAAGAACAGTAGTTGCCAACCCATTTGAATTTAATGCAAAAATTGAAGATATTGAAATTGATATTGCTTTAATGTACAACGATGCCTATGATGAAAAAGTCTACAGCTTTGTAAATAATATACGAACACCTAACGGCGGTACACATGAGGCTGGTTTCAGAGCGGCGCTTACACGTGCTATTTCCAATTACAACTCACAAAACGGAAATGCCAAAGAGAAAGATATAAAAATAAGCGGTGACGATGTCAAAGAGGGTCTGATAGTAGTAGTTTCGGCACGGGTTCCGGAACCTCAGTTTGAAGGTCAGACAAAAGGAAAACTTGGAAATACCTATGTGCGTCCTCTCGTTCAAAAAGTATCGTATGAAAATCTTTCAAAATATTTTGAAGAGAACCCCATAGAAGCCAAAGCTATTGTACAAAAAGCTCTGCTTGCGGCAAAAGGAAGAGAAGCAGCCAAGAAAGCCAGGGATCTTACACGCCGCAAAGATTCTATGAGTGTCGGCACACTTCCGGGCAAACTTGCAGACTGTCAGAGCAAAGATGCATCTATAAGTGAACTCTACCTGGTGGAGGGCGACTCTGCTGGCGGTTCTGCCAAACAGGGTAGAGACCGTGTGTTCCAGGCGATCCTGCCTCTTAAAGGGAAGATTTTAAATGTAGAAAAAGCACGCTTGGACAAGATACTCAAATCAGATGAGATTACAAATATGATAACGGCACTGGGTTGCGGTATAGGTGAAGAGTTCAATGAGGAAAAGCTGCGTTATCATAAAATAATTATTATGACGGATGCCGATGTTGACGGATCTCACATTCAGACACTTCTACTGACATTTTTCTTCCGCTATTTCAGGACTATTGTAGAAAACGGATATCTTTATCTTGCGCAACCTCCGCTATACAGGTATAAAAAAGGAAAAAAAGAGATATATTTCAAAAATGACCGTGTAATGAACGACTACCTGATAGAAAACGGTGTTGACTCTCTTGATATAGAAGGTATCGGCCATAATGACCTTATAGGTTTTTTCAAGATGGTGGATCACTATAAAGAGAGTCTGGATGCACTTGAACTCCGTTATGCTCTTATAGCTCTTATCAGATATTTTATAGAGAGTCCGGATATTATAGGGCTTTCAAACGATAAGATGTACGATGAAGTAGAAACTTTTCTAAAAGCCAGAGGAAATAATATACTCTCCAAAATAGTTACGGAAGAGGAGATACATCTTTTTGTACAGACGCAAGACGGCATGGAGGAGCTTCGCATAAATGATGAGTTGTTCTCGGCACCCCATTTCAATGAAGCCCAGTTTATTTACAACAAGATCAAAGAGTGGGATATAGATCTTGACGGTGATATTATAGAGATACTTGAAAATATTAAAGAGTATGCACGCAAAGGATCATATATACAGCGTTATAAAGGTCTTGGTGAAATGAACCCGGAACAGCTGTGGGAGACTACTATGACCCCGGAGAACCGTGTACTGCTGCGTGTAACCATAGAAGATGCCGAAACTGCAAGCGATACTTTTACGCTGTTTATGGGTGATGAAGTAGAGCCGCGACGTAACTATATAGAGACACATGCCAAAGATGTTCAGCATCTTGATGTCTAATTAACAGCTGTCTTTATGTTATACCCTGAAGAGAAAGAGAGGGAGAACCGTTTTAAACTTGCTTTGAGAATGGGTCTTCCTATCTTTTTATTGGCGATTACATCTTTTTCCGCACTCCTTTATCAGTATTTTAACTCGATCCCTGTTACATTTGTTTTTATAAGCATAATTATATTTGCGGTAATGATCTATTATATTTTTTATCTGATCTACCGTGGATTTGAAGAGAGAGTGACGGATCCTGTCACTTTTGCGTTTACACGTGAATATCTTCAGAAACTGTTTAAAAAAGAGATACAAAAAGGGCCATATACCATCATATTGCTCTCTATCGATAATTTGGGAGATATAAACAGTCGTTTCGGTATAAAAAACGGCGATAAAGTTTTATATAATGTAGCACACCTGATAGGGAAATATTTAAAAGAAAAAGGGATACAAAAAGTCCCTATAGGACATTATAAAGGGGGAGACTTTTTTATTGGTCTAAGAGGCAGCAAAGAAAAATATCAGACTATA
>MZGN01000055.1 GCA_002085085.1 Helicobacteraceae bacterium 4484_230
TGAAATGGCTTCAAGTTTTCAATCGGACTGGAGTCATTTCAATACTTTCAGCCCATTTTGATGATAAGCGTTTTACACTATCGATTATGAAAATGCTTTTTATCCTATTTCCGCTGCTGGTTCTGTTTACAGGCTGTGACTTCGACTTCTTCGGCGAAGAGAACGCCACCGTAAAAATGCGCAAGACGCAGATGGAACAGCTTGCCGCCATTACCGCACACTCAAAAGAGCTTCAAAAAAACGTTATAGAAAATGTCCATCAAAAAGAGCTGGCTGAAGTCGCGGTAAAAAAAGAGCTGGCAAAGATAGAGTCGCAAAAACAGATCGAAATAGGCAGGATGGATCAGGCGGTACGGCTCAAAGAGCTTGAACTGCAGAAGCAAAAAGAGATCGAATCAATGAAGCTGCAGGCGATCGAAGCCGAACGGGACAGGGAGTATGCATTCAAACGCAATATGCTGCTGCTGGCGGCACTGCTGATCCTTGTTATGTCATACGGTCTTTACGTGCTCCTCAAACGGCGTCATGAAAACAAGCTGCGCGCCTACAACGACAACCTGAAAAAGTACTTCGAAGAGAAAGAGCGCAGAGACAGGATGCATCTTGCCGAGAAGATCATCGACAAGATTGCCGACGGGAATACCCCAAGCGCGCAAGAGCAGAAGCTCATTGAGATTCTCCGGGGTGTAAGCAGTGAACCTGATGATCCGCCGCGCATCGACAACAAAAATTTTAAAAACGATCTTCCGCCTCAGATAGACCAATAGGGCAACAGACAAAATCCCTTTTCTCGCTCCACCTCTTCCGAGATGTAACGCATAAAGTCACACAGTCAGAAGCAAGTTAATACAATCCTGAGATACCATTCCAACTCAGGAGAGATGGAACGAGTTCGCTTGCTTTTCATATCAATTTTTTATTCTATCAAGGCGGAAAGTAGTGAAGTGTACTTCTGTACATGATCTGATTGACAACGTAGAATAGAATGAAAAAGTGGTGTGAAAAGTGGCTCCGGATACTGGATTGGGATTCGAACCCTCGGTACCGTTACCAGTACGCATCCTTAGCAGGGATGTGGTTTCAGCCAGCTCACCCACCTATCCGTCGATTGAAAAGAGATTGAGATTATAATGGCTAAGAGATAATAATCACCTTAAACATGTGCTTTATTATCAAAGATTTGCAAGAATTTTTTCAACAACCCCTGCAGGATCTTCCGCTTTGTAGATCGGACGCCCTACAACAATAAAATCGACTTTTGCATCACGAGCAACTTCTATTGTCGCTACACGCTGCTGATCGCCGGCATCTTCACCAAACGGACGTATACCCGGAGTCAGTGTAACAAAAGTATCGGCTGTTATATTTTTTATGGAAGCACTCTCAAAAGCACTGCATACAACCCCGTCAAGACCGGAATCATATGCATCTTTTGCAAACTGATCTGCTTTGGGAGCAATATTTTCACCATACACAGCCCTAAAACTTTTTTCATCGAAAGAGGTCAGTGCCGTCACGGCAAGCACAAGAGGCCGCTTATCATAGCTCTTTAAACGCTCCATAACTGTCTTCATAGCCTTTGTTCCTGCAGAAGCATGCACGTTAAACATATCTATGCCAAGCGACATAATGGACTCAGCTGCATCAGCCATAGTGTTGGGGATATCATAAAGTTTAAGATCCAAAAATATCTTTGCTTCCGGATGTATGGATCTGATCTCGTCAAGGAATTCCCTGCCGTCACGGATAAAAGAGCGAAATCCCACTTTTAGCCATACAGGATAAGCCTTTATTTTCTTGACCAAAACAAGATTCTCTTCCTTTGTAGGCAAATCCAAGGCTACGCAAAGCTCCATTATCACTCCTTTGTATATACTTTATTATTAAAAGTATAATGAATAGTTGGTTCAATACGGCTAAACACACAGCGGTCAAGAAAATCATAATTCTCTTTGGAAATAGTCTAAGGCAATTTTTTGCAGAGTGTCACTATCCTTTCAATAAAAAATGGAGATACAATGTCTGACAACAAGCTGGAAATATTAAACAAGATCGATGCCAAAATTGAAACACGCATACTTGGATACTCTACGCACAAAAGCGAAGGACTGTTTGAAATTCTTGAAGATGTAGTTTACCAGGGTGACACGGAAGCGCTTAAAGCGCTTGTAGATGCGGGTATGGATGTTAATCTGCAAAATAGATACGGCTGGACGCCCCTGCATATAGCCATCCGTCGCAACCATCGTGATATGGTGGAGTATCTGCTTGATAACGGTGCGGACATAGACCGTGCCGATGCTGTAGGCTGGACACCGTTAATGGAATCGATCATGGATAATATGCCGGAGCTGTGCGCACTGCTTGTAAAACGCGGGGCTGACAAAAGCATTGCCAATCAGCGTGGAGCTACAGCAATGATGCTTGCAAAAAAATTTGACCGACGGGAAATGTTTCAATTCCTTGAAAAATAAAAAATTATTTTTAGACAGTGTAGGTTCGTAGAATTAAACTAAAAACTATCTCCGCCAAAAAGTGGAGATAGTATAGAACTGTTTATTAGCTAAACAGCGAGAGCATTACACCGGCAGCAACGGCAGAACCGATTACTCCCGCAACATTCGGACCCATTGCATGCATAAGCAGCATATTGGTCGGATCATCTTTCATTCCCTCTTTGTTCGAAACACGTGCCGCCATAGGAACGGCGGAGACTCCGGCCGATCCGATAAGAGGATTGACTTTTGTACCCGGGAACTTATTCATAATCTTTGCCATAATCACTCCGGCAGCTGTACCGACGGAAAAGGCTATCAGGCCGAGTGCCAGAATACCAAGTGTCTCTGCTACGAGAAACTGGTCTGCTGCCAGTTTTGAACCGACACCCAGACCCAAAAAGATCGTAACGATATTGATAAGGGCATTTTGCAGCGTATCATTCAAACGCTCCACCACACCACTCTCTTTAAGGAAGTTACCAAACATAAATGCACCAATAAGAGGTGTAGCATCCGGCAGGATCAAAATGGCCAAAGTCAGAACCAGTATTGGAAAAATAAGTTTTTCCATTCGGCCTACATGGCGTAAAGTCGTCATTTTGATCTTTCGCTCTTCAGGCGTTGTCAATGCACGCATGATCGGAGGCTGGATGATCGGTACCAGGGCCATATATGAATACGACGCAACAGCAATTGCACCCAACAGCTCAGGCGACAGTTTGGTTGCGATAAAGATCGAAGTCGGACCGTCTGCTCCACCGATGATACTGATAGCAGATGCCTGCTTCAGCGTAAAATCAAAAATATCGGTATATTGTGAAAGCGCAACGGCTCCAACCAGTGTACCGAAAATACCAAATTGTGCCGCACCGCCAAGCAGCGCAGTCTTGGGATTGGAGAGCAGAGGACCAAAGTCAGTCATTGCCCCTACCCCCATAAAAATAATTATCGGGAATAGCTCATTTGCCAGACCTGCCTGATATATCACTCCCAGGAAACCATGGGGACCTGCTATGTCGGCAACGGGAATATTTGCCAGAAGTCCCCCAAAGCCTATGGGAAGCAGAAGCAGCGGCTCAAAGCCTTTTCCGATTGCCAGATAGAACATCAGGAATGTCACAAGGATCATAATGACACGACCCCATGATTTATGGAAATCGCTCATTTTTTCGCCGTGAGCATTCAGTTCATTCGGATCAGGGTTGATCAAAGCGTATATACCGGTAGACTCTATGAATCCGCCTACCATTTCAAACATACCCTGTGACTTATATGTATCTTCCTGCTGCACTGCAGTCTCTGCCTGTGCATGCGGTGCTGATGCCATCAGAGCCACACCGCCAAACAGCATTACCACTGCAAACAGTTTAATTAATAATGCTTTCATAGACTTAGCCCAGTACGGCAACAAGTTGGCCTTCAACTACCTTGTCGTTTACATTGACATTGATCGAGCGTACGACACCGCTGCGGGGAGCTACAATATCAATTTCCATTTTCATCGACTCAAGAATTAAAAGCTTGTCACCTTCATTGACACTCTGGCCGGGATTTGCAATTACTTTCCATACATTTCCAGGAAGTGGTGCTTTGATATCTTCCGCCTCGCCTGAAGCTGCCGGAGCTTCCGGTGCAGCTGCTGCTGCCGGCTCTGCTGCATCAACAGGTGTCACCTGAATATCTGCCTCCCCTTCAGCAACCTGAACATTGAACTTTTCTCCGTTTACAACTACTGTATAACTTCCTGATGTATTTGCCATTGATGTACTCTCCTCTTTTTCTTCTTTCATTTCAGATATTTTACGCACATTGACTTCCGCCTCACCTTTTAAGTAAGTGATGCCCTTTTCGTCACATGCAGCAGCAATAAAAATATTTTCTTCTGTAGCCTCTATGCCCTCTTTTTCAAGACGCTCTTTCCAGCATGCAATTGATTTTTTTTCATCCTTGTCGGCCAAATCGATAGCATTTTCGGTTGTCGGCTCAAGACCAAGTTTTTCAGCTGCAATAGCAACTACTTCAGGATCCGGCTCTGTCGGTGTTTTTCCGAAATAACCAAGAACCATCTTGCCGTATCCCGGTGCGATCTGTTTCCATGGTCCCATTATTACGTTATTGAGGGCCTGCTGGAAATAAAACTGTGAAACCGGGGTTACGGATGTTCCGTAGCCGCCCTTTTCAACAACTTCTCTCATTGCACGGATCACTTCAGGGTAACGGTCCAAAATATTATTGTCGCGCATCATCTGGGTATTTGCCGTTAAAGCCCCACCAGGCATTGGAGAGAATGGGATAAGAGGACTGACCTGAGTCGCCTCCGGCGGCATAAAATAATCACTCAGGCAGTCGGTGAGGACATCTTCATATTCTAAAATTTTCTCAAGCTCCAATCCTCCAAGGTCATAGTTCATCCCTTTTGTAGCATGCAGCATTGTCAAGATATCCGGCTGAGATGTTCCGCCGGAAACAGGTGATGCAGCCATATCTATACCGTCGATACCGGCATCAAGGGCAGCAAGATATGCACTTACACTCACTCCGGCAGTCTCATGCGTATGGAGACGCAGGTGGGTGCCTTCAGGTACCATTTTACGAGCCATTTTTACCGTCTCGTATATCTTTTGAGGTGCAGAAGTACCTGATGCATCTTTAAAACAGATAGAATCATAAGGGATCCCCGCATCGAGAATCTCACGTAGGACCTTCTCGTAGAATGTCACATCATGTGCACCGGTACAGCCCGGCGGCAGCTCCATCAATGTTACTACAACTTCATGCTTGAGCCCGTAATGAACAATTCGCTCACCGGAATATTTCAGATTTTCTACATCATTAAGTGCATCAAAGTTACGGATCGTTGTGGTACCGTGTTTTCTGAACATTTTGGCATGCAGGTCTACCAATTCACGGCTTCCTGTGTCAAGCATTACCGTGTTAACACCGCGGGCCAGAGTCTGAAGATTTGCATCAGGACCCACTACGGCACGAAAACGGTCCATCATATCGAACGCATTTTCATTCAGATAGAAAAAGAGCGACTGAAAACGCGCACCGCCTCCAAACTCAAAGTGGGTAATACCGGCTTCTTTCGCTGCCTCTACGGCAGGAAAAAAGTCATCCATCAACACCCGTCCGCCGAATACCGACTGGAATCCGTCGCGGAAGGTGGTGTCCATAATATCAATAAATTTCTTAGCCATCTCTACCCTCAATTCCCAATTTTTTTATGATGCATAATCGCTGCAGTGATAGCAGCAATCTTTTTCTTTTTATCTGCATTTTGCGCTGTTGAACCCGAAGCCGTTTCTACTACACCTTGCGGTTCAGGAAAATATTTCTGGATTATTTTTGACATATAGCTCATTAGTACGATCATCAATACGAGAAACAGCAGTACTGTCGTCATACCGAGAAACATAAACTTTATGCCTTCCCATACGAGGTTTACTTCCATAGTGCACCTTTTTTGTTTTATATGCCTTATGATAGTACAAAGATGTTTAAAAAAAATTTTAGATCAAATCAGCAATTGAACAATTTTACAGATGTTACTTTATTTCCGCACCGACGAGTATTTATTACTGCTGTGAATAGTCAAAATGGTGATAATACGGATATTAGAATCGTCAAATAAGCTTTTTAGGTTGTGTGGATTAGGTTATAGATTTTTTTGCAGTGGTGGGTCCTGAGTGACTCGAACACTCGACCACTCCGTTATGAGCGGAGGGCTCTAACCAACTGAGCTAAGGACCCATTATTGATTGAACACCAAAGAAGCAAAGCTCCTTTGGCTGCGCTTGGGCCGCTATGGCCACTAAAGCACAAAGCCGCTTTCGGCGACTTCGTATATAAACAGTTTTTTATTAGAAAAAGTTTAGAGCACAGCCAAAAACACTACAAAAAGCTCTTTTTCCCTCTGGCTTCATACATTTCCTTAAATCTGAATGCCAAAAAATTCTCCAAAATCGCAAATAAAACAATAAAATTGACAAAACTGCTGCCTCCATAGCTGAACATAGGCAGCGGCACGCCGACTACCGGTGCAAAACCGATCGTCA
The DNA here is from genome assembly GCA_002085085.1 of Helicobacteraceae bacterium 4484_230. GTDB lineage: Bacteria > Campylobacterota > Campylobacteria > Campylobacterales > Sulfurimonadaceae > 4484-230. Next base: position 6,557 of record MZGN01000055.1, read on the forward strand.
TTGCAATATTTACACTCATATAGACAAATATCAACAGTGAAATTCCGGCAGAAACCACTTTGATATAGTAGTCACTGCTCCATGAGCTTATACTGAGCAGATGAAGAACGAGCAGAACATAAACGGTAATCAGCAAAAAGGCTCCGACAAACCCGAATCGCTCTACTACATATGCAAAAATGAAATCGCTTGATGCTATGGGAAGAAACTTCATCTGGGTCTGAGTGGCATCCTCCTTGATTTTTCCGCTAAAACCGCCTGAACCTATGGCTATTATGGACTGCTGGACATGATAACTCGGTTTTTCACCGATAAAATCCGTCAGGCGCTTCTTCTGGTAATCATGCAGCTGGGCATAAACAAGAGGGAGCGATATAACAAAACCCGAGATCAGCACTGCCCATACTTTCCACTGTACGCCGACAAGAAACAAAATACCCATACCGATAAGAAACAGTACCGTTGCAGTTCCCAGATCGGGCTCTTTGGCAATCAGAAAAAAAGGAAGGAGAATATAAAAACTTATCTTTAAAAAATCTTTTAGATGGTATCCGCCTATCGGCGGTGGATTACGGCTGATAAGATAAGCCAGCATTAAGATAAATGCCGGTTTTATCAGTTCTGAGGGCTGCAGGGTAAATTCGACAAACGGGAGTTCAAGCCAGCGTTTTGCACCAAGTTTTGTCAAACCGAAAAACTCGACACCAATAAGCAAAATGATGTTAAACCAGTAAAATATGGGTATCAGCCAGCTCAATCTTCTCAGCGGCAGCCAGAAAAACAGCGTAAACACAACCAGACTTATGCTCACATAGACGAGATGGCGCTGTGCCAGTACGGGATGTATCTCATTTATAAGCAAATGTGACACAAACACAATCGGGAGTATCAGAATAATCATAATAAAATCGAAATGTGCTAAAATGCGCCTGTCAATCCTCCACACGGATACTCCAGCTTTTGAAATATTTTCAGATTGTAACATAAAGGCCATGACCAAAATGAATAAAACAGAAGAGTTTACAGCCGACAGCGGCATACGCCTTGATACCTGTCTTGCCCAACATCTTGATACTACCCGAAACCAGGTTGCGATATTGATAAAAAACTATGCCGTAGCCGTAGATGGAAAAACAGTACTGAAGCCCGGCCTGAAACTTAAAGCGGACCAGATCATCAAAGTAAAATTTCCGGAACCGAAAACAAGCGAAGCGCAACCTATAGATTTCGATGTAGAGATACTGTATGAAGATGATTTTCTTCTTGTAATCAACAAACCAAGCGGACTGACTGTCCACCCTGCCCCAAGCGTTAAAGAGCCGACTCTTGTGGACTGGCTCAAACACAAAGGTATCCGCCTCTCTACACTCAGCGGTGAAGAGCGTCACGGCATAGTACACCGTCTTGACAAAGGGACAAGCGGTACAATGGTCATAGCCAAAACAAACAATATCCACGAAGCTCTATCCCGGCAACTGCAGGATAAATCGATGGGGCGCTACTATCTTGCAATTATCACGCCGCCTCTCAAAGACGATCTTACGACAGTCGAAAAACCGATTGGCCGCAGTATGCACAATCGCCTAAAAATGGCTGAGATAGAAGGTGCGAAAGAGGCGAAGACTCTTTTTAAAAAACTTCTCTTGAGCAGGGACGAAAAAAGTGAACTAATTGCCTGCAAGCTTTTTACCGGCAGAACCCATCAGATCCGGGTACACCTTGAAACATTCAGCAGACATATCCTCGGAGATCATTTATACGGCATTAAGAGCAAAAAAGATAAAATCTCGCGTATACTGCTGCATGCTTATCTTATCTATTTCAAGCATCCGCACACCGGAAAAACACTCCGAATAACAGCACCGCTGCCGGATGAACTTCTGGATTATTTAAATACCAATTTTATCACGGAGAATCTTTATGAGACTATCGATCCCGACCATATTGATCAGCTCTTTACTCCTTCTGCTCTTTAGTGGATGCAGCAAAGAACCTGAAATACCAAAAAAATTCAAGATAAATCCCACTCTCCCCGTTGTAAAGATTAACGGGCATATAAGCGACATGAATGCCATAGCATTCGAGTGGAAGCCACTGAACGATCCCAAAGTAAGCGGAGTTTACGTCTACAGGACATCCGGCACCGAAAAAGACGGCAAACTGCACCGTATTTATGCCGTAAACAATCCTCTGGCTACACACTATGTAGATACGACCGTTCAGCCCGATACTGCATATAAATACCGCTTCTCCTCTTTTAATAAAGAAGGGGAGGAGTCCAGAGCCGGAAAAACGATCGATGCCGCCACTCTTAAACTTTTGGAGTCTGTCAGTTTTTTTAACAGTGCAGAATCACTGCCTAGAAGTGCAAAACTTATCTGGCGCCCCCATACGAATCTTAAAGTAGAGCATTATCTTCTTCAGCGAAAAATACACAACAGCGATAAAGAGTTCAAAACGATCGCAAAAATAAAAGGCCGTCTCAATGCGGAATATATTGACACCGGACTCAAAGACAACAAGATCTACTCTTATCAGCTTAAAGCAGTCACATATGACGGCATTGTCTCCAAGCCAAGCAATATCGTAAGAGTATCAACCAAACCTCTGCCGAAAGCAGTTCACGGGCTTGCCGCAACCAGCTCAAAGCCTAAAAAAATAATATTAAGCTGGAAAGCAAGCCCTCAAAAAGATATAGCATATTACAAAATATATCGCTCCAGCCGTTCTGGAGGCGGGTTTAAATACTATGTCAAACTGCATGATACAAGCTATACAGACATGGTAGATGAAGATGGTAAAACCTATTATTATAAAGTTTCTGTAGTTGACAAAGATGAACTGGAGAGTCCTTTATGCGATGCGGCAAAAGGAAGCACACTTGCCCGCCCTGCAGCTCCGGTAATTACACATGCAATCATCAAAGACAACTCTGCCCGTCTACACTGGAACAGTTCGGATAAAAGAACGGTCAGATATATTGTTATAAAAACGACCAAGCTTGGCTGGCTGGACAAAAAAACAGCTGAAATCAATGTAAAAAGAGAACAACAGTTTACTGATGTAAATGTGGTGCCGGGGCGGCAATATGTCTACCAAGTGGTTGGCGTGGACAAGGATGGAATACGCTCGCTGCCGTCAAATGAACATGAACTGATGCTGGAAGCAAATCCAAACTGATGCCGCATATACACATAAAATCATTCAAAACTTTGGCTTTTCCGGCAAGGTATGATGATATCGAATTTGCGTTTATGGCTACAAACCTGGATCACAACGATGAACATCTTATTGCAACAAAAGCACAGGGTAAAGATTTTTTTCTCCTTGTAAAGGATGTAAAAGAGAAGAAACTTCTAAAAAGCGACAAAATCTCCCGCCCCTCTTCTACATACCTCGTTAAAAAAGCCCTACTTGCCTACGCAGACGCAAGCGGCTGTAAAAAACTTGAAAGCAACGTTAATGACGATGAGCAAAACATACATCTTGTCAAAAACTCTGCTCTTAAAACGATCCACTATTTTGCAGAATGTTTTCCGACAGGCAAAGAGGTCCGCATAGAGGTAGGTTTCGGTTCCGGCCGGCACCTTCTGCATCAGGCAAAAAAGAATCCGGACATCCTCTTTATCGGCATAGAGATACACCGCCCTTCGATCGATCAGATGATAAAACAGATAAATATACAAAAACTTGACAACGTCATGCTGCTGGATTATGATGCGCGTCTTTTTCTGGAACTGGTTCCGTCAAATACTGTCGGGCGCATATATGTCCACTTCCCCGTGCCATGGGACAAAAAGCCGCATCGGCGTGTTATCAGCGAGACTTTTATCAAAGAGAGCATCCGCGTTCTTATGCCGGACGGAAGACTGGAGCTGCGTACTGACAGTGACAACTACTATGATTATGCTTTTCAAACCTTCAACACTCTAAATTATATGCATATAGAGATTTTTAAAAACAGGGATATCTCTGTAAAAAGCAAATATGAAGAGCGCTGGAGGCGTCAGGAAAAAAATATATACGATATCATCCTGCATAACAAAGAAAAAAGCCCCGAACTGGAAGATCCCGGAAGTTTCGATTTTCCGGCTGAAAAATACGATATGGCAAAACTAAAAGAGCTTAACGGCACAACGCATCGTTTCAAAGGAGGCTTCATCCACTTTGAGCGGCTCTACAAGACAAATGATGACCGCTATCTGTTTCGTCTATCTATGGGCGCATTTGAAAGACCGGAGCACCTGTACCTGCTGATCGGAAAAGATGAACTCAACTACTTTCCTTCAGCACCGATCAGGTCAAAAGGCAACCTTAAAGCTCATAAAATATTACGCGGACTGCTCCATGGATAAAGTTATAATTGCACAGGAACTGTCCCTAAGCTATAACACCAGTGAAACCATCATCAACAAAGCCACCTTCTCTATCACTTCAGGCAGTTTTGTCTTTATAACCGGTGCCAGCGGAAGTGGCAAATCAACTCTTCTGAAATCTTTTTACGGGGCACTGAAGCCTGCCCTTGGTGAACTGACGGTCGGCGGCGTTCAGATGCAGGGCATATCGGGTAAAAAACTGAATTTTCTCAGGCGCCATATCGGCATTGTCTTTCAGGATTACAAGCTGGTCAAAGAGTGGAATATAGAGAAAAATGTCATGCTGCCGCTGCTTATCAACGGTTATGCCCGCGATGTCAGTGAGATCCAGGTCAAAAAACTTCTTACCCATGTCAAGCTTAACCACCAAAGCGGAAAATATCCTCTTGAACTCAGCGGAGGAGAGCAGCAGCGTGTTGCAATGGCCAGAGCACTTGCACACAACCCTATACTGATACTTGCCGATGAACCTACGGGCAACCTTGACGAATATTCATCAAAAGTGATCTGGAATCTGCTTGAAGGGGCAGTTTCACAACTAAAGGCTACAGTGGTTGTCGTAACACACCATATACCGGAATCGATGAATATAGGATACAAACATTTTCACATAGAGTACGGAAGCGTTTATGAGATCGTTTAAAAATCACCTTTCACTTATCATTGCCCTCTTTACAATCCTTCTGACACTTCAGATATTCATAAACGTTGACCGCACTATAGACATTTATGAAAAAAACCTGAACGAGAACTACTCCATCATTGTTATCAGTGATATAAACATCTCTGTAAATACTTTCAGGAAGATAGACCCAATGATCTCAAATTCTGAAGAGATCTCACCGAAGCAGGTCATACAGAAAATGCAAAAAGAGATAAAGAGCAAAAGCATAAACCTGCACAAGATAAAACTTCCAAAATTTTACCGCATACACCTTGACCATTTTCCGACTCCCGATGAGGTCGATACTGTAACGCTGGAGCTTCAAAGAGAGGGATTTATCAAGCGGGTGGAGAGTTTTTCACACAACCACACTACCGTCTACAGACTTCTTCTGCTTTTTAAATGGGTAGTCATGATATTTGCCGTAGCTATATTTACCGTAACCACACTGCTGATACTCAGAGAGATGCGCCTGTGGCAGCTTCAGCATCATGAACGTATGAACATTATGGCACTGTTTGGAGCGCCCGTATGGCTGCGCTCTGCCGTACTGTTCAGACTGGCCATTGTAGATGCACTGATAGCTACCGTACTTGTATTTGGAGCTTTTATAGCGGCAGAACATTATGGTATTTCAAAAGAGGCCCTGCAGATGATCGGGATACAGATCCCGCTCTTCAATCCTACACATGATATGCCCATACTTTTTGGCGTCGCAATGTCACTGTCCATAGTATTGGCCAGCCTGATTGTAATGGGTCACAAAGAAGAGGTATGATTCGTCTATTTATCCTTGTATCGGCCCTGCTTTTAAGCTGTATTTATGCGCAAAGCGGTACTGACAGCAAGATCGAGGAGACCTCTGAGCGGATCAAAAGTTTTGACAAGCAGTATCTTTCGCTAAACAAAAAGATGGCTGAGACCGCAAGAGCTATCCTTATTCAAAAAAAAGCTATTTTAAAACAGCAGAAACATCTCGAGCAGCTCTCTGATGAACTCAAGCAGAAAAAAGAAAAATATGAACTTGACAAAAAAGAGCTTGAGCAGCTGAAAGTTTCCCAAAACAACCTCTCACAAAAACGCCTTAAAATTGAAAAAGAGCTGATCAGCCTGATGGCGCGCAGCATATCACTCTCACTTCTTGCCAATGATGAAAATACCATTACAGCAGATTCGCTCATTACCGAAGAGGTATTCAAACAGCTGACCCTCCAGACACAAAAAAAGATAAAGTCGTTAAGCAGTGATTTTACATATACCGACAGCCGGATAAATGATCTTAAAAAACGCACCCTTGTCCTGCAAAAAAATATCGCCCGGATAGATGCCAAACAGAAAAGGCTCCGCAAAGAGAAAAAAGAGAAGGAGCTTGCGCTTAAAAAACTAAATAAAGACAAAAAAAAGTACAGAAGGTCTGTCAAAAATCTGCTTGAACAAAAAGACGCCCTGAAAAAAGAGCTGACACGCCTGAATATCATACAGGAAGATGAAAAAGAGAGGGAGCGCTCTGCAAAACGAAGAAGAGAGCAGCAGCTGGCGCTCAACTCAAAAAACCTGCCAAAGGTAAAAAAAGTAGGAACCAGTTACCACAAGGTGCGCACCAGAAGATATCGTGGGAAAAAAACCATTGCCCCTCTTGAAAAATACACTGTTACAAAAAGGTACGGACCATATGTGGATCCCATCTATCAGATCAAGATATTTAACGAATCTGTCCTGCTAAAACCTGCGCGCAGCAATGCAAAAGTTATGACTATTTTAAATGGAAAAGTGATTATGGCAAAAAATACACCGCTTCTGGACAATGTGGTTATTGTAGAGCATACCGGCGGGCTGCATACTATTTATGCCCACATGGACAAAATAGCCCCAAGAATAAAAAAAGGCAAGAAAATAAAAAAAGGAACGGTAATAGGGCGTGTCAGTAAAGAGCTGATGTTCGAAGTAACACAGAAAAACTATCATATAGACCCGCTCAGACTGATCCGCTAATGCTTAATGTTTAATGAAGAGTGATAAAAGATCCTTCCCTTTCCGCCCTTCTTTTCAAAATATCCGGCTACTTCCCTCATTGCTGCCATCAGCTCATCTTTAGTCTGATAGACGAGCTCAACACGGTTGTCGGGTCTCTTGTCGAGAGGATCTACATCGAAAACCAGCACATATGCCCTGAGCACCACTGCATCCTTTTTCATCTCAGCCCACTCCAGTGAAACCTGCGCCGTCTCACCCTCAACTTCCACCGTTACTGCGGGATAAAGTCGTGTTATTTTCTCCAGATCTATCTCTTTACCCTGTGCTTTATATACCATCTTCACTCTTTAAACCAAAAATATGCTTTACAGGCCGGGCAAATCGCCACTCCGCCATAAACATTATATTTAATAATAACAACAATTCCGATAAAACCCAAATTTCAAATAATTCTAGCATTTAGGGTCTGGGTTTTATACTTAACCTCATTATCATATTTTTTTAGATAAAATCGCGTAATTATTACTCCTAAAATAGAGAGGTCTGTATGAAGAAAGAGGTAAAAAAAGTAGTTCTCGCCTACTCCGGCGGACTTGATACAAGCGTTATTCTAAAGTGGCTGCAGGATGAATACAACTGTGAAGTCGTTACCTTTACGGCAGATATCGGCCAGGGTGAAGAGGTTGAACCTGCAAGGCAGAAAGCACTGGAGCTCGGCATCAAACCGGAAAACATTTTCATTGACGATCTGAGAGAAGAGTTTGTCAGGGATTATGTGTTTCCCATGTTTCGTGCCAATGCGATCTACGAAGGCGAGTACCTTCTTGGAACATCCATAGCCCGACCGCTTATCGCCAAGCGTCAGGTCGAGATCGCACATATTACCGGTGCGGACGGCGTCAGCCACGGCGCCACCGGCAAAGGTAACGACCAGGTAAGGTTTGAAATGGGTTATCTGGGCCAGGACGGTACCCTTACCATCATTGCCCCATGGCGTGAATGGGATCTGAATTCCCGTGAAAAACTTCTGGCATATGCGGAAGAACACGGCATCAAGATCGAGAAAAAAGGGAAAAAATCACCCTACTCGATGGACGCCAACCTTCTGCACATCTCTTACGAGGGAGGCATCCTTGAAGACCCGAGTGCCGAACCGGAAGAGAGCATGTGGCTCTGGACAACTTCACCGGAAAATGCCCCTGATAAGCCTGAGTACATAGAACTTGGCTACCAAAACGGTGACCCTGTTACCCTCAACGGAAAAAGTCTTTCACCTGCCACTATGCTTGAAGAGCTGAACAGACTTGGAGGCAAACATGGTATCGGCCGCGTAGACATCGTGGAAAACCGGTATGTCGGCATGAAAGCACGCGGATGCTATGAGACTCCCGGCGGAACGATAATGCTCAAGGCCCACCGCGCCATAGAGTCTATTACGCTTGACCGTGAAGAGGCTCATCTCAAAGACGAAATGATGCCAAAATATGCGAAACTGATCTACAACGGTTTCTGGTTCGCTCCTGAGCGCGAAATGCTTCAGGCAGCTATTGACAAAACACAAAAATTTGTCAACGGTACAGTACGCCTCAAGCTCTACAGGGGAGCTATCTATGTTGTAGGACGAAGTTCCGAACAATCTCTTTTCAGTGCCGAATACAGCACGTTTGAGGAAGATGAAGTCTACAACCAGAAAGATGCTGAAGGTTTTATCAGGCTCAATGCTCTGCGCTTTATAATCGAAGGCAAAAACAGGAAAAAAGCATGAATACAACCATAAAGAAAATAGATATCAACTCTGACGAGTTTCAGGCGGAACTTGAAAAAACAATCCGTTTTACCGATAAAGTCATTGAGCAGTTCGGCTGGGCCTACAATCCTGATGCCGAAATAAACGAAGGTATTCAACTTGGCCTGACGCGCAATAAAATGATGCACGGCAAACGCTACTGCCCCTGCTTTTTCATTACAGGAAACAAGGAAGAGGACCGTATCTGCCCCTGTCCTCCGGCAATAGAAAAAGAGATCCCTGAAGACGGCGTATGCCACTGCCAGATCTACTGTACGCCGGAATATGCGGCACGTCATGCCAAAGAAGAGGAGATCGAGGAAGTTGTACACCAGCACTCCCGCGGCCTTACTACCGATGAGTGTGAAATGCTACTGGAGAAGAGCCAGCTTGACGGCGATGAGCTTCATGCGTTGATAGAGGCAAGAGAACTGGGTATGATCAGCTTCAAGCTTGTCGATGTACGCGAATATATGGAGTGGCAGATGGGCCATATAAAAGGCGCGGACGTACTTGTGCCGACAAGCAGCTTCTTCGATACGCTGGGCGAAGCGAAGCTTTCTAAAGACGACAGTATTATTCTCTACTGCCACGTAGGAAGCAGAAGTGCACATTGCCAGCGCATTTTAAACGATATGGGTTATGCCAAAGTGGGCAACCTTACATATGGAATCGTCTCTTACGGCGGCGAGATAGAACGCTAGAGAGCTTGTTAAAATAAAAGGATAAATATGAAAGTACTATTAATAAAAGATGTTAAAAACCTGGGTAAGGCCGGTGAGGTAAAAGAGGTAAAAGACGGTTACGGGAAGAATTTTCTGATTGGAAAAGGCTTTGCCAAACATGCTACTGCAGATGTACTTGAACAGCATGCCAGGGAAGAGAGTGAAAAAAAACAGCTTGAAGCTGATGAGATTGCGGAACTTACCGCATTAAGTGAGAAACTTGACAAACTAAAAATCGTAATCCATAAAAAACTTGGAAATACAGGCCATCTTTACGGTGCTGTCACAAAAGATGAGATCGTACATGCACTTAGCGACCAGCACGGCATAGAGCTTGACAAGAAACACATCAACTCCAAAACAGTTATCAAAAGTACCGGAGACCATGACCTTGATTTTAAACTCGGGCACGGCCTGCATGCAACACTTCATGTAGAGGTTATAGGCGACTAATGTTCGACGCAACTACAATACTGGCCTACAAAGGCAAAAACAGAGCGGTTATCGGGGGAGACGGGCAGGTTACTTTCGGAAACAGTGTCCTGAAGGGCAACGCAACGAAAATACGTACACTGTACCAGGGTAAAATACTTGCCGGTTTTGCCGGCTCTACCGCAGACGCATTCAACCTATTCGACATGTTTGAAGAGAACCTGGAGGCAAAAAAAGGTGATCTTCTTAAAGCGGTCATCGACTTCTCCAAAGCCTGGCGCAAAGACAGGGTTCTGCGCCGCCTGGAGGCGATGATGATAGTACTGAACAATGAACATATCTTTATTTTGACAGGCAACGGTGATGTTGTAGAGCCTGAAGACGGCGAGATAGCCTCGATAGGAAGCGGCGGAAACTTTGCCATTTCAGCCGCGCGCGCGCTGAAAAAACATGCCGACCTGGATGAAGAGAGTCTGGTAAAAGAGAGTCTCGGTATAGCCGCCGATCTATGCATATACACCAACCACAATATAAAAACACTGATACTTGAGGAGAGCACTTCTTGAATATGACACCCAAAGAGATCGTCGCCTACCTTGACGAGTATGTCATAGGGCAGCGTGACGCCAAAAAAACGATCGCCCTTGCACTGCGTACCCGCTACCGTCGAATGCAGCTCGAACCTGAACTTCAGGATGAAATAATGCCGAAAAACATTCTGATGATCGGATCTACGGGAGTCGGAAAAACAGAGATATCACGCCGTCTTGCCAAAATGATGAATGTTCCGTTCATTAAAGTTGAAGCAAGTAAATTTACAGAGGTCGGTTTCGTGGGACGAGATGTCGAATCGATGGTACGCGATCTTGTGATGAACGCCATCTCGATCGTAAAACTTGAACAGCAGGAAAAAAATGCGGCAGCAATAGACCAGTATGTACTGGACAAGATCGTAGACAAACTGCTCCCTCCGCTGCCAAACCTTGCCAGTGATACAAAAAAAGAGGAGTATGAACTCTCCCGCGCGAGAATGAAAGACCGTGTATCAAACGGTGAAATGGATGACAGGGTCATCGAAATAGATATGCCAAAAAGATCCATAGAGTTCAACGATACAAATATGGTTCCCGAGATGGCAAAAATGCAGGAATCCTTCTCTCAGATATTTGCCAACATCAACAAAGAGAAGCGGAAAAAAGAGGTTACCGTAAAAGACGCAAGGAAAATACTCGAGGATGAAGCCGGCGAAAACCTGCTGGATACCGATGCCATAAAAAAAGAGGCACTCAAAAGAGCGGAACAGGGAGGTATCATCTTTTTGGATGAGATCGACAAGATAGCGGTAAGCTCCAAAAGCGAAGGCCGAAACGATCCAAGCAAAGAGGGTGTTCAGCGTGACCTGCTCCCCATCGTAGAAGGCTCTTCGGTAAACACAAAATTCGGTCCTGTCAATACGGACCATATCCTTTTTATAGCTGCCGGCGCCTTTCATCTGACAAAACCGAGCGATCTTATACCTGAACTGCAGGGACGCTTTCCTCTGCGCGTTGAGCTCGAGTCACTGGACCAGGAAGCGCTCTACCAGATACTGACACAGACAAAAAATTCATTGCTTCTGCAGTATTCGGCACTTATGGGCGTAGAGGGTGTTGAGCTGAAATTTGAAGATGATGCAATCCGCGCTATGGCGCATCTATCCCAGATAGCGAATGAAAAAACGGAAGATATCGGGGCAAGACGCCTTCATACGATCCTGGAAAAAGTGATTGAAGAGATCAGCTTCGATGCCGATGAACATAGCGGTGAGACCACAACCATTACCGCAGAACTGGTACATAAAAAACTTGATCTGGTTATTGAAGACGAAGATCTTTCACGTTATATTCTCTAAACAAGGACTAAAATGACAAAAGCCGGATTTGTAGCACTCATCGGCAGGCCCAATGCAGGCAAAAGCACACTTATGAACTGGCTTTTGGGAGAGAAAATCGCCATGGTCAGCCAAAAAGCAAATGCAACACGCAAACGGCTAAATGCGATAGTGATGCATAAAGGCGATCAGATAATCTTTGTAGACACTCCCGGGCTGCATCAAAAAGAGAAACTCCTGAACCAGTTTATGCTTGAGGAGGCTCTCAAAGCGATAGGAGACTGCGATCTTGTCGTCTATCTGGCTCCTGCATCGGACAGTATAAAACACTATAAACACTTCCTTGAACTAAACAGACACAAACGCAAACATATTATCGTACTCAGCAAGATAGATACGGTCAAACAGTCACAGCTGCTCTCCCGCATCAGTGAGTATAATCAATTCTCCAATGAGTTCGAAGCGCTCATCCCATTTTCCGTTACAAAGTCAGTCGGCCGCGGAGACCTCCTGGACACCATCGTCAAATATCTTGATGAATCTCCCTACCTTTTTGATCCTGAAGATCTGACGACAGAAATGGTACGTGATATCTACAGAGAGTTTATAAGAGAAGCGATCTTTGAAAATATAAGCGATGAGATCCCTTACTCATCCAGTGCCATCAAGCGTATAGGACGTGATTCACGTATAAAAATCGAGGAACTGATCGGAAAAAAAGTATATCTGGATCTCTTTGTATCGGTAAAACCAAACTGGACAAGTGATAAAAAAATGCTTGATGAATTAGGCTACCAGCCAAAATAATCAAACCTGTTTTTTACTTTTAACAAAATTACCGCCGTTAAGTAAACGCTTGATTAACAAAAGTTTTTTTGCCGTTAACATCCAAATAAAGCAATAACATTTTCGCCCTAAAATCCGCTATTTAGCCATCTAAATCCACTTTTAAGAAAAACTTTAAGTATGATTCGGTTACAATTAATCAAGACCACATTAAAAGAGTAAGTTATGGCTGACATAAATTACTTTCTTGATAGGATTAAATGCAATGGGTAAAACGAATCTAGAGTCATTCGCCTCCGTCCTCTCCATTAACCCATATAGAGATGTTTATTATTCTTGTACGTCCAATCGGTTAACGCCTGAGAGTAACCCCATATATTCCAAAAGCCAGTACAGTATTGCATTTTTGAATACCAATGATTTTATAACTGCACTTATTGGTATCAGCAAGAATATTCCCGATGAGGATATTCAGTTTGTGATTGAAACAAAAGCGTATGAAGAGCTTGCGCTGGATATGGCTGTGGAGTATAAGATAGATTATATTGAAGCCCCTGATAATGCAGATGAAAAAAACCGCTTTTTTCATGTATTTATTGTTGATCCTGCTATTTTGGATGAAAAATTCATCAATGCAGTAGACAGAATAAAATATATTGATCAGATCGTTCCGGTCCCACTGCTTATGAAGGGGCTGTATCAGTCTGAACTTATTAATGACAATGGTATTCACAGCTTTATCTATTTTCAGGACAACGATGCTTTTTTTACAATCTACAACAATCAGGAATTCATCTACACCAAAACACTGAAGTACTCTTTCAAGCAGATGCACGAACGTTTCTGTGAACTCCTTGGTGAGCAGATTGGAAAAGATGTATTCATGAAACTGCTTTCCGAAGAAGGCTTAAGTACACAAAACAGTGAGCATCAAAAATACCTTATCAAACTCTTTGGAGAACTGTTTTTACATATTAATGACGTACTGACTTATGCAAAACGCGCATATGAACTTGAAAAAATAGACTCTATCTATATCGGCTCACAGGTAGGCACTGTTCTTGGGCTGGACGAATATTGTCAAACCTACCTGAGCCTTGAGTCTTCTCCATTTGATTTTGATTACGGCTTTGACACCGACGGCCAGTATATAGATCAAATTCAGCAGCTGATGCAACTGTATGCACTGGAAGAAGAAGATGAACGATACGAGATCAACTTCACTGTTTTTCACAGGCCTCCGCCTTTCCTGCAGCGCCACAGCGGAAAACTGATTGCTACTACGGCTGCATCATTAATGCTTGCGTTTGCCTATCCGGTAACCTTCTGGACACTTTCCTATGCAGAAAACATCCACAAAAACCTGCTTGACCAGGAGTATACAGAGATTCATCACGTCAAACTGGCAAGAGAAGCCGCAATAAACCAGAAATATAAAGAGAAGGAAGCTGCTGAAGTTGCACTTCAGGCTGAAATAGATAACTTCAATGAGAAAAAAGCTACATTGATAAAAATACATGATATAAAGGTCAATTACCCTATGAAAGGGAAAATACTGGCTGAAATCACAAGAGATCTTAACCGCTTTAAAGTTGGAGTATCGGAAATTTTTTATACAGAAGACAATACCAGTAAAACCATGAGTCTTCAATTGATAGCCAAGAACGACAAGCAGATAACAGATCTTTTGGAATTTATGACAAAGAACCGTACAAAAAGATTCTCTTTCAGACTCGATAATATCTTCCTGAATGAAGAGACAAAGTATTATCTTGGTGAAATGAAGGTGGTATTAAAATGAATTTAAATATTGAAAAATATCTCTATGCCATAGACCAGAGTTTTGCCCAAAAAAATGAGCGTGAGCGAATGCTTACACTTGGCATGATCGCGGCTGTACTCTTTGGCATCTCATATCTACTCTTTTGGGAATCATCTGAAAAAGAGTACCAAGCCGTTAAGGCACAAAGTGAAAAATCACTAAAAAGACTAAATGTAGACAAGCAGTATCTTGCAATGCATCCGGAGACCGAAATACAGAAAATTGCAGATGAGATCACTATGATCGACAATAAAGCAAAAGTTGTCAGAAATGACAATGAATATATCAAGTTCAAAATAGAACAGATATCGGAGCTTTATTATAATGAGGCTGTCTGGGGCAAATATATAGACTCAATCGCAGAAAATGCCAAAAAATATAAAATCAAACTTAGATCTCTGTCCAACCAGCTCTCCACTGATAAAAGCAAATTTGGGCACGTCCTTGATATTCAGATATCAGCCTCCGGAAATTATAGAAATATCTATAAATTCATAAACTCAATGGAAAAAAGTGATCTTGTAATTGATATTCATGATTTCAATCTAAGTGCTTCAGAGACGCTTGATATTGATATCAACTCTTCAGTATGGGGGATTACACACTAATGAAACGATTAATACTACTGGCAGGACTGCCATTGTTTCTTTTTGCAGATATACCTAGTCAAAACCTGAAATGGGTAGATGAACAGATTGCGGCAATCAAACCCAGCCGGACAGGCATGGGTCAAAATGCCACATCAATGCTGAAGAATCCTTTTGCAACCACCCTGTTTCTCAATCAGCCCCCTGTAAAGGAGGATGAAAACAAGAGTGTGAAACCAACTCGGGTCGTCAAACAGACGGAAACAGTCAGTGGACATCCGAATTTACAGGCTATCGTCAACAAGTCATCTGTACTGATCGACGGAAACTGGTATAAAAAAGATGATAAAGTACACGGATTCACTATCAAAGAGATCGATGAGTCTGCAGTTGTACTTAAAAACCGTAAAAAAGAGCTAAAACTGTTTATTGCAGTGACAGATTCCAAAATCAAAATTCAAACCAAATAGGAAGAGCAAGATGATGAATTTAATAAAACCTATTAAACGTTTAAACAAGACGGCACTTTCGATCACTGCCATGTTGGCATTTATTTCGACATTGCAGGCAGCTGATTGTACCTATGAGCTGTTTACAATAAATGCAAAAAAAGGTATGAGCATTGCCAGCTATGTCGATCAATTAAGTGAAGAGTGTGACCTTAGTCTCATTGTCAGCGATCCGGTAGCAGAAAAAAAGATGACAGAGAAAAAACTACAAAAGGTTGCATTCAAGAATCTTACTATCAATGAGGTTTTTGACCTTCTTCTGATAGAAAATAATCTTAACTATACATTGGAAGACAATATTCTCAGGATCTCTTTCCTGGAGACAAAGACTTACAATATAGATTACATACTCTCTTCACGTAAAAGTATCGGCAGCACTACAGTTATGCTCAGCTCCCAAAGTGCCGACAGCAATCAGCAGCAGCAGCAGCAGCTTGCAACAATGCCCGGCAGTACACCAGGCGGTGGCGGCAACAATAGCGGTGGCGGCAACATGAACAATAATCCCACAAATGCCTCAGGAGTTCAAATTAACTCTACAGATGAGATGAAATTCTGGGAAGAACTGGACCTGGAGCTCCAGCGCGTTCTTAACAGGCCGGAAGACTACTATCAGGCAGAGGCTCCGATTATCAACAAGAATGCAGGATTCATCACCGTCACTGCTACGGTAAAACAGCAAAAGAGACTCGACAGCTACTTGAAAGAACTTCAGAAAAAAGTACAGTATCAGGTTCTTATCGATGTTCACATGATGGCAGTTCAACTAAGCGATTCATCAGAAACCGGTATTGACTGGTCACAGATCTATGCTCTGCAAAACTTTACTGCCTCCATCGATTCATTAAATATGAAAAATGTGGCCAATACCGGATTTGAAGGCGGAGCCAATGCCGGATCAGTTTTAGAATCTACTCTTGGTGGAGCTGCCGGTATTGCCTCTGTCATTAAAATATCAGGCGGCGGATCCATAAACGAGCTGGTAAAATTTCTGAAAACACAGGGAGACATAGAAGTTATTTCAAATCCGAAAGTACTTACTCTCAATAATCAGCCTGCACTGATAACCGTAGGAACGGAGTTCTTCTATAAAACTCAGCAATCCAATATTCTGGCGGGTAGCTCGGCGGGTACATCACAAACGACAAACAACGATGTAGTGCAGTCTATTTTTGCAGGTGTTTTACTCGATATTACTCCCGAGATCTCACATGACCAGACGATCACACTCAAAATCAACCCTTCTGCAACCGCATCATTATAGGTGGTCTGATCGACAAACGTGAAGCTATGGGAACAAACAAAGTGCCACTGCTTGGTGACATTCCGGGGCTCGGTTACCTATTCAAATATGAAGAGAAGAAGACCTTATCAACAGAACTTGTTATCGTCATAGAGCCACATATTATTAAAAAAGAGAACAATACTCTTAGTTTAGCCGAACTTGGGTATTTAAAATATACCAACAAAGATGTAGGTTTAGATACAGACACAAATACGAATGCAAACAAATAGGTAGATGAGCGATAGCCTTTTTAAAACATCCAAAGATCTTTTTTTGGATGTCGTTGATTCAAATGAGTATGTCCAGCTTGACAGAGTGTCTGTTGTATATAATGCACTTAGAGAATCAATTAAAAAACCATTGAAAATGATCCTTCTGTATGGCAAACCAGGTACAGGCAAAAGTATGATGCTGCATAAACTGTACCGTGACCTGTTTGAAAAGCAGAAAGTTATTTTATACCAAACACCCATTATTGATGAAAGTGAATTTTTACGTTCACTAGCCTATGACGTATATAATCATAAAGTTGATGGTGAATTAAACTTTACACGCTTCAATGAGCTTGGTTTAAGTTATGAGTTTGATACACCCCCTCTGGTATTGCTTGATGAAGCACAACTATACTCTCCTGCGTTAATGGAAAAGATCAGACTGATCTCGGATTCGAGAAAAATAAAATTCATCATCACTCTGCACAAAACAGAACAAGAAGATTTGATAGCAAAAGAACATTTTCAAACACGAATATGGGAAAGCCAACAATTATTCAACGCGACGTCGTCAGAACTAAAAATCTATATACAAAAAAAACTGTTACGCTCAAACTCTTTTGATATAGCAAATATGTTTAACGATAAAAATGTAAAGCTGATACACAGGTTCACATCAGGAAACTATCGCGATACAAACAAGCTCCTTTATCTGCTGTTCGATCTTTATGAATGGTATGAAGAAAACAGGCCTTCAAAGATCAGCTATACAAAAATATCAAACAAAATGATTGAGATGGCTGCTATTCAAGGTGGGTTTCTACATGTATAATATTCCTGAACTTGAGCGAAAATGGTTATCATATAAGATTAAAAAGACATTAAAACCGATTCTTGTCCTTATTGTTTTACTCATTATAACCATAGCAATACTACTTTTTATTCCGTCCATTGAATTTTTCAATACGAAGCCGAATGGTTCTGTAAAAAACAACATAGAAAAAATAATTCCAACAGAGACAGTTACCAAAAACAATCAAAAAACAATTTTAAAAACAGTAAGCAGCTCCTTATCTTCCAGCAGTGTTTCACCCACACTATCTAAAACAAAAGAGTCAGTCAAGCTTGAGCCATCTTTCAATTTTATGTACGGTCTTGAGGAAGAGGTACTTGGATATTATGATGAACCTGCAAAACAAAAAGAGCCGGTACCGCGCAAACCTATAAAATCACCGGCACCAAAAACCACCGTCAA
>MZGN01000141.1 GCA_002085085.1 Helicobacteraceae bacterium 4484_230
GAACCGCGTATCTTTTCATTTATCGAAGAGAACGGCATATGCATAAGTTCATGGTATCTTACCAATGCCTATGCCACCCTTACGCTCAGGAGCACCATATCTGCGGAGATACTGGACTCTTTCAGACAGCAGGATGATATCACTATTGCATATCCTACACAGAGTTTGTACCTCAAGCGTGACAAACGTGAAATGCCACAGGAGCTTGGCGGAACAGAGGCAGTATGAAACAGAAGGTCTTTTTTAAAACTTTTGGCTGTCGGACAAATATGTTTGATTCGCAGGTAATGATGAGCCGTTTAAAGGACTTTGATATTACTCTGCAGGAGGAAGATGCAGATATTGTCGTAGTCAATTCGTGTACCGTCACCAACGGTGCAGACAGCAATGTCCGTACATATATCAACCACATGCGTAATTTAAATAAAGAGATATACCTGACCGGATGCGGAGCACACACCAAAGGCGAATCTCTTTTTGAGCAGGAGAAGGTTTTTGGAGTTTTCGGGCAGTCCGAAAAAGAGCGCATAAATTCCCTGCTCAATGAAAAAAAGCGGTTTTATGAACTTGGAGACCTTGACTTTATCGATGAAAATATAGTGGAAGAGTTTGCCGGAAAGAGCAGAGCGTTTATCAAGATACAGGAGGGGTGTAATTTTCGGTGCAGTTACTGCATAATCCCTTTTGTCCGGGGTGATGCACGAAGTATGGATGAAGAGCAGATACTCAGACAGATAGAGATTCTTGCGGCAAATGGATTTGGAGAGTTTGTCTTGAGCGGGACCAACGTCGGAAGTTACGGGCACAGGCAGGGGCACTCTATTGCCGGACTGATGAAGCGCATAAGTCTGATAAGAGGTGTCAGGCGTATACGCATAGGCTCTTTGGAGCCGATCCAGGTTACCGGTGAGTTTATGGAGATTCTTGATGAGCCGTGGCTGGAGAAGCATCTGCATATCGCCCTGCAGCACACTTCGGATGATATGCTGAGACTTATGAACCGCAGGAACAGGTATGCTTCCGATCTAAAACTTTTTGAAAAACTTGCTGAAAAAGGTTTTGCACTGGGTACTGATTTTATAGTCGGACACCCGGGGGAGACGGATGCTGTATGGGATGAAGCCATAAACAATCTCCGCCGGCTCCCGCTTACACACATTCATCCCTTTACATATTCAAAACGTGACGGTACGCCATCGGCTCTCATGAAACCTGAGATCAACGGTGCTGTTTCAAAAATCAGGATGAAGACTGTTGTTGAAACAGTCGATGAGAACAACCTGTTGTTTCGACAACGGTCAAAAATACCGCTCGAGGTCCTGATAGAGAATGAAAAGGCCGGGCTGTATCACGGTTTGGATCAATTTTTCAACAGGGTCATAATAAAATCACACGATGATCTCACCGGCAACTGGGTTACGCTGGAGAATTATGAGGTAAGAAAGGATCATAACTATGCTGAACTCTAAGACCAACAGAATCGTTCTGATCGTTTCGGCATTTTTTGTCATTGCTCTTGTTCTGTACGCTCTTTTAAGAGATACAGCGGATCTGGCTACTTTTAACGAGGCCAAGACCATGCTTGAGAGCGGCCAGGTAGAAAAAGTGACGGCAACCGAAGATTATGTCTATCTGCAAACTCCGCACGGCAAGTTCAAGATTGCGACATCCGAGACCACGCCGGAACTTTTCGTGAACCATAAAGTCAAAGTCGGTTCAGGCTCAAACGTGATTGTCGTACTTTTGATCCTGGTATTGCTGCTGGGTATCGGATCTATACTTTTCAGGTACCGGCTCAAACGTGATGAAAGCTCCAAGCCTGTACAGCAGGTCTCGGCCGCATCGCCTGATATGTCTAACCCAGGTATTGTCACGCCTGTCAAATCTGATGTCACTTTTGCAGATATAGGCGGGATTTCCGATGTAAAAGAGGAGCTTGAGCCGTGGCGGCGGAGGCTGATGTGCCTTTTTATTACCAGAGCGGTGCCTCTTTTGTGCATATCTATGTCGGTATGGGTGCAAAGCGGGTGCATGAACTTTTCAGTGCAGCAAAACAGAACTCGCCTTCGATCATTTTTATAGATGAAATAGATGCCGTAGGTAAAAAACGTGACGGAAGCAGCAACGACGAGCGTGAAGGTACCCTCAACCAGCTGCTGACGGAAATGGACGGTTTTGAGGATGCAAGCGGTGTGATCGTGCTTGCCGCAACCAACAAGATAGAAGTTCTTGATTCCGCCCTTCTGCGGGCCGGACGGTTCGACCGCCGTGTTTTTGTCGAGCTTCCTACACCTGTTGAGCGAGAAGCGATACTCTCCAAATATCTTCATCATGTTCCAAATGATGTAAATATAGCAGAGATTGCAAAGATGACAGTGGGTTTTAACGGGGCATCACTGGCAGCGCTTGTCAACGAGGCTGCACTGTTGTCATTGAGAAACAGGGATATAAAGGTAACACTTGAACACTTTTATGCAGTTAAGGACAAGGTAGCTTTCGGTAAGAAAAAGCTGCCTATTTTGACTGAAGAACAGAAACGCTACCGTGCCAGGTATCTTGCCGGAAAAGCATTAGCGGCATACTGGTTCAATCTGCCTTTTGAAAAGGTGATGCTCAGCTCAGATACCATCAAGCCTCCAATGACGGATCCGCTTTTACAGCATGAGATAGAGGCCAGGATCAAGGTTCTGCTTGCCGGAATGGCTGCAAGCCGGATGAAATTCAGCGAACATGCCTCAAACGCAGCTTCCGATATAGCTGAAGCAAAACAGCTTGTATCGCTGATGCTTGAGAAGTACGCCATGGGTGCGACACTGATTTCCGATGCGGATGAGCATGCACAGCTTCTGGATCGGCTTTATTCCGAAACGGAAAAGCTTCTTGAGGGGATGTGCAGTGTGCTGGATGAGCTGGAAGAAATTTTGATCGAGTACGAAAGTATTTCAAAGGCATTGGTAAAAGAGAAAGTTGATGCATTTCTTTAGTGGATTTTCGCTTACTGATGACAACCGTTTTTTTAATGATTTTCTCAAAAACAGCGAGTACTGTGTAGCAGGATTCAGCAAGGGGGCGATAAAGGCCATGGAGTATACTTTGGCTTCAAGTGGGCGTATCGATACGCTGCAGCTTATCTCCCCGGCATTTTTTCAAGACCGGCCGGAAAGATTCAGGCGAATGCAGATGATGGCATATGAAAAAGAGCCGAATGCCTATCTTGAAACATTTATGGGCAACTGTTTTGCACCGCTGAAGATGCAAAAAGTCAGTCGTGTTCCGACAACACTGCAGGAGCTCGAAGAACTGCTTTATTATATATGGGATGTTGAAAAGCTTGAAAAGCTGGTAAAGAGAGGCGTGAGAATAGAGGTCTATTTAGGCAGTGAGGACAGGATTATAAATTCCAAAGAGGCAAAAGAGTTTTTCCTCCCCTTTGCGACAACCTATATGATAAACGGCGCAAACCATTTTTTACAAAGGAGTGAGAGTGATTAGAATTGGTGTATTGACGGCATCTGACAGAGCAAGTGCAGGTATATATGAAGATATTTCAGGAATGGCTATTCAGGAGACGATGCAGGAGTATCTGACAACCGAGTTTGAGATTGTGTATAGATGCATACCTGATGTTCAGGATACTATAGAAGAGACTCTGATGGAGTTGTGTGACAAAGAGGTGTGTTCGCTTGTGGTTACGACAGGAGGAACAGGTCCTGCACCGCGCGACCTGACTCCGGAAGCTACCGAGGTGGTGTGTGACAAAATGATGCCGGGCTTTGGTGAACTGATGCGTCAGGTCAGCCTTCAGTATGTACCGACAGCAATTTTGTCACGCCAGACAGCCGGAATCCGGAACAAGTCGCTGATTTATCGGGGGGCCATATATCGAAACGGATGAAAATATTATAAAGGCATTCAGACCAAAAGCAAAATAGGGAATAGGAAATGGTGAGAAGGGGGAGCGTATGATAGAAATACCAAATGACAGACGATTCGAGCTTCGCAGTATTGTTTGTGACTATAACGGCACGATAGCAAAAGACGGAAGGGTTGTAGACGGAGTAAAAGCCCTTATGGACGAACTGGCCCAAAAGTATAGGATCTATGTCGTGACTGCAGATACTTTTGGCAGTGTAAAAGAGGAGCTTAAAGAGTTTGATGTCTCTGTCAAAGTTCTTTCAAGCCACGACCATACCGGTGAAAAAGCGGATTTTATAAAAGAGTTGGGTGCAGACAGCAGTGTTGCCATAGGAAACGGAAATAATGATGTTTTGATGCTGAAAACCGCGGCACTGTCCGTTGCTCTTATGGGAGATGAAGGCTGCTCCAAAGAGACGCTTTTAAACAGTGATATCGTTTGCAAAAATATCATCGATGCACTGGAGCTCTTTTTGTATCAGAAAAGCTCTTCTGCGTGAAAAAAATCAACTTATTTTGGAAGCACCGCCCGGGGCTGGAAAAACAACTATGGTGCCCATCTCTCTGCTTGATGAGGAGTGGCTGGGCGATAAGATGATTATCATGCTTGAGCCCCGTCGTCTGGCTGCAAGAAATGCGGCAGAGAGAATGGCTTCGCTTTTGGATGAGCAGATCGGAGAGCGTGTCGGTTATCAGATAAGAATGGAGCGCCGCGTATCGGCCAAAACGAAGATTTTAGTCGTAACTGAGGGCATTTTGACACGGATACTTCAGTCCGATCCCGCACTGGAGAGTGTGGCGATGATCATTTTTGACGAGTTTCATGAACGCAGTCTGAATGCCGACCTTTCACTTGCACTCTCTCTGCAGAGCCAGGAGTTTGTTCGTGAGGATTTGAAGATCATGGTGATGTCCGCAACCCTGAACGCCTCTGCCGTCAAGGCGCTGCTGGAAGATGCCCCGATAGTTACCGGCAGCGGTAAAACTTACGGGGTAAAAAGATACTATCTGGACCCAGGTGAGCCGCAGCCTGACAGAAGATCTATCGTCAAAAAAACATGTGCGGCGATAGAGAAGTCACTGAATACGGACAGGGGCGATATTTTGGTTTTTCTGCCGGGAGCAGGTGAGATCAAAGCGGCAAAGAGAAGTGTGGATGAACTGCTGGGAAAAATGGGCATCGGCGATGTTTTGACGATACCGTTATACGGAGTGTTGGCAAAGGATGATCAGCAAAAGGCAATTTTGCCGGACAGACACGGCAGGCGTAAAGTAGTACTTTCGACAAATATTGCAGAGACCAGTCTGACCATAGAGGGCATAAAGGTAGTGATAGATTCGGG